>JBEHWY010000260.1:0-2563 GCA_048498975.1 Actinomycetota bacterium | reverse complement strand
CATCTGGAAGAAGTAGGAGACGTAGTCCATCCGCTCGACGAAGGGGATGACCTTCCAGTAGCTCTTGTCCTCGCAGGACTTTTCGATCCCGGTGTGGACGTAGCCGATCACCGGCTTGAGGTCGCGCACGACCTCGCCTTCGAGGTCGACGACGAGGCGCAGGACGCCGTGGGTCGCCGGGTGGTGCGGCCCGATGTTGACCGTCATCAGCTCGGTCGTGCGGTCCTCGCTGAGCATGCCGCTGAGGTCGGCGGTGGTCAGCGCCGCCGGGTCCTCGAAGGCGATCTGCTCCTCGACCTGGTGCTCAGCCATAGATCTTCTCGTTGTAGGTGAAGGTGACGGGCTCGCCGCCGACCGGGAAGTCGCGCCGCTGCGGCCAGCCGACGTAGTCCTCGGGCAGCAGGATCCGGGTCAGTTCCGGGTGGCCCTTGAACTCGATGCCGAAGAAGTCGAAGGCTTCGCGCTCCTGGAAGTTGGCCGTCGCGAAGAGGCCGCTGCAGGAGTCGATCTGCGGCAGCGCGCCGTCGCCGGGGTCGGCCAGCATCGCTTTCACCCTCAACCGCTCGCGGCGGTCGCGGTTGATCAGCTCGTAGTGGACGCCGAAGCGCGGCTCGGCCGGCAGGTAGTCGGCGACGTGGAGGCTGGCGAGGAAGTCGTAGCGCTGACCCGGCGTCTTGCGCAGCCAGTCGAGGACGGCGAGCACCTGGGCGGGGTCGACCAGCAACGCCGCCTGGTCGCGGTCGAAGGAGGTCGCGGTGACGGCGCCGGGGTGGTCACGCTCGATTTCGCCCCGGATCAGCTCCAGTCCCGGTGCGTCAGGCAAGGGACAGCTCCCTCGCCTGCTCGTAGGCAGCGGCGGCCTCCGGGCTCGGCTGCGAGGCGGGGCCGCCGCGCGCCCACTCCTCGGTGCCGACCGCGTTGTAGCGCTGGCGCCAGCCCTGGTCGGGGTTGCCCATGATCTTGCGCTGCAGCTTGGTGAAGCCGTACATGACCGCCTCCGGCCGCGGCGGGCAGCCGGGGATGTGGAGGTCGATCGGCATGAACTTGTCGGCGCCCTGGACGACGGCGTAGTTGGCGAACATGCCGCCCGAGGAGGAGCAGGCGCCCATCGAGATCGCCCACTTCGGCTCCAGCATCTGGTCGTAGAGGCGGCGGACGACCGGCGCCATCTTGATCGAGACGCGGCCCGAGAGGATGATCAGGTCCGCCTGGCGCGGCGAGGCACGCAGCGCCTCGGCGCCGAAGCGGGCGAGGTCGTAGCGGGCGGTGACGATCGAGATCGGCGCCTCGATCGCGCAGCAGGCGAGGCCGAAGGTGAGCGGGAAGATCGAGTTCGCCCGCGCCAGGTTGAGCATTTTCTCGAAGGTCGTGGTGACGACTTTTTCTTCGACGTAGCGCTCGAGGTCCTCGCCTTCGAGATCGCCTCGCAGCATGTCGCGGGCGGTGGCCTGGCGGCCCTGCAGGCTACGGCGCTCTATTTCCAATCCAGGGCCCCCTTCCGCCAGACGTAGACGAAGGCGATCATCAGCAGGACGACGAAGGTGACGAGCTCGCCGAGGACGAAGACGCTGTCGGCCCCCTTCATGATCACCCCGACCGGGTAGAGGAAGACGACCTCGATGTCGAAGAGGATGAAGAGCATTGCGATCAGGTAGAAGCTGACGCCGAATTTGAAGCCCTTGACCGACTCGACCGGGATGCCCGACTCGTAGGGCTCGCCCTGGCGGCGGCTCGCCGCGGTCGGCCGCTTCGGCTTCTTCGGCCCGATGATGTGGTTGAGGAAGGCGAAGACGCCGCCGACGGTCAGACCGAGGACCGCGAAGACCAAGATCGGGAGATAGCTCTTTAGCACTGGGTGGTGGTGAGAAGTTGGGGGGGCAGGCGTGCCAGGTCCGTTCACCCTGGTTCAACGCCCGTAGACGCTGTTATACACCCACCTTGTGACAACTTGCTACATAGTGATATTTCGCATCAGTAAGCGGAATCCCGACCGTTTTTGGAGGATATAGCCGTGGTCGGCCTCCACATCGCCGTCGGCTGCTTCGTAATTGCGCTTAACGGCGCGGCTGGCGCCGTCGGCGGGATACAGTGGTACCGAAACCGGCCCTCGATCCCCTTCTGGTATCTGCTGCGGGCGGCGCAGGCGTCGGTCTTCACTCAGGCCCTTTTGGGGGGGTTGCTCGTCGTCACCGGCCACGAACCGGGCGAAGACCTCCACTACCTCTACGGCATCCTCCCCCTCGTCGTCTCCTTCATCGCCGAGGGCGCCCGCCTCGGCGCCGCCCAGCGCGAGCTCGGCGAGGTCGACTTCGAGTCCCTCCCCGCCGAGACCCAGGAATCGATCGCCCTCCAGATCGTCCGCCGCGAGATGGGGATCATGGCGGTGAGCTGCGGAGTGATCTTGTTCCTGGCGTTGCGGGCGGCGACTACGAGCGGGTTGTAGGCGGGCGGAGCTCGGCGACCCGCCCCTGCTCGCACCCCTCCGTGGGGCCGGCTCGGTCACTCGACGTACCATTCGATGGAGGTGAAGTTCTCCCGCCGGTATTCCGCGGGTCTCACCTTG
>JBEHWY010000259.1:0-2622 GCA_048498975.1 Actinomycetota bacterium | reverse complement strand
GGTGCTCGCCGCCCTACCTGCCCACGGAGGGTGGCGAGCACCCTCCCCCAACGCCACGCCTTTGTCGAGCCCACCAACCCGTCCCGAACCACCCGCACCCGCGCCACGCCCAGCGGAGATGCTGGGCAGATGCCAAAGCTCGACGACTTCTTCCAAGGCTTCGACGCGCCGGTGACGGCGCCGCTGTATCCCGACCCGCCCTACTACTACCGGGGCGCGCAGGTCGTCCTCGGGATCTACCAGGCCGACACCGAGAGGGTGGCGCGGCACCTGCCGCCCGGCGTGCGGCCGGCGAGCGACCCGGCTACCTGCATCGCCTGGGTCTGCCACTACCCGTTCACCACCTTCGGCAGCTACAGCGAGGCGATCATGCTGGTGCAGGTCGAGTTCGAGGGCGAGACCTTTCTCTTCTGCCCCTTCATCTACCTCGACTCCGACGCGCCGATGGCCGCCGGGCGCGAGCTCTGGGGTTGGCCGAAGAAGCTCGCCCACTGCGAACTGGCCAGTGGCGGCCCCGGCCCCGGCGACCGCGAGGGGCTGCGCTTCGCGGTCGAGCGCCCGGCCGGCAGGCGGCTGCTGAGCGTGACGATGACGCCGGAACGGCCGGCGACGATGGAGGACGTCGGCGCCACCCCGCACCTGACCCTGCGCTACATCCCCGGCGCCGAGGCCGGCTCGGGGCCGAGCATCTGCGAGCTGATCCGCACCGAGCCGGAGACCGTGCCGCGGCTGGCGGCCGACGGCTCGCCGGAAATCTGGACCGGCCGCTGCCAGGTCAGCATCGACTCGCCCTCGGCCTCGGACCCGCTGCAGGACCTGGCGCCGACGGCGATGCTCGGCGGCATCTACGGCGTCTTCGACTGGACGCTGCCGCAGGGTAGGGTCGTCAAGGACTATCTCGCGGAGGCTCTGGAGGAGCTGCCCGCCCGAGCGGAGGAGGTGGGGGTCTGATGGCTGTCAACCGTGCGTACCGCCTGCGGCGGCGCCCCGAGGGCGAGCTGGCCGAGGGCGACCTGGAGCTGGTCGAGGAGGAGGTGCCGGAGCTGGCCGAGGGCCAGGCGCTGGTCCGCACCCAGCTGCTCTCGCTCGACCCGACCAACCGGATCTGGATGAGCGACATCCGCGGCTACATGCCGCCGGTGCCGCTCGGCGCCGTGATGCGCGGGCTCGGCGTCGGCGAGGTGATCGAGTCCCGGCGCGAGGACATGCCGGTCGGGGCGACGGTCAGCGGCTTCGTCGGCTGGCAGGAGCTGGTCCTCGCCGACGACGCCCAGCTGGAGGCGCCGCTGACGGTGCTGCCCGACCCGCTGCCGGCGCCGCTGCCCGCCTTCCTCGGCGCCCTCGGCCACACCGGCGTCACCGCCTACATCGGGATCGACCTGGCCGAGCTGAAGGAGGGGGAGACGGTCGTCGTCTCCGCCGCCTGCGGCGCGGTCGGCTCGATCGCCGGCCAGATCGCCAAGCAGAAAGGGGCGGGCCGCGTCGTCGGCATCGCCGGCGGGCCGGAGAAGTGCCGCCACGCCGTGCACGCGCTCGGCTACGACGTCTGCGTCGACCACCGCGCCGACGACTGGCGCGAGCAGCTCGACGCCGCCACCCCCGACGGGATCGACGTCGACTTCGAGAACGTCGGCGGCCCGATCATGGACCACGTCCTCGGCCGCCTCAACATCGGCGCCCGCGTCTCCCTCTGCGGCATGATCGCCGAGTACAACACCTACAACGAGGGCGGCGAGCACGCCGGCGGCCTCTCCAACATCGGCCAGCTGATCATGCAGCGCGCCACGATCAAGGGCTTCCTCGTCCTCGACTGGGGCCACCGCTTCGAAGAGGCGATCGGCTACCTCGCCGGCCTGCTCGGCGAAGGCAAGCTCCACTACGACGAGACGATCGTCCCCGGCGGCATCGAGGCCGCCCCCGGCGCCCTCGCCCAGCTCTTCAGCGGCCAGAACATGGGCAAGCTCCTCGTCCGCGTCGCCTGGGACTAGCCGGCGATGAGGATTCGGGGAGTCGGTGCGGTGCTGGCGGTGCTCGTCGCGCTGGCGTTGTCCGCGTCCGCTGCGGCGGCGCCGCTGAAGACGGTCGACAGGCACGGCGTGCCCGGCCTGCGGCTCGGGATGACGGCGAAGCACCTGCGCGAAGCCGGCAAGATCGGCCCGCTGCGCCCGGGCTGCGAACTGGCGCCGAGCCAGAAGATCGCCCGCCTGCGGCCGCCGCTGCGTGGCTTCGCCATCTTCAACCACCGCGTGCGCAAGCTCTCCGCGCTCTCCTTCAGCGGCGGGGTCGAAACCGCGCGTGGCATCCACGTCGGCTCCACCGCCGCCGACGCCCGCGCCGCCTACCCGCGAGCCGAATACCAGGCGCCGGGGACCGCCGACCCCTTCGCCGAGGGGTTCCTCTGGGTCAACACGATCGAGCACCCGGCGATGACCTTCGTCGTCGACCCCGACAGCAACCGGGTCGAGACGATCGCCGTGCACTTCCCCGCCTTCTGCGAGTAGAGGCTGAAGCATTGACGCCCCTCTGGGGGCGCGAATGCTTCAGCCAGGGGGCGGGGCGTCCTCGTCGCGGGTTGCTTCGAGCAGCGCCAGGGTCTCGGGGTTCGGGGGCGCGGCGTGGTAG
>JBEHWY010000258.1:0-2670 GCA_048498975.1 Actinomycetota bacterium | reverse complement strand
CGACTGCATGACCTACCGCATCGTGGTCAAGGAGTACGCGCTCAAATACGGCTACCACGCGACCTTCATGCCGAAGCCGCTGTTCGGCGAGAACGGCTCGGGGATGCACGTCCACCAGTCGCTCTCCAAAGACGGCAGGAACGCCTTCTACGACGAGGACGACCCCTACTACCTCTCGCCGGTGGCGAAGTCGTTCATCGCCGGCCAGCTCAAGCACGCGCGCGAGATCTCGCCGCTCTTCGCCCAGTGGGTCAACTCCTACAAGCGCCTGGTGCCCGGCTACGAGGCGCCGGTCTACCTCGCCTGGTCACGCCGCAACCGCTCGGCGCTGATCCGGGTGCCGCTCTACCACCCCGGCAAGGAGAGCGCGACCCGGGCCGAGCTGCGCTGCCCGGACCCGGCCTGCAACCCCTACCTCTGCTTCGCCGGGATGCTGCAGGCGGGCCTGGAAGGGGTCGAGAAGGGCTACGAGCTGCCCGAGCCGATGGAGCAGAACCTCTACCACCTCTCCCAGGAGGAGCTCGGCCACCAGGGGATCGAGCAGCTGCCGGCGACGCTCGGCGAGGCGATCGAGGTCGCCGCCGACTCGGAGCTGGTCCTGCGCACCCTCGGCGAGCACACCTTCCGCCGCTTCGTCGAGATCAAGCGGCAGGAATGGGACGAGTACCGGGTCCAGGTCACGCCCTTCGAGATCGAAAACTTCCTGCCGATCCTCTGAGCGGCCCCACCGTGGCGACCCTCCACATCCTCCGCGTCTTCACCGACGAGGCCGGGGAGGAGGGGAACCCGCTCGGGGTCTTCCTCGAGGGCGGCGAGGTGCCCGAGGAGCGGCGCCAGGCGGTAGCCCACGAGCTGGGCTTCTCCGAGACGGTCTTCGTCGACGAGCCCGGGCGGGGCGGGATCCGCATTTTCACGCCGGGGCTGGAGCTGCCCTTCGCCGGCCACCCGACGGTCGGCACCGCCTGGCTGCTGGCGCAGGAAGGGGTGCCGGTCGACGTCTTGCGGCCGCCTGCCGGCGAGGTCGAAGTGCGCCGCGACGGCGAGCTCACCTTCGTCGCGGCCCGCGCCGAGTGGTCGCCGCCCTGGAAGCTGATCGAGCTGGGCGAGCCGGCGCAGATCGACGCGCTCGAAGGGCCGCCGGAGGGGCGCGAGGACGAGATCTACCTCTGGGCCTGGCTCGACCGGGAGGAGGGCGAGGTGCGCTCACGCTGCTGGTCGCTCGGCGACGGCGTCGGCGAGGACGAGGCGACGGGCTCGGCGGCGATCATGCTCGCCGATGCCCTGGGGCGCGAGCTGAGGATCCACCAGGGGCGCGGCTCGCTGCTCTTCGCGACCGCGCTCGGCGAGGGCCGCGCCGAGGTCGGCGGCCTAGTCGTCCTCGACGAAGTCCGCGACTTCGCGGTCGGCTGAAGCATTCGCGCCCCTCTGGGGGCGTCAATCCTTCAGCCGCTGATCTGCCGCCGTCGGCCGTGAGAGCGCGCTCGGCCACCAGAAGCGATCGCCGAGGGTGAGCGCGATCGACGGCACCAGGATGCTGCGGACGACGAAGGTGTCGAGCAGGACGCCGAAGGCGACGACGAAGCCGAGCTCGGTGAGGAAGGTGAGGGGGAGGACGCCGAGCACGGCGAAGGTGCCGGCGAGGACGATGCCGGCGCTGGTGATGACGCCGCCGGTGACCGCCAGCGCTCGCAGGATGCCCTGTTCGGAGCCGTGCTTCTGGGTCTCCTCGCGGGCGCGGGCGACGAGGAAGATGTTGTAGTCGACGCCGAGCGCGACGAGGAAGACGAAGGCGAAAAGCGGCAGCGAGGGGTCCGAGCCGGGGAAGCCGAAGATCACGTCGAAGGCGAAGTAGCCGACGCCGAGGGCGGCGAGGAAGCTGAGGATCACGGTCGCGACCAGGACCAGCGGCGCCATCACCGCGCGCAGCAGGGCCATCAGGATCAGGAAGACGACGAGGAGGATCAGGGGCGGAATCACGATCGAGTCCCAGCCGGCGGCGTCGCGGATGTCCGATTCGATCGCGGTCGGGCCGCCGACCAGGGCCTCGGGTTCGACCGCATGGGCGGCGTCGCGGATCGGCGCGACCAGCGCGAAGGCGGTGGTCGAGTACGGGTTCGGTTCCAGCGTCGCCTGGATCAGCGTCCCCTGCGGGCCGCTGGCGAGGGGGGCGGAGACTTCCTCGACGCCCCCCACGGCCGCCACCGCGGCTTTGACCGCCGGCACCTTGGCGGGGTCGGGGATGACGACGTCGGTCGGCGCGGTCGTCCCCGAGGCGAAGCTCTTGTTGACCAGGTTCTGGCCTTCGACCGATTCGACTTCGTTGCGGTAGGTGTCTTCGCTGGTCAGGTCGGTGGAGAAGGCGGCGAAGCCGCAGCAGAAGACGAGCAGCAGCGCCACCGTGCCCATCATCACCCGCCGCGGTGAGATCGCGACCCGGCGGCCGAGGCGGGCGAAGGCGCCGTGGGTGGCGTCGCTGGCGTGCTCGAGGCGGTGGCGGCGGATCTCGTAGGGGGTGAAGACGCGGCGGTCGAGCGGGCCGACGATCAGCGAGGGGATGCGGCGGCCGCTGAGGATGCGCAGCAGCCAGTTGATCAGGACGACGATCAGGACCGGGGGAAAGGCGATCAGCAGGCAGGCGAGGACGACCCGCGCCAGGGCTCCGGCGCCGGA
>JBEHWY010000257.1:0-2707 GCA_048498975.1 Actinomycetota bacterium | reverse complement strand
GGGTCGAGACCGGCCTCGCCCTGGTCGGCCGCATCGGCGGCGAGCGGCGCGGTCGCGAGCTGCAGAGCGTCGACTTCAGTCGCAAGGGCGGCGTCCTCACCGTCCACCTCGCCAACCCCCGCCGCTTCGCCCGCATCACCGCCGTCGTCGTCAACGCCGACGGCCGTGCCAACGGGTTCAGCGCCCGCCGCCTCGACTGGCGCTACCTGACCGACCGCCTCCCGTTCGAGATCAGCGGGAAGGTGGTTCGCTAGCGGCGACCGCGCCGCTGCCGTTGGGCGAGGGCTTGGCGGTGGCGGTGCGGCGTGGTTTGCGTTTCGGCGCCGTCGCGATCAGCTCCTCGATCGCAGCTTCGAGGTCGAGGGCGAAGCTCTCGAGGTCGGCCATCGCGTCGTAGTCGCCGATCAGGCCGAAGTTGACCTGGCCGTTGTAGGACATCACCCCGACACAAAGCGCCTGGCGGCGGGCCAGCGGCACCATCGGGAAGATCGACTCCATCTTGCGGCCGAGCACGTAGAGCGGGAACTGCGGCCCCGGGACGTTGGTGACGACGAGGTTGAAGAAGCGCTGCGCCGGCTGCAGGCGGGCGGCCTGCGAGGCGATCGTGGTCGGCGCGAAATCGGTGATTTTGGTCAGGATCTCGGCCCCGACCGCCTGACCGGAGGCCTTCAGGTCGCCCATCGACTCGGTCAGGATCTGCAGCCGTTCGACCGGCTCCTCGCACCAGACCGGGAGCGGCGCCATCATCGCCGAGATCCGGTTGCCGAGGGCGCCGTGCTCGTCGGGGGCGCGAACGCTGACCGGGACCATCGCCTTCATCTCCAGCCCCTCGGTGTCGTGGCCGCGGGCGCGCAGGTACTTGCCGATGCCACCGGCGACGGCGGAGAGGATGACGTCGTTGACGGTGCCGCCGTGGGCGTCCTTGACCCGCTTCAAGTCGGCCAGGTTGGCCTGGGTCATCGCAAAGCGACGGTGGGGGCCGATCTCGACGTTGAAGACGGTGTGGGGGGCGGCGATCCCGGCGCCGACGATCTTCGAGGTGGCGCCGACCCCGCGCAGCACCTGGCGCGGCCCGCGCAGGGCGGCACGGACGCCGCGGACGAACTCCTTGGGGCTGGTCAGCCGTTCGCGCAGCGCCTCGCTCAGCAGCTGCACGTCGGTCGGTTCCGGACGCGCCAGCCAGGGCGGGGCGGAGGCGGGCCCACCGGCCGGCTCGCGGTCGAGGTCGAAGAGGACGGTGGTGATGTCGACCCCCGAGACGCCGTCGACCAGCGCATGGTGGCTCTTGCCGATGATCGAGAAGCGGCCGTCTTCGAGCCCCTCGACCAGCCACAGCTCCCAGAGCGGCTTGCTGCGGTCGAGCTGCTGGGAGAAGATCCGCGCCGCCAGGTTGCGCAGCTGCTCGTCGGAGCCCGGCGCCGGCAGCGCGGTCTGGCGCACGTGGTAGTCGAGGTTGAGGTGCGGGTCGTCGACCCAGACCGGCCGTCCCTGGTCGAAGGGGACGGAGCGCAGCTTCTGGCGGAAGCGGGGGACGAGGTGCAGGCGCGAGGCGATGTGGTCGCGGAATTCCTCGTGCGTCGGCGCCGGCCCTTCGAAGATGATCGTCGAGGCGACGTGCATGTGCGCGCCAGCTCGCTCCATATGCAGGAACGACGCGTCCAGCCCGCTCAGCCTGTCAGCAGCCACTCGTCCATCTTCGCACCGTCTCTTGCAGGGATCAATTGTGTGGGTTTGCTCACATTCCCGCTCTCTAGCCCTCCCTAGCGTGTTCTGCCGCTAGACCAAAGAACCCATCTGCCGAGTCCCCTCGCTCACGCGGCGGGGATCGGGGGACCCATTGCCGCGGCTCGAATCCTCGCCGCGGCCGGGGCGAATCGGGCGGCGCGCCGCCCGTAGCGAGAGCCGGCATCGCCGGTGCCCGCGAGCCCGTCAGCTAACCCCGTAGGCAGCAGAAAGCGAGTTGAAACGAATGCGATACCTCCTGCCAGCGGCGGCTGCTGCCGTCGCGCTGACGGTCGGAGTCGCGACGGCCCCGGCCGCTTCGCACCCCCACAGCCACCGCTCCCACCAGCGGGTCGAGTCCCACCTCGCCCTGCACCTCTCCGGGCACAGCGTGCTCGCCGGCAACGGCGTCGCCGTGCACGGCAAGGTGCGCCCGGGCGGGCGGCGCCCGATCAAGCTCGTCTTCCGCGGCGCCGGCCACGGCGTGGTGCGGACGACGACCCGCCCCAACGGCACCTTCGCCGTGCGCTGGCGCCCCAGCGGCGTCGGCAACTTCACGATCCGTGCCTTCGGCGCCCACAACCGTCAGGCGCTCGCCGCCGCGAGCGTGGCCCGTCACCTGACCAGCTTCCGCCAGGCCGGCGCCTCCTGGTACGGGCCGGGCCTCTACGGCAACGGCGTCGCCTGCGGCGGCACCCTGATGCCGGGCACGCTCGGCGTCGCCAACAAGACGCTGCCCTGCGGCACGATGGTGAAGCTGCGCTACCACGGCCACTCGATCCGCGTGCCGGTGATCGACCGCGGCCCCTACGTCGCCGGTCGCGAATACGACCTGACCGAGGCGGTCCGCGACCGGCTCGGCTTCCCCGGCGTCGGCACGGTCCTCGCCGACCATTGAGGCGCTCTAAGCCGGCAGGCTGAGCCGCAGCTGCGGCTCGACCACGGCGCCGGCGTCCGCGTCGCTCTCGAAGGAGGCGACGCGGAC
>JBEHWY010000256.1:0-2784 GCA_048498975.1 Actinomycetota bacterium | reverse complement strand
GCTCCCAGAGCGCCGACTCGATCAGCACGTCGGTTGTCGTCTCCGAGCAGCCGGTCGCCTCGCCGCCCATGATGCCGGCGAGCTGGTCGAGCCGCTGCCCGAGCCGGCGCCGCACGCGGCGCTGCTGCTCCCCGACGGCGGCGGCCTCAGTACCGCCGACGTCTTCCGCGAGGCCGACCGGCTCGGCCTCGGCCGCACCGACGAGGAGCTGACCGAGCTGGCGGCGACGCTGCGCCGGGTCGCCGGCGCCGGCGCCTCGCCGCTCTCCTACCCGGAGCTGCTCGTCAACGACCTCGAGGCGCCGGCCCGCTCGCTGCGGCCGGCGATCGGCGCGGCGCTCGACGCGCTGCGCGAGGCCGGCGCCCCGGTGGCGCTGCTGAGCGGCTCGGGACCGACCGCGGTCGGGCTCTTCGCCGACCTCGCCGCGGCCCGCGCCGCCGCCGCCGCGCTGCGGCGCGAGGACGCGATCGTCTGCGAGGCGGGCAGGTTCGGGTGAGGCTGCCCGGCGAGGGCGGGGGAGGGAGGGGCGTCCGCAAAAAAGCCCTGATCGCGGCCGTGGCGCTGGCCGTGGCGGCCGCCTACTACTTCATCAGCCAGGAGCTCGGCAGCCTCAACCTGCAGAACCTGCTCGAAGACGTCTCGGAAACGCTCGGCGCCTGGACCTACCTGCTGGTCGGCGTCTTCGCCTTCGCCGAGACCGGCGCCTTCGTCGGCCTCGTCGTCCCCGGCGAGACCGTGATGCTGCTCGGCGGCGCCGTCGCCGGCCAGGGCGCGATCGACGTCTACCTGCTGATCGCGATCGCCTGGTTCGCCGCCTGGCTCGGCGACACGACCAGCTTCTTCCTCGGCCGCCGCCTCGGCCGCGAGTTCGTCCTCCGCCACGGGCCGCGCTTCGGGATCGGCGCCGAGCGCTTCGAAAAGGTCGAGGACTACTTCGGCCGCCACGGCGGCAAGACGATCTTCCTCGGCCGCTTCATCAGCCTCGTCCGCGCCTTCGCCCCGTTCATCGCCGGCAGCTCGGGGATGGGGTACCGCGCCTTCGTCCCCTACTCCATCCTCGGCACCGGGCTCTGGGCCTCGGCCCACATCCTCGTCGGCTACTTCTTCTCGCGCAGCATCGAGACCGCCGGCAAGTACGCGGCCAAAGGCGCCTTCCTGCTCGGGCTGCTGATCGCGATCGTCGCCGGCACCGTCTTCCTCTACCGCCACTTCCGCGTCGCCGAGAACCGGCGGGCCGCCGTCGCCTGGATGGAGGGCCACGGGGCGACGCGCTGGCTGGTCGTGCTCGGCCGCCGCTACGAGCCGCAGCTGCGCTTCGTCTGGAACCGGGTGACGCCGGGCGGCACCTTCGGGCTCGAATTCACCTCGCTGCTGGCGACGCTGGCGGTGGCGCTGTTCGTGCTCGTCGCCTACGCGGTCCTCGTCGGCCGCGAACCTGGCCCGACGCCGGGCGACGAAACCGCCTTCGAAGTCGTCGAACACCTGCACAGCGGCTTCCTGCTGGCGCTCTCCAAGCTGGTGACGGTGCTCGGCACGGGGGTCTTCACCTGGGCGCTGACCGTGGTCTGCGCGGCGCTGCTCGCCCTGCGCCGGCGCTGGGCGGAGCTCTGGGTGCTGCTGGCGGGGATGACGATCATCCAGCTCGGCGTCCACGAGGCCAAGGCGGCGGTCGACCGGCCGCGGCCGCTCGGGCTCGCCGAGGTCGACACCCGCGGCTCCTCGTTTCCCAGCGGTCACGCCGCCCACTCGGTGCTCTACGTCTGGCTGGCGGTGACGATCGTGCTGCGGTTGCGGCCGGGGATGGCGAAAGCGACGGCGGTCGTCGTCGCCGGGGTGACGCTGACGATCCTGGTCGGGCTTTCGCGCGTCTACCTCGGCGTCCACTACCTCAGCGACGTCAGTGCCGGCTGGGCGCTGGGCGCCGCCGCCTTCTCGTTCTGCGCTCTGATCGGGCTGGTCGTCACCGCTTTGCGCCACAATCAACGGCAGTGATCCCCACCGCGATCGCCAGGCTCGGCGACCAATACGTTCTCTGGGGTGCGGCCGGGCTGGTCTGCCTGGTCACCTTCGTGCTCCTCATCCTCACCCCGGCGCTCAGCGCGCACGGCCGCGTCTGGGAGAAGGCCGCTGCCGGCTTCCTCGCCGTCTTCGTGCTCGCCGCGCTCGTCCTCGGCGGTGTCGTGATCGGCCTGGTGGTCGTCTACTACTGGACCGAGATCGTCAACTTCGTCAACGGCAAGTAACCGCCGGCGCGGCAATTTCGGCTCCGTAGTGCGGCCCAAGGGGTCGTATACAAGGGCGGAAAGGGATAATGAACACATGCCCGCGAGCTCGAAAGAGAGCGAAACCCCTGCAAAAGCTGGGGATCCGACGCTGCTCGACGCGCTCTCGGAGGCAGTCGAATCGGGCGCCGGCCTGCCCGCCGTGGCGCGGGCCGCGGCGCGCTTGCTGGGCGCCAGCGTCGCCCTGATCGACCGCTCCAGCGCCGTCCTCGCCGTCGCCGGTGCCTCGCCCGACCAGGAGCAGAGGCTGCTCTCCGGCGGCGACGGCGTCACCACCGTCGAGCTGCGCGTCGCCGACGCCGTCGTCGGCGAGCTCCGCTACCGGGCCGCCTCGCCGCCCGAACCGGCGATCGCCCGCATGGTGACGACGCTGCTGGCGCTCGAGCTGGAGCGCTCGCGCTCGCCGGAATGGGCGAGCGAGGAGGTCGCCAGCGCCTTCGTCTCCGCTGTCCTCGCCCGCGAGGTGACCGATCGCGGCGACATCGTCGCCCGCGGCGCCGCG
>JBEHWY010000255.1:0-2801 GCA_048498975.1 Actinomycetota bacterium | reverse complement strand
TCCGCCTCGTGCTGGGTGAGGTCAGCCGCGGTGAGCTCGCCGCCGCGCTCCGACCAGGCGCCGTGCCGCTCGAGCGCGGCAAGCCGCTCCGCGACCGCCTCGTCCTCGGGCCACAGCTCCAGCGCGTGCTGGATCGCGCCGGCGGCGTCGCGGTAGGCATGGACGGACTCGAACTCGCCGGCGGCGCGGAAGAGCTGGCGGCGGGCGCGCTCGTCGTCGCGCGCGCCGAGCCAGTGCGGGGCGATCTCGACGCCCGCCGCGCCGCGCGCCTCGAGGCGCTCGCCCAGCTCGCGGTGCAGCTCACGGCGGCGCAGCCAGGGCACGTCGCGGTAGAGCGCCTCGCGGACCAGCGCGTGGCGGAACGCGCCACGGTCCTCGCCACACTCGACGATCAGGCCGTGCTCGAGCAGCTCGCCCACCCCGTCCTCGCCGGCGAGGCCGACGACCGCCTCGAGCTCGAAGCGCTCGCCGGCGACGGCCGCCGCCTCGGCGGCCGACCTGCCGGCGCCGCTGAGGTCGCCGCAGCGCAGCAGCACCGCGTCGCGAACGGTCTCCGGCACCGAAACCTCGTTGCCCTCGGTCAGCTCCAGCCCACCCGAGCCCGATTCGAGGCGACCCTCGTCGGCGAGGGCGCTGGCCAGCTCCTCGACGAAGAAGGGCAGCCCCTGGGCGCGATCGTGGACCGCGCGGACCAGCGGCGGCGAGGGGGCGCCGCCGAGCATGCGTTCGAGCAGCGCCGCGGTGCCGGCCTCGTCGAGCGGGTCGAGGGCGAGCTCGACCAGGGAGCGCCGGCGCCGCAGTTCGCTGCGCAGACGCCGCAGCGGGTGCTCGCGGGCGAGCTCGTCAGAGCGGTAGGCGGCGACCACGAGCAGCGAGGTATCGGCCAGCGAAGGGCCGATCTCTGCCAGCAGCTCGAGCGTCGCCGCGTCCGACCACTGCAGATCGTCGAGGAGCGCGAGGCCGCCCCGATCGCGCGCCACCGCCACCAGCGCGCAACGCAGCGCCTCGCGCAGCGTCTTGGTGTCGACACCGTCCGGCGCCGGCCCGAGCTCGGGCAGCAGCAGCGCCAGGTGGGCGCCGAGTGGCCCGCACTCGGCGAGGCCGTCGGGCGCGGCGCGCAGGTGCGAGCGCAGCGCGGCGACGACCGGGCCGTAGGCGGGCGTCGAGTCATGGCTCGCCGCTCCGCGCAGCACCGGCACGGCCCTCGCCGCCGCCAGCTCGTCCATCAGCCGGGTCTTGCCGACGCCGGCCTCGCCGGCGAGCAGGATCACCCCGCCCTCACCGGCGACCGCTCGGTCGAGCGCCTCGCTGAGCGCAGCACGCTCCCCGTCGCGCCCGATCAAGCCGCCGCCGGCCATCTCCTCGAGTCTAGACCGCAACCGGGTCCTCGCGGACGATCACGGTGTTGACCACCTTGACGATCTCGTCCGCCGACATGCCGACGTTCGCGGCGTGGCGACGGATCGCATCCGCGTCGACCGCCTCGTAGACGCAGGCGGTGCCAAGCCGGCCGTCCGCCTCCTCGACGACGTAGCTGCGAATCCAGCGCACCTCGTCGCTCATCTTTTCGCCCTCCGCGGTCGATTTCGCGGCGGTCGCCTCCAGCTCGGCCGCGTCGGCCCAATTGCTGCGGCGGCGAATCACGAACAGCTCCATTGCTTGCTCCTTTGGTCGTGCCCAGGGCGGGCGTCGTTGCTTGCTGACAGCGAGCTTGGCCGAGGTCGGGTGGGCGAACAACGGCATAACTGCCGTATTGGCCCGCCCGCCCCACCAGGCCGGCACCGCGCCGCCGCCAATACGGCAGCCCCGCCGTTGTCCGCGCTCCGCGCCGCTGCGACCGTCGCCGCCGAGCGAAAAACCAACTCAAACCCAAGGAGGAAACAGACATGAACAAGATCAAGAGCTCGCTCACCTACGCCAACGTCATCGCGACGGTCGCCATCTTCCTGGCGCTCAGCGGCAGCGCCCTGGCGGTCAACTCGGTGGCCCGGAATTCGGTCACCTCGCCCTCGATCAAGGACTCGGCGGTGCGCAGCCGGGACGTCAAAGACGACTCGCTGACCGGCGCCGACATCCTCGACAGCTCGCTCTCGGTGCGACCCTCGGGTGCGGCGGGCGGCGACCTGCGGGGCGCCTATCCCGCGCCGACGATCGCCCCCGACGCGGTCGGCGCCGAGGAGGTCGCGCCCGACTCGCTCGGCGGCCCCGAGATCAACGAGTCGACGCTCGGCGAGGTGCCGGCGGCAACCCTCGGCGGCATCGGCCGCTACGGCTTTCAGGGCTCATGCAACCCGGACGGCTTCGCCTTCCAGCCCTGCTCGGTCGTCTCGGTGGATCTGCCCCGCCCGGCGCGGCTGCTGGTGATCGGCACCACCCGCGCCCACGTCGAGGGCAGCGTCGAAAAATTCGCGATCGGCGACTGCCGGATCGGGACCACTTCGGGACCGGTGGAAGCCTCGACCGACGGCGTCCGTTTCGCCAGCAGCGGTGCCCGCTACCAGAGCCTGACGGTGATGGCCGTGACCGACGTGTTCGGAGCCGGGACCCACTCGGTCGGCATCGACTGCAACCAGAGCATCGGCGCCGCCGGCGTCGAGTTCGAGCAGGCGCGGGTGACCGCGGTCGCCCTCTCCGGAGACTAGATGATTGATTCCACGGCGAGGTGTGACCGGGGGCGCGCCCGGCCGAGCAGATCAAGGACGAGGGCGCAGCCTTTGCCGGTTGGCAAAGGCAAGCCCGAGGACGCCGAGCTGCGACGCTGAGTGCGCACTTCTCTCCGCTATGCGGGGATAAGTGCGCAC
>JBEHWY010000254.1:0-2841 GCA_048498975.1 Actinomycetota bacterium | reverse complement strand
GAAAGGAACCACGCGATGGAGATTCGGGCCGGTCCGCCATCCCGTGGTTCCTTTTGGAACCTGGAGGTCCGAAAGGAACCACGACTTTCGGGGGCGGGGGCTCGAGGCGGGCGGGCCGGCGGACCTACCTGCCCTGTGGGTGCGCCGGGCCTACCCACCCTCTGACCGAGTGCTACTCGATGACCGCGATCAGGTCGCCGCTGTTGATCGTGCCGCCCTCGGCGACGGCCAGCGTCGTGACCTTGCCGGAGCGGTGGGCGGTGATCTCGTTCTCCATCTTCATCGCCTCGATCACGCAGATCAGGTCGCCCTCCTCGACGGTGGCGCCCTCCTGGACGAGGACTTTGAAGATGCTGCCCTGCAGCGGCGCGGTCAGCTTCTCGCTCGAGGAACCGCCGCCACCGCCAGCTTTGCGCTCACGTTTGGGCGGTTTGCGACCGCCGCCGGCCGGCGCGGCGGCACCGGCGACCGCCTCGCCGATCACCTTGACGTCGAACAGCCTGCCGCCGACCTCGACCTTGTAGTCGCGGCTGATGACCTCGCCGCCCTCTTTCGGCTCCGGCGGCTCGACCACCGCGGGGGCGGTCGACTTCAGCCACTCGGTGTCCTCCATCAGATCGCGGCAGGTCTCGCCCTTGGCCCACTGCTCGGTGGCGAGGATCCTCTCGTGGAAGGGGATCAGCGTCGTCAGGCCGCCGGAGTCGTATTCGGCGAGCGCCCGCAGCATGCGCCGGGTCGCCTTCTCGCGGTCGGCGTCCCAGACGATCAGCTTCGCCACCATCGGGTCGTACATCGGCGAGACTTCGGAATTGGCCTCGACGCCGGAGTCGACGCGGACGCCGGGACCGGAGGGCTCGCTGTAGGAGTCGCCGATCGGGCCCGGGGCGGGGGCGAATTTCTTGTGCGCCGCCTCGGCGTTGATCCGGCACTCGATCGACCAGCCGCGCAGCTCGACGTCCTGCTGGGCGATCGAGAGCGGCTCGCCGGCGGCGACCAGGATCTGCTCGCGGACGATGTCGATGCCGGTGACCATCTCGGTCACGCAGTGCTCGACCTGCACGCGGGTGTTCATCTCGAGGAAGAAGTACTCGTCGCCGACCTGCATGCCCTCGATCGTGCCGGCGCCGCGGTAGCCGACGGCGGCAGCGGCGTCGGTCGCGATCTTGCCGATCCGCTCGCGCATCTCGGCGTCGACGTGCGGGCCCGGGGCCTCCTCGATCACCTTCTGGTGGCGGCGCTGGATCGAGCAGTCGCGCTCACCGAGGTGGACCACGTTGCCGTGGCCGTCGGCGAGGACCTGGACCTCGACGTGGCGCGGGTCTTCGAGATAGCGCTCGACGTAGACGCGTGAGTCGGAGAAGAACTTCTCGCCTTCGCGAGCGGAGCCTTCGAAGGCCTCCTGCAGGTCGTCGGGGGTCATCGCCACCCGGAAGCCCTTGCCGCCACCGCCGCCGGCGGCCTTGCAGGCGACCGGGTAACCGGCTTCCTCGGCCTGGCGCTTGGCGTCGTCGAGGTCCTTGGCGACCTCGGTCGAGCCGGGGACGATCGGCACCCCGGCCTGCTCCATGATCTCGCGCGCTTTCGTCTTCGAGCCCATCGCTTCGATCGCCTCCGGCGGCGGGCCGATCCAGGTGATCCCGTACTCGGCGCAGGCGCGCGCCATGTCGGCGTTCTCGGCGAGGAAGCCGTAGCCGGGATGGATCCCTTCGGCACCGGCCTCTTTGGCGGTGTCGATGATCTTCTGGATGTCGAGGTAACTTTCGGCCGGCACCGCCGGGCCGATCAGGTACGCCTCGTCGGCGGCGCGCACGTGCGGCGCGTCGCGGTCGATCTCCGAGTAGACGGCGACCGAGGCGATCCCCATCTCCTTCAGGGTGCGGGCCACCCGGATCGCGATCTCCCCGCGGTTGGCAATCAGGACCTTCTGGAACACGGCGGCGCAGTCTATTTAGGTCTAGGCTGGCGCGCGTGCTGATCGAGCTGCAATCGCATTCGACCGTCTCCGACGGCCAGCTGGCGCCGGCCGGCGTGGTCGAGGAAGCGGCGAAGGCCGGTGTCACGACGCTGGCGCTGAGCGACCATGACGCGATCGCCGGGGTCGCCGAGGCGGCGGCGGCGGCCGAGCGGCTCGGGATCGAGCTGGTGCCGGCGATCGAGATGTCGTGCGTGCACGAGTACGCCGAAGACCTCCACATCTGCGGCTACTGGGTCGACCTCGGCAAGATCGCGCCGGCCTGCGAGCGGGCCCAGCACGAGCGGGTCACCAGGGCAGGCGAGATCGTCGAGAAGCTGCGCGGCGAGGGCTTCGACCTCCACCTCGAGGACGCCGTGCGCGAGGCCGGCGACGCGCTCTCGATCGGCCGCCCCCACATCGCCCGCGCCGCCGGTGCGACCGGTGACCTCGGCCCCTTCTTCGAGGAGTACCTGGTGCCGGGGGCGAAGGCATTCGTCCCGCGGCGCTGGCCGACCGCGGCGGAAGCGATCGCGCTGATCCGCGCGGCCGGCGGCGTCGCCGTCATCGCCCACCCCTACTGGGACATCGACGCACCGGAGGAGGTCGACGACCTGATCCGCAGCCTCGGCGCCGACGGGGTCGAGACCTTCTACCCCACCCACAGCGAGGAGCAGACCCGCCACCTGCTCGAGCTCTGCGACGAGCTCGGCCTCGTCCCCACCGCCTCCTCCGACTACCACGGGCCGACCCACAAGACCTTCGCCAAGTTCGGCGCCTACGAGACCTACGGCCTCGGCGAGCCGCAGGTCCCGCCCAAGCCGTAGCGCCGGCGAGGCCGTTGTCGAGTTTTTCCCCCCCCTGTTTACAAACCCTTCAACAGTCCCCCC
>JBEHWY010000253.1:0-2960 GCA_048498975.1 Actinomycetota bacterium | reverse complement strand
CCCAAATACCGCGGCGACCTGCTCGAGTGCGCGGTCGTCGCCCGCCGCATGCGCGAAGGCGAGATCGAGGAGACGACGATCCCGCAGAACCCGCTCGACGTGCTCGCCCAGCACCTGGTCTCGATGGCGGCGCTCGACGAGTGGGAGGTCGACGAGATGGAGCGCCTGGTCACCGCCACCGAGTCCTTCCGCGAGCTCTCCCGCGAGCAGCTCGAGAACGTGCTCGACATGCTCGACGGCCGCTACCCCTCCGACCGCTTCGCCGAGCTGCGCCCGCGCATCGTCTGGGACCGCACCCAGGGCACCGTCCACGGCCGCAAAGGCGCCCGCTCGCTGGTCGTCACCAACGCCGGCACGATCCCCGACCGCGGCCTCTACGGCGTCCACCTGCCCGACGGCCGCCGCGTCGGCGAGCTCGACGAGGAGATGGTCTACGAGGCTCGCGCCGGCCAGACCTTCCTGCTCGGCGCCAGCACCTGGCGGATCGAGGAAATCACCCGCGACCGCGTCATCGTCACGCCCGCCCCCGGCGCCCCCGGCGCCGTCCCCTTCTGGCGCGGCGACGGGATCGGCCGCCCCGCCGAGCTCGGCCGCGCGATCGGCGCCTTCGCCCGCGAGGCGGTCTCGCGCAAGCCCGAGGAGCTCGCGGCCGAGTACGACCTCGACGAGCGCGCGGCCAACAACCTCGTCTCCTACCTGCGCGAGCAGCAGCAGGCGACCCGTGTCGTTCCCTCCGACGAGACGATCGTGGTCGAGCGCTTCCGCGACGAGATCGGCGACTGGCGCCTCTGCATCCTCTCGCCCTTCGGCGGCCGCGTCCATTCGGCCTGGGGCCTGGCGCTGGCGGCGAAGATCCGCGCCGAGTACGACCTCGAGGCCGACGCGATCTGGTCCGACGACGGCATCGTCATCCACCTCCCCGACGCCGACGAGGCACCGGCCGCCGAGATCGTCCTCGTCGACCCCGACGAAATCGAGGACCTGATCGTCTCCGAGCTCTCCGGCTCGGCTCTGTTCGGGGCCCGCTTCCGCGAGAACGCCTCGCGCTCGCTGCTGATCCCGCGCGCCTACCCGGGCAAACGCACGCCGCTGTGGCAGCAGCGGCTGAAGTCGCAGAGCCTGCTCGAAGTGGCGCGTGACTTTCCCCGCTTCCCGGTCATCCTCGAGACCTACCGCGAGTGCCTGCAGGACGTCCTCGACCTGCCGGCGCTGAGCGACCTGCTGACCAAGCTGCACGCCCGCCAGATCAGCCTGGTCGAGGTCGAGACGCCGACCGCCTCGCCCTTCGCCTCCTCCTTGCTGTTCGACTACGTCGCCACCTACATGTACGAGGGCGACACGCCGAACGCCGAGCGGCGGGCGGCGGCGCTGGCCCTCGACCGCGACCTGCTGCGCGAGCTGCTCGGCCAGGAGGAGCTGCGCGAGCTGATCGACCCCGAGGCGCTGGAGGAAGTCGAAGCCCAGCTGCAGCACCGCACCGAGTCCGGCCGCGCCGGCGACCGCGACGCCCTGCAGCAGCTGCTGCGCAACCTCGGCGACCTGACCGCGCAGGAGTGCGACGAACGCGTCGCCGAGGGCTACTCGGCGGCCTCGATGCTGGCGAAACTGGTCGCCGAGCGCCGCGTCGCCCTGGTCCGCATCGCCGGCGAGGAGCGCTACGTCGCCGCCGAGGACGCCGGCCTGTACCGCGACTCGCTCGGGGTGCCGCCGCCGCCCGGGCTGCCGGAGACCTTCCTCGAGGACCACCCCGACGCGATGCGCGCCCTGGTCCGCCGCTACGCCCGCACCCACGGCCCCTTCCCGACCGCCCAGCTCGCCGCCCGCTACGGCGTCGACCCCTCGCCGGCGCTGCGCGAGCTGGAGGCCGAAGGGGCGCTGGTCCGCGGCGAGCTGCTGCCCGGCGGCAACGAGCGCGAGTGGTGCGACTCCGACGTCCTGCGCCGCGTCCGCCGCGCCAGCCTCGCCCGCCTGCGCAAGGAGGTCGAGGCCGCCGACCGCAGCGAGCTCGCCCGCTTCCTGCCGAGCTGGCAGAACGTCGACGCCTTCCGCCCCGCCGGGGCCGGGATCGACCGCCTGCGCGAGGCGCTGGTGCCGCTGCAGGGGGTCGCGCTGACGCCGAAGGTCTGGGAGCAGGACGTGCTGCCGCGCCGCCTCGGCGCCTACTCCCAGACCTGGCTCGACGAGCTCTGCACCAGCGGCGAGCTGGTCTGGGTCGGCGCCGGTGCCCTCGGCCGCTCCGACGGCCGCGTCGCCCTCTACTTCCGCGAGGACATCCGCCTCGCCGGTCCGCCGCCGGCCAACGCCAAGCTCGAGCCGGTCGCCGGCGAGCTCCACGACCGCATCCGCGAGCGGCTTGCCGCCGGCCCCTCGTTCTGGCTCGACCTGCTCGCCGACATCGGCGACGTCCCGGCCGAGGAACTGCACAACGCGCTCTGGGACCTGGCCTGGGGCGGCGCCGTCACCAACGACGCCTTCGCCCCGCTGCGGGCGCCGCGGCTGCGCGCCGTCTCCGCTTCGGAGCGCCCCGGCCGCCGCTTCGCCCGCCGCCGCTCGACCACCGGCGCCGCCGTCCAGGGCCGCTGGTCGCTGACCGAGCCGCTCTTCGCCAACGCGCCGGGCCCCGGCGCCCGCCTCCGCGCCCAGGCCGAGCTGATGATGGAGCGCTACGGGATCGTCACCCGCGAGACCGTCCTCGCCGAGGGCATCCCCGGCGGCTTCTCGACCCTCTACGGCGAGCTCGGCAACCTCGAGCTGCTCGGCACCGCCCGCCGCGGCTACTTCGTCGAGGGTCTCGGCGGCGCTCAGTTCGCGCTGCCCGGCGCGGTCGAGCGGCTGCGCTCGCTGCCCGAAGCCGACGGCTCCTACCTCGTCCTCGCCGCCACCGACCCCGCCAACCCCTACGGCGCCTCGCTGCCCTGGCCGAAGCTCGACAGCGGCCGCCGCCCCGGCCGCACCCCCGG
>JBEHWY010000252.1:0-2967 GCA_048498975.1 Actinomycetota bacterium | reverse complement strand
CAAAGGAACCACGGGATGAGCGAATCGGCTCCATTCCGATCGCGCGGTTCCTTTGTCCTGCCATACAGGACAAAGGAACCACGACTTTCGGGGGCGGGGGCTCCGAGGCGGGCGGGCCGGCGCACCTACCCGCCCTGTGGGTGCGCCGGGCCGCCCGCCGGCCCCGGCGGACCCCGCCGGCGTGGCTTCGATTGCCTAGGAGCGGCGGCCGGCGCGGTAGCCGAGCAGGGCGGCGGCGGCGAGGAGGGCGGCGAGGGGCGGGCCGGCGGTGCGGGCGGCGGCGCGGAGGTCGTCGCGGTCGAGGGAGACGCGGGACTCGATGCCGGCGACGGTGCCGACGACGTCGAGGCGGCCGTCGCGGCGCTCGAAGCGCTGGAAGACGAACGGGTACTCGCCGAGCGGGGAGACGACCTTCATCCCGCGACCTCGAGCACGGCGGCGCCGCGGAAGGCGCCGGCGCGGAGGTCGGCGAGGGCCTCGTTGGCCTGCTCCAGCGGGTAGGTGGTGACCTCGGTGCGGACCGGAACCTGCGGTGCCAGGGCGAGGAACTCCTCGCCGTCGGCGCGGGTCAGGTTGGCGACCGAGCCGAGCACCCGCTCGCCCCAGAGGATCTCGTAGGGGAAGGCGGGGATGTCGCTCATGTGGATGCCGGCGCTGATCACCCGCGCGCCCTTGGCGCTGACCCGCAGCGCCTGCGGCATCAGCGGCCCGGCGGCGGCGAAGACGATCGCGCCGTCGAGCTCCTCCGGCGGCGCCTCGGTCGAGGCGCCCGCCCACTCGGCGCCGAGTTGGCGGGCGAAGGCCTGCGTCTCCTCGTCGCCCTCGCGGGTGAAGGCGAAGACGCGGCGGCCCTGGTGGACGGCGACCTGGCAGAGGATGTGGGCGGAGGCGCCGAAGCCGTAGAACCCGATCCGCTCCGCCTCCCCCACCAGGCGCAGCGCCCGGTAGCCGATCAGCCCGGCGCAGAGCAGTGGCGCCGCCTGCAGGTCCGGGTAGCCGTCCGGGATCGGGAAGCAGAAGCGCTCGTCGGCGACCGCGTACTCGGCGTAGCCGCCGTCGATGTCATAGCCGGTGAAGCGGGCGGCGTCGCAGAGGTTCTCGCGGCCGGAGGTGCAGTAGCGGCAGCTGCCGTCGGTCCAGCCGAGCCAGGGGACGCCGACCCGCTGGCCCTCCGCGAAGCGCTCGGCCCCCTCCCCCGCGCCGGCGACGGTGCCGACGATCTGGTGGCCGGGGACGAGCGGCAGCTTCGGCTCGCTCAGCTCGCCGTCGAGGATGTGGAGATCGGTGCGGCAGACGCCGCAGGAGTGGACGCGGATCAGGACCTGACCCGGCCCCGGCGCGGGCTCGGGCAGGTCCGCTGCCTTCAGCGGCTCGCCCGCTCGCTCGAGGACCATCGCGCGCATCGGTAGATCATTGCGCGCGGCAGGCGCGAGGCGCGTTTGTTCACCCAGGGTGAAGAAATGCGCCTACCGCGGCGCGATCAACTTCACCTTGTGGTGGAAGCTGGTCCATGAGCCGCCGGGCGGGCGCACCCAGAGGGCGACCTTCGCCGCGAGGCGATGCTTGCGGTGGAGCAGGCGCTTGCCGACCTTGGTCAGGTGGACGACGACCCAGGGCTTGGCCGCCTTGGCGTTGGCCTTGCCGCGGGCGACGACCTTCTTGCCCAGCTTGGCGAGGACCTTGACCTGGCCGCAGGCGGCGTCGCACTGCAGCCGCGCGATCCGCGCCTTCCCGCGCTTGAACTTCGCCTTCTTCAGGAACCTCACCTTGGGCTTCGCGCCCTTGCCACCACCGCCACCACTGCCGCTGCCGCTGCTGGACGCGGCGCCGCAGTTGGGGTTGCCGGAGTGGACCGGCATCGCGTTGCCGGAGTCGGGCAGGATCGTCAGCCGCAGCGCCTTCGTCGGCGTCGCCCCTTCCTGATCGAGGCTGACCGCGACCTTCTTCGCCGCGTCGCTGTAGGCGCTGCCGTAGGAGTCGCTGTACTGGTTGATCACCGCCGCGTACTGGTTGCAGGTCGGGTAGGAGGCGAGGCTGGTGCGGGCGTCGCCGAAGGCGGGCTGGTTGAAGCCTTCGGGGCAGACCTGGCCGCTCAGTTTCGGCACCGGGTTGGTGCACAGGGAAAGCGCGTTGTTGCCGTACTTGCCGCCCCAGAAGCCGACGCTGAAACCGGCCAGCAGATCGCGTTTGATCGCCGCTTCGAAGTTGTTGTGTTCGGTGGTCGGCGCGTAGATTTCGGCCAGCAGCTGGTTCGCCGGGATCGTGAACGAGGCGGGCGGCGGTTCGGCCAGCGGCGCTTCGGCTTCGTAGCTGCCGTTGAGGCTGACCGAGCCGTCGGCGTTGACCGTCGCCTTGTATTCGGAGACGCCGAACGGGTTCTGGAAGAGGCCCGTGTGCAGGGTCAGCGTCTGCCCCGCCAGCGACTTCACGTATTCGCTCAGCAGCGGATAGGCGGTGCTGTGAACCGGTGAGAGGACGCGGAGGATTTCGCCCTGCGCGTTGCGGACGGTCGCCTGCGGGCCACCCGGGATCTGCTGCAGGGCGCTGAAGATCGTGTCGGCGTTGGCCTCGCCGATCGTTTCCAACGTTTCGCCGGCTTCGTTCAGCGTTTCCATCCGCATCCCGATCCCGAACTGGTCGACCGCGGTCAGGTTCGCCACGTCGGCGGGCGCCGGGGTAACCGTCAGCTCGCCCCAGTCGAAGCGGGTCTGCGATTCGAACGTCACCCCTTCTTCGACCGGCGCGCCGAAAGAGACGTAGACACGGCCCGATTCGAGCGTGTTGACGGTCAGTTCGCCGCCGGCGATTTCGCTCAGCAGCTTCGGTTTGTCGTCTTCGATCCCGGTCACGTCGAAGTTGTTCCCGTGGACCGTGACGTAGACGTCTTCACGACCGGTCTGGTTGACGATCTGCAGCTTGATCGCGGCGCCGGCAGCCGCCGGCACGGCGAGCGCGGCGAGCACCGCG
>JBEHWY010000251.1:0-3040 GCA_048498975.1 Actinomycetota bacterium | reverse complement strand
TCGCCTCGCTCGAGGTGCTGCGCCCGGGCGGGATCCTGGTCGCGGTGCCGAGCGGCGCCGACCCCGAGCTGCTGGCGGAGGCGAAGCGGCGCAGCCTGCGCGCGACCGGCTTCCTGGTCGAGCCCGACCCGGTCGGCCTCGCCGGCCTCTGCGACCTGGTCGAGGCAGGCCAGCTGCAGGTCCACGTCGGCGAGGTCTTCGAGCTCGAGCGGGCCGCCGACGCGCACCGGCTGGCCGAATCGAGCCACGGCGGCGGCAAGATCGCGCTGCGCGTCTGAGCCAGACCAAGCGGTTTCGTCGGGTTCCACAAGCGCCGGGACGGCGCGCCGCCGAGCGCCCGGGCTGCGCGTCTAGCGTCCCACCTGATGGAGGGGTCCGAGACCGAGTCGCCGGCGCAACGCTTGCAGCGCGAGCGTGAGTGGGCGCAGGCCGGCGGCGACCGCTCCCGGCTCGGCACCAAGCTGGCGGTCCGCGAGCGGCTGGCGCTGCTGCTCGACGCCGGCTCCTTCTGCGAGGACGGCCTCTTCGCCAGCGTCAGCGGTGAGCGGCTGCCCGCCGACGCCGTGCTCACCGGCACCGGCACGATCGACGGCCGCACGGTGGCGGTGGTCGCCCACGACCCGACGGTCAAAGCCGGCTCCTGGGGCTGGCGCACGGTCGAGAAGCAGATCCGCGCCCTCGAACGCGCCGACCGCGAGCGGATCCCGGTCGTCTACCTGGTCGACTCCGCCGGCGGCCGCCTCACCGACGCGGTCGGCTTTCACCCCGGCCCGCGCGGCGCCGCCCGCGTCTTCCACCTGCAGGTGCGGCTCTCGGGCCGGGTGCCGCAGGTCTGCTGCCTGTTCGGCCCCTCGGCCGCCGGCGGCGCCTACATGCCGGCCTTCTGCGACTGGGTCGGGATGGTCGAGGGCAACGCCTCGATGTACCTGGCCTCGCCGCGGATCGCCGAGAAGGCGATCGGGGAGACGGTGACGCTGGAGGAGATGGGCGGGGCGCGGATGCACACCGAGGTCTCGGGTTGCGCCGACGAGCTCTGCGCCGACGACGGCGAGGCGATCGCCAGGGCGCGCCGCTTCCTCTCCTACCTGCCCTCGCACTACCTGGCGCGCCCGCCCGCGGCCGAGCCACTGCCGGCAGCGGCGAGCGACTGGGAGGGGGTGCTGCCCGCCAGCCTGCGCACCCCCTACGACGTGCACGAGGTGATCGAGCGCACCGTCGACGCCGGCTCCTTCTTCGCGGTCAAGCCGCGCTGGGCGAAGGAGATCGTCACCGGCTTCGCCCGCCTCGACGGCCGCGCGGTCGGCATCGTGGCCAGCCAGCCCAAGGTGCGCGGCGGCGCGATCTACGTCGACTCGGCCGACAAGGCGGCGCGCTTCATCAGCCTTTGCGACGCCTTCGGCCTGCCGCTGCTGTTCCTCGCCGACCTGCCCGGGTTCATGATCGGCTCCGCGGTCGAGCGCCAGGGCATGATCCGCCACGGGGCGAAGATGATCGCGGCGATGGCGAGCGCCGAGGTGCCGCGCTGGTGCGTGGTCCTGCGCAAGGCCTACGCCGCCGGCTACTACGCGATGGCCAGCCCCGGCTTCGAACCGGTGGCGACGATCGCCCTCGCCGGCGCCCAGATCGGGGCGATGGCAGGCGAGGCCGCGGTCAACGCGATCTGGGCCAACCGCCTGGCCGAGATCGAGGACCCCGAGGAGCGCGCGGCGTTCGTCGCCGAGCGCAGCGCCGAGCTCGATCGTGAGCTCGACTCCCTGCGCCTCGCCAGCGACCTGCTGATCGACGCCGTCGTCGCGCCCGAGGAGCTGCGCGAGGAGCTGCGCCGCCGGCTCGCCGCCTGCGCCCACTGGGAGCGACGCGACCCGGGCCGCCACCACGGGGTCTTCCCGGTCTGATAATCCACCTGCCGATGGACGCGCCCCGCAACCGCGAATTCGAAGGCCGCCCGGTGAGCGGCATGTGGTTCGAGGAGCTCGAGCCCGGGCTGGAGGTCCGCCACGCGATCACGCGCACGATCAGCGAGGCCGACAACGTCCTCTTCTCGACTCTGACGATGAACCCGGCGCCGCTGCACCTCGACGAGGACTTCGCCTCGAAGACCGAGTTCGGTGCCCGCCTCGTCAACAGTCTCTTCACCCTCGGGCTGCTGATCGGGATCACCGTGCACGAGCTGACGATGGGGACGACGGTCGCCAACCTTGCCTTCTCCTCGGTGGCCTTTCCGGCGCCGCTCTTCCACGGCGACACGCTGAGCGCGAGCAGCCGGGTGCTCTCGGCCCGCGGCTCCTCCTCGCGGCCGACCCAGGGCATCGTCGAGTTCGAGCACACCGGCTACAACCAGAAGGGCGAGGTCGTCGTCCGCTGCGCGCGCTCGGCGCTGATGCACCGCCGTCCCGCCGGCTGAGGAAGCGGGCCTCCCTCGGAGACACACCTTCACCGTCCCCGCCGGCCGAAGCTGTGGCCGGCGGGGACGACCTCGCGCAGCTCGGCGACGGCGAGCCGGCGGCGCTCGCGGGCGGTGCCGGGGGGCGGTTCGGCCCGCTCGGGGCGGGCGGTAGGCGGCGGCTCCTTCGGCTCCAGCCCCCAGACCGCGGCGACGAGGACGTTGACCACCCCTTCGCGGCGCTCGAGGCGACCGCGGGCGGCGAGCAGCGGGGCGGTGCGGACCAGCGCCCGGTGGCGCTCGTAGACCTGCTTGGGCACGACCAGGTTGACGACCCCGCGCTCGTCCTCGAACAGCATGAAGACGATCCCGCGCGCGGTCTCCGGCCGCTGGCGGGCGACGACCATCCCGGCGACCTCGACCTCCGCCCCGTCCTCGACACGCTCGAGGTCGGTGCTGCGGCGGATCCGCGGGTCGAGCGTGGGGCGCAGCAGCGCCAGCGGGTGCGGGCCGAGCGCGACCCCGGTCGAGCGGTAGTCGGCGATCAGCTTCTCCCACTCGCTCAGCGGGTCGAGCTCGGGAGCGGCCGGCGGCTCCAGCGGCAGCGCCAGCTGGGTGCCGGCGGCGCCGGCGGGGAAGAGGCCGCTGACCCCCACA
>JBEHWY010000250.1:0-3226 GCA_048498975.1 Actinomycetota bacterium | reverse complement strand
CGCGGCGGCCAGGCAAACCCCGCCCGGTGCAAGGCCAAGCAGGACCGTCGACCCGGCTCGGCGAGGTCCAGGTAGGCCGCATAGATAGATGGCCGCTCAAGACAGGATCCGGCTTACAGGCCCGCTAACGGAAAGGCCCCATTTGGGGCCTTTCCCACGTCCGCGGTAGGAATCGCGTCTTTTCTGTCTTAGCTTTTGCTAATCTGCCGCCAACTTCCGCTGAATCTTCGTCCACATATCGACGGAGAGCGGGGGACCCAATTAGTTGGGGCGAATCGCAGCCTCTGTCTGCGTAGCGCAGCTCTTTCAGCGCGAGCCCGTCAGCTAACCCCGCAAGCGCCTGGAAAGAGACATGAGCAAAAGCAGACAATCCCGCCTGTATTGGGCCGTCACCCTGGCCGTGACCGCGATCCTCGCCTTCGGCGCCGCCTCCGCGCCCGCCGCGACCGGTGGCGCCTCGAGCTTCACCGCCAGCACCGCCGGCGACGAATTCGCCTTCAGCCCCTGGCGCGTAGCCGGTGCCAGCTGGTACGGCGGCGACAGCATGTGGGGGGCGACCACCGCCTGCGGGCAGACGCTGCGTCCCGGCACGCTCGGCGTCGCCCACAAGACGCTGCCCTGCGGCACCACAGTCAAGTTCGCCTACCACGGCCACGTCCTCATCACCCAGGTGATCGACCGCGGGCCCTACATCAGGGGCCGTGCCTGGGACTTCACCGAAGCCGCCAGCAACGAGCTCGAATTCGAAGGCGTGGGACGGGTGCGGTACGCGATCGGCACGCGCCTGGCGCGGGCCGGTTCCGGCGGCTGAGCGCCGCCTCGCGGCTTCCCCAAACCTCCAGACTCAGCCGCTCCGAAGGCTAATCTCTCGTGTTTAGGCAGTGCCAAAACACGAGAGGAGCAGCATTTATGTCGAGGTCTTCGCACGCAGCAACCGCCACCGCCGCCGGGCGGAGAAGGCGCTGGCTGGCGCTTGTCGCGCTGGCGGGCTCGCTGGTGCTCACGATCGGCCTCGCGACGGGATCGAGCGCCAAGCCGGTGACCAAGACGACGGTCATCCTCGGCCAGACGGCGAACATCCCCGACCCCTCCTGCCCGGAGGAACCGTGCCGCGCGATCGGCAGCGTCACCGGTTTCCAGGTCAACAACGGCCAGGCGACGAACCCCTATCTGGTCCCGCACAAGGGGACGATCAAGGACTGGACGCTGACGCTGGCGCAGCCGACCGGCTCGCAGCGCTCCTTCTTCAACGGCTTCTTCGGCACCCCGCCCGAGGCGCGCCTCTCGATCCTGCGCCGCGTCCCCGGCACCAACCCGCCGAAGTACACGCTGGTCGCCAACGGCGCGATCAAGGTGCTTTCGCCCTATCTCGGCCAGACGGTCAAGTTCAGCGCCAACCTGGCGGTGGAAAAGAACGACATCGTCGCGATCTCGGTGCCGACCTGGGCGCCGGCCTTCGCCGAGGGGCTGACCGAAAACAACGTCTGGCGGGCCAGCCGCGAAGTCGGCAAATGCACCAACTCGACCGACCTGCGCCAGGGCGAACCCCAGCTCAAGGTCGGCAAGCGGATGACCTACGGCTGCAAGTACACGGGGGCGCGGCTGCTCTACACCGCGACCCTGGTCGAGGGCGGCTGAGAGGAACTGCGGGCTTCCCGCCGCCCTAGGCGGCGGCGGGAAGTACCCGAGGAGTTGCCTGGTCCTGAGGCAGCGCGGCAGCGCTGGCGATCAGGCTCTGGAACTCGTTGAGCGCGAGGTGGGCGACCGCCTCGAGGATCTCCTCGTCGGTCCAGCCGATTTCACGCGCCTCCTCGTGGAGGTGGAGCGGGGGCGGACCATCGGCGTCGAGCGCCTCCTTGAGGTAGAGCAGCAGCGCCGCCTCCTTGGGGTCGCTGGAGGTGAAGCTGCGCGCCCGGGAAACCTCGTCGAGGCCGAGCCCGGCCCGGCGGGCCGACTTCGCGTGCTGGGCGATGCTGTAGTTGTCCTCGCGGTGCTCGGCGACTGCCAGGGCGATCCGCTCGCGGGTCGCCTGGGGCAGGACGCCGCCGCGAAGCTCGGAGCGCATCCGCGTGTAAGCGCGGAGCACGGCGGGGGCGCCGGCGAGCACGCCGACGAACTTGGTCACCGCGCCGCCGGTGGCCTGGATGGTTTTGATCAGCGGCGCGCTCTCGTCGGGAGCCGTCAACTCGTCATGGATCTGGAATCTGCTTACCGCGGTTTTTACCGTCACAGTTGCTACTCGCTTCTGGCTCTGTTTCAGGCGGGGCTTTTTCGCTTTACAGAGCCTTTACGGGGCCTTTACTTTACTTTCAGCCGCTTACTTACCTGGAGTAAGTTATACCTGCTTTTTCAATCCGGTGCAACCCGGTCGGATTTCGATTTATCTGCCTGCACCTCGCGCTTGTCTCTACCCGGGATACGGCGTTCCGCACCTCCCCGGTTCATTCGCCTATCGTTGCCCCCTTCTCGCACACCCCCAGGAGGCCCCAGGCATGGCAGAGCAACCCCGTACCGCCGCTGACGTCGTCGAGCTGGTCAAGGAGCACGATGTCCGCTTCATCCGGCTCTGGTTCACGGACGTTCTCGGCCAGCTGAAGAGCTTCTCGGTCAATGCCTCCGAGCTCGACGACGCCTTCGCGGGGGGGATGGGCTTCGACGGCTCCTCGATCACCGGCTTCAACCCGATCGAGGAGTCCGACATGCTCGCCGTGCCGGACGCGACCACCTTCGCTCTGATCCCCTGGCGGCCCGACGAGGGCGACCGCGTCGCCCGCATGTTCTGCGACATCCGCGTCCCCGGCGGCGGCCCCTACGAGGGCGACCCGCGCTGGATCCTGCAGCGGGCGCTGAAGCGGGCCGAGGAGATGGGCTTCGACGCCTACAACATCGGGCCCGAGCTCGAGTACTTCTACTTCCGCTCGGCGAAACCGGAGAACGGCATCCCGGAGGTGCTCGACGAGGGCGGCTACTTCGACCTGACGACGCTCGACGCCGGCTCGGACCTGCGCCGCGAGACGGTGCTGGCCCTGGAGAAGATGGGCATCCACGTCGAGTACACCCACCACGAGGTCGGCCCCTCCCAGCACGAGGTCGACATGCGCTACAAGAACGCGCTCGAAATGGCCGACGACTGCATGACCTACCGCATCGTGGTCAAGGAGTACGCGCTCAAATACGGCTACCACGCGACCTTCATGCCGAAGCCGCTGTTCGGCGAGAACGGCTC
>JBEHWY010000249.1:0-3269 GCA_048498975.1 Actinomycetota bacterium | reverse complement strand
GGCACCCAGCCGACCTCGCCGGCAGCGACCGAGAGGCTGCCGCCGTCGGGGTCGAGGATCCCGGCCAGGATCGAGAGCAGCGTCGTCTTGCCCGCCCCGTTGGGCCCGATGATCGCCACCAGCTCCCCCGGCTCGGCGCTGAACCCGACCCCGCGCAGCGCCTCGCGCTCGCCGTAGCGCTTGACCAGGTCACGCGCCTGCAGCGCCACTTTGACGGCCCCTTCCATCGGCGCCAACGGTACTGAGAGCGGGGGAGTCCTAGAATCGAGGCAATGCCTTTCCCCGCCACGCGCCTGCGGCGCCTGCGTCGCAACGAGACTCTGCGCGGCCTCACCCGCGAGACCGAGCTCTCCCCGGCCCACCTCGTCCAACCGCTCTTCGTCGTCGCCGGCGAGGGTGTGCGCGAGGAGATTCCGTCGATGCCGGGCGTCGAGCGCTACTCGATCTCGAATCTGGTCGAAGAGGCGGGCGAGGTCGTCGCCGCCGGGATCGGCGCGGTGATGCTGTTCGGGATCCCCGCCGCCAAGGACGAGGTCGGCAGCGGCGCCTACGACGACGAGGGGATCGTGCAGATGGCGGTGCGGGCGTTGAAGGATGCCCATCCCGACCTCGTCGTGATCACCGACGTCTGCCTCTGCGAGTACACCTCGCACGGCCACTGCGGCGTCTTCCGCGAAGGCTCCCGAGAGGTCGACAACGACCTCTCGGTCGAGCTGCTGGCGAAAACCGCGATCTCCCACGCCGAGGCCGGCGCCGACGTGGTCGCGCCGAGCGACATGATGGACGGCCGCGTCGGCTCGATCCGCTTCCAGCTCGACGAGGAGGGCCACAGCGGCGTGCCGATCATCGCCTACAGCGCCAAGTACGCCTCCGCCTTCTACGGGCCGTTCCGCGACGCCGCCGAGTCGACGCCGGAATTCGGCGACCGGCGCGGCTACCAGATGGACCCGGCCAACGCGCTCGAAGGCGTGCGCGAGGCCGAGCTCGACCTCGAAGAGGGCGCCGACATGCTGATGGTGAAGCCGGCGCTCCCCTACCTCGACGTCCTGCGCCGGGTCAAGGACGCGACCGGCGCCCCGGTCGCCGCCTACCACGTCTCCGGCGAGTACTCGATGCTGAAAGCGGCCGCCGCCAACGGCTGGCTCGACGAGCGCGCCGCGGCGCTGGAGACGCTGACCTCGATCCGCCGCGCCGGTGCCGACGCGATCATCACCTACTACGCGAAGGAGGCAGCCGGATGGCTGTGAAGACTCCGCAGTCGAAGGCGCGCAGCCGCAAGGGCGGCTCGGCGATCCCGCTGGACGAGACCGACAAGCGGCTGATGAACCTGCTGCAGTCGAACTTCCCGCTCGACCCGGAGCCGTTCGCGCTGGTCGCCTCGGAGGCCGAGCTGGAGCTCGAGGACGTTCTTGCCCGCACCCAGCGCCTGCTCGACGGCCGCATCATCCGCGAGATCACGCCGATCTTCGACACCCGCGCGCTCGGCTACGAGTCGATGCTGGTCGCGGCCAAAGTCGACGCCGACAACCCGCAGCGGGCGGCGAAGATCATCAACGCCCACCCCGGCGTCTCGCACAACTACCTGCGCACGCACGAGTTCAACCTCTGGTTCACGATCGCGACCCCGCCGGACTCGAAGCTGGGGCTGCAGGGGACGCTGCAGGCGCTGATGAAGGAGACCGGCGCCGAGTCGATGCGCGAACTGCCGACCCTGACCCTGTTCAAGATCAACATGAACCTGGAGATGGAGAAGGGGACCGAGGCGCTTGCCGCCGCGGTCGAAGCGGCGCCGCCGCGCGAGCTCGAGCCGCAGCCCTACGACGAGGACGACATCGCCCTGATCAAGGCCCTGCAGGGGCCGATGGCCGCGGTCGAGCGCCCCTACGACGAGGCCGCCGCCGAGCTCGGGATCTCGACCGAGGAGCTGCTGGACCGCCTGCGGGCGCTGGTCGACCGCAAGATCCTGCGCCGCGTCGCGGCGATCCTCTTCCACCGCCGCGCCGGCTTCTCGGCGAACGGGATGGGCGTCTGGAAGGTGCCGGAGGACGAAGTCCTCGAGGTCGGCGCCCACATGGCCTCCTTCCGCGGCATCTCCCACTGCTACCAGCGGCCGACCTACCCGGACTGGCCCTACAGCGTCTTCACCATGGCCCACGGCCGCTCGAAAGAGGAGTGCGACGCGATCCTCGACTCGATCGCGCAGGAGTGCGGGATCGGCCCCGAGGGCCGCGCCACGCTCTACTCCTCGACCGAGTACAAGAAGATCCGCCTGCATTACTTCACCGACGACTACGCGGAATGGGAGGCGGCTCATTCCTGAGTCGGAGGGCCTCTACGCGCGGGCCCTCGAGGTCCTTCCCGGGGGGGTCAACTCGCCGGTGCGGGCGATGCGGCAGATCGGCCGCGACCCGATCTTCATCGAGCGCGGCGAAGGCAACCAACTGGTCGACGTCGACGGCAACCGCTACCTCGACTGGGTCGGCTCCTGGGGGCCGCTGATCCTCGGCCACGCCGAGCCGTCGGTGATCGCCGCCGTGATCGAGGCCGCCAAGCGCGGCACCAGCTTCGGCGCCGCGACCGCCGGCGAGGTGGCGCTGGCGGAGGAGATCGCCGCCCGCATGCCCGCGGTCGAGATGGTGCGGATGACGAGCTCGGGCACCGAGGCGGCGATGGGGGCGGTGCGGCTGGCGCGGGCGATCAGCGGCCGCGAGGTCGTGGTCAAGTTCGCCGGCGCCTACCACGGCCACTCCGACGGCCTGCTCGCCGACGCCGGCTCCGGCCTGGCGACGCTGGGCGTGCCCGGCAGCCCCGGGGTGACGGCGGCGCAGGCGGCAGGCACGATCGTCGTTCCCTGGAACGACCGCGAGGCGGTCGAGCGGGCACTGCGCGAGCACCAGGTGGCGGCGTTGCTGGCCGAGCCGATCGCCGCCAACATGGGCGTCGTCCCGCCCGAGCCCGGTTTCCTCGAGTTCCTGCGCGAGGCGACCCGCGCCGCCGGCACGCTGCTGATCTTCGACGAGGTGATCACCGGCTTCCGCGTCGCCCGCGGCGGCGCCCAGGAGCTCTACGGCGTCGAACCCGACCTGACCGTGATGGGCAAGGTCGTCGGCGGCGGCCTGCCGGCGGCGGCGTTCGGCGGCCCGCGCGCGGCGATGGAGCGGATCGCGCCCGCCGGCGACGTCTACCAGGCGGGGACGCTGTCGGGGAACCCGCTCGCGGTCGCCGCGGGCCGCGCGACCCTGGCCCAGCTCGACGCCGCCGCCTACGAG
>JBEHWY010000248.1:0-3299 GCA_048498975.1 Actinomycetota bacterium | reverse complement strand
TTTAGGTCCCATAGACCCCAAAAGCTCAGCCACGCCCATCAGCTCTCACGCGCTCGCGATATTGACCCCACCAGGGGCTGGTCGATATCGCGAGCGGTTCGAGGCGGGCGGGCCGGTGCACCTACCTGCCCTGTGGGTGCGCCGGGCCGCCCGCTCCCAGCCCCCGCGAAGGTCCCTGGCCGTCTTCAGGCCGTGGAACTGATCATCTAAGTCGCAAACTCCGTTGCAGTCGGGGCCTTCCCGTCCGGCGGGTGCGCAACGATCGTTGGCCCATGACCGTCGCACTCGCACTCGCCGTCCTCGTCCTCGCCGCGGGCCTCGTCTACGCGCTCACCCTGGGCCGCCGTGAGGAGCCGCGCGAAGAGGTCGACCTGGCGCCGGCGATCCAGCAGGCAGCCGCCCAGGTCAGCGCCCAGATGCGCGACGAACTGGTGCAGCTCAACGACGAGGCGCGGAAAATCGACGCGAAGACCGCGGAGGCGACGCTCGAGCGCCGCGAGGCGGAGATCAAGAACCTGGCCAAGCGGATCGCCGACGGCCAGGCGAAGATCGAAGCCGAGGTCCGCCGCCGCGGCGAAACCGACCTGCAGACCCGCACCTTGATCGAGCAACTCGGTCAGACGGTGGGCAACCTCAACTCGGAGACCGCCGGCCTGAAGAAGGCGCTGCGCCAGCCGCAGACCCGCGGCCAGTGGGGCGAGCTGCAGCTGCGCCGCTGCATCGAGATCGCCGGCATGACCGAGCACGTCGACTTCGAGCTGCAGGAGACGCTGCGCACCGAGGAGGGCAACCTGCGCCCCGACGCCCGCTTCCTGCTGCCCGAGGGACGCAGCTTCGTCGCCGACTCGAAGGTGCCGCTGGACGCTTTCCTCGACGCCCAGGAGGCCGAGGTGGAAAGCGAGCGCCGGGTCCACCTGGAGCGCCACGCCCGCCAGGCGCGCGAGCACGTCCGCAGCCTCAGCTCGAAGGACTACCAGGGCCAGTTCAAGGCCGGCGAGATGCCGGACCTGGTCGTCTGCTTCATCCCCAACGAGCCGGCGCTGCACGCCGCCTTCGCCGCCGACCCCGAGCTGTTCGACTACGCACTGGAACGCAACGTGCTGCTGGTCAGCCCGACCTCGCTGATCGGCCTACTGCGGACGATGGAGCTGGGCTGGCGCCAGGAGCGGATGGTCGCCGAGGCGGCCGAGATCGCCGAGGCCGCCGCCACCCTGCACTCGCGCTTCAGCAAGTTCCTCGGCGAGTTCGAGAAGGTCGGCCGCGGCCTCGACACCGCCGCCCGCGCCTACGACACCGCGGTCGGCTCGATGGAGCGCCGGCTGCTGCCGCAGCTGCGCAAGGTCGAGGGACTCGGGGTCGCCCCCGGCAAGGAGATCGAACCGCCGGAGCCGACCGAGATCACGGTCCGCCAGATCACCGCGCCGGAGCTGCGCGAGGCATCAGACGCCGCCGACGCGGCCTGAGCACCCCTCCAAGCGCCAGCCGACCGCGGCCCAAAGTCTCATCTAGGATGGCCCCGAAAGCGGGAAACAACGGGAGGAACAGTCTTGGCAGTTGACACCAACCAAGTCGCGAAGCTGGACGTCGAGCCGGGCACGCTGCCCGAGACGATGGCGGCCTGGGTGATCAGGCAGGAGCGCGAGGGCGAACCGAAGGACGCCTTCCAGCTCGAGCAGATCGAGGTCCCCGAGCCGGGCGCCTTCGAGGTCGTGGTGCGGGTGATGGCCGCGGGCGTCAACTTCAACAACGTCTGGGCGGCGCTGGGCAAACCGGTCTCGGTCTTCGGCTACGGCGACCACCCCGAGTACGGCCACCACATCGGCGGCTCCGACGCCTCCGGCATCGTCTGGAAAGTCGGCGAGGGCGTCACCCGCTGGAAGCCCGGCGACGAGGTCGTGATCCACTGCAACCAGGCCTCCTACGAGGACGTCGAGGTCCACGGCCTCGACCCCCTGGCCGCTCCCAGCCAGCGGATCTGGGGCTACGAGACGACCTGGGGCAGCTTCGCCCAGTTCACGAAAGTGCAGGCCCAGCAGCTGCTGCCGCGGCCGCGCAACCTCTCCTGGGTCGACTCCTCCGCCTACGGGCTCACCTACTTCACCGCCTACCGGATGCTGATGGACCAGTGCAAGCTGCAGCCCGGCCACAACGTCCTGATCTGGGGCGCGGCCGGCGGCCTCGGCGTCTTCGCCGTGCAGCTCTGCAAGGCGGCCGGCGCCAACGCGGTCGGCGTCGTCTCCTCCGAGGAGAAGGGCGAGCTGATCAAGCAGCTCGGCGCCGTCGACTACATCAACCGCAACGAGTTCGGCGAGATGATGCGGACCGACGAGAACCTCACCGACCCGGCCGCCGACAAGCAGCGCTTCCGCGCCTCGCGCGATTTCGCCAACAAGATCAAAGAGATCCTCGGCGACGCCCCCGACATCGTCTTCGAGCACGTCGGCCGGGCCACCTTCCCGACTTCGGTCTACGTCGTCAAGCCGTTCGGCAAAGTCGTCATCTGCGGCGCCACCTCCGGCTTCCAGCTCGACTTCGACGTCCGCTACCTGTGGATGCGCCAGAAGCAGATCATCGGCTCGCACTTCGCCAACGCGTACGAGTGCATGAAGGCCAACCAGCTGATGGCGGAGGGCAAGGTCCGCCCCGTCCTCTGGCAGACGATGGGCTTCGACGGCGTCCCCGAGGCGCACCAGCTGCTGCACGAAAACAAGCACCTTGGCAAGATCTCGATCCTGGTCGGCGCCGAGTCCGAGGACGAGGGCCGCTACGACGAGGGCCCCGGCGCGATCCGCGCCGAGGTCGGAGCATGACGCGCGCCACGAGCGCGAGAAGGAGATAGCTGAATGGCGGAGGTCTGCACCCTCGATTGGCACATTTCCCCGCTGCGGGCCGACCGTTTCCTCGACTTCTGGGAACCGGCCGCAGCCCGGATGCCGGCCTTCGGCGCGACCTCCTGGTCGCTGACCCGTTCGACCGAGGACACCAACTACTTCCAGCAGAGCGCGGTCTGGGAGAAGCGCTCGGACTTCGAACGCTACTGGTACTCGGAGGAGATCGAGCGCGCTCGCGAGAGCATCATCGATCTCTACGACAAGCCGCTGCTGCCGGTCTGGCACATCCTCATCGCCGCCGAGTAGCGGCGACCACCCGCCAGGTGACGCTCGCCACCGGCCCGAAGTCGGCGTCGGGCCCCAGCGCCCACAGCCGGAAGACGTGGCGGCCGAGCGCCAGGTGCCGGTAGCTGCGCGGTGAGCGACAGCCCCTGAACGGAGCGCGATCGAGCCTGCATTCGAAGCTGG
>JBEHWY010000247.1:0-3302 GCA_048498975.1 Actinomycetota bacterium | reverse complement strand
TCCTCCTCCTTCAGATCGGCCAGGCACTCGGCCGCCGCCGCGGCGGCGCGGCGCAGCGCGCCGGGGGTGTCCGTCGCCGGCGGCTCGGGCAGCCGCGGCTCGGCCTCGCCACGGCTGCGCAGCTCGGCGTGGATCGCGATCACGAGCCCGCGCAGCTGGTCGATCCCGTAGGCGGCGACCGTCTCCTCGCGCGCCACATTGCCATCGGCGAGGAACTCGGCGAGGGCGCGGTCGAACGCCTCCCGCGCCGCCCGCTCGGTCTCCGGCGCGTCGAGGACGCGGAAGCCGGGGTCGATCCCGGCGGCGACCGGGTGCGCCGCCAGGACCCGGTTGCAGAAGCCGTGGATCGTCATCACCCAGGCGCCGCCGATCGAGCCGAGCAGCGCCGCCGCCCGCTCGGATCCGGCCTCGGCCCGGCGCGCCAGCTCGGTCGCGATCCGTTGGCGCAGCTCGGCCGCGGCCTTGTCGGTGAAGGTGAAGGCGAGGACGGCGTCGGGGGCGACGCCCTCCTCCTCGACCAGGCGGCAGTAGCGGTCGACCATCACCCCGGTCTTGCCGGTGCCGGCGCCCGCTTCCAGCAGCACGTCCTGGCCGCGGCTGGCGATCGCCGCCGCCTGCTCGGGGGTGGGAGTGCGGTCGCTCACCGTTCCTCGTCCTCTTCGGCCTCGACGTAGCGCGGGGCGCGGTCGCGGCGGCAGATCGGGGCGAAGGTGCACCAGGCGGGGCAGACGTCGTGGCCGCGCAGCCCTTGGCGCGGGCCGGGGTCGCGGCGGATCTCGCCGCCGCGCATGCGGGCGACGATCGCGGCGGCGCGCTCGCGCGAGTCCTCCAGCAGCGCCGCGAACTCCTCGTCGTCGACCACGTCGCGCGCGTAGAGCCCGTAGCCGCCGAGGTCGGCGGCGGAGGAGGCGGCGAGGACGCCGCGCGGGCGCCGCGCCGAGGTGCCGCGCAGCCGGTGATAGAGGCCGCCGACCGGCTCCGCGCCCCAGTGCTCGGCGACCGCCAGCAGGTAGAGCGGCAGCTGCAGCTTCGCCTCCTCCTCGAACTTCTCGCGCGGGCTGACCGAGGCCGAGAGCTTGTAGTCGATGACCACGGCGCGGCCGTCGCCGGCGCGGTCGACGCGGTCGATCGCGCCGTGCAGGCCCCAGCCGCCGAGGTCGAGCGCCGGCCGCTCGCTGTCCGGCTCGGTGCCGAAGGCGGCCTCCAGCAGCCAGGGCGTGAAACCACCGGTCTCGCGCGCCGCCTCGTCGCCGAGGAAGCGCTCGAGCAGGCGGCGGACGCGGCGCAGCATCGCCCGCTCGGTCGGGTGCTCGCCGACTTCGCGCTCGGCGGCGAGCTCGGTCAGCAGCTCCTCGCCGCGCTCGCGCCAGGCGGCGAGCGAGGCGGGACGGGGGAGGGGGTCGCCGCCCGGGCGCTCGCGGTAGAGGCGCTCCAGCACGGCGTGCATCAGCCCGCCCTGGGTCAGCGGCTCGGGAGTCGGCTCCAGCGGCTGCGGGCTCAGCTCGTGGTCGGCGAACCAGCGGTAGGAGCAGACGTCGAACAGCTCCAGCGTGGTGCCGCCGTAGGCGGGAACGGCGCCGAGCGCGGCGAGCACCGCCGGGTTGGTCAGCGGCCCGGGCGCGCGCGAGGCGGCCTCCGCCCGCCGCGCCGCCGCGAGCCGCGATTGGAGCCGCGCCGCCAGATCGCCCTCGACCGCGGCGCCGGCGAGGAGGGCGCCGACGTCGGCGCCCGTGCCGTGGGCGGCGAGCGCTCGCGCCAGCGCGTCCTCCGACGGCGACTCGGCCAGCGGCTCGACGACGTGGGCGAGGTCGCGCACGCGGGTCGGGACCTCGGCGCCGGGCTCCAGCAAGCGCTCGAGGTCGTCGAGCAGCGGCGAACGCGCCTCGGCGGCGCCGTTCTCGTCGCTGTCGCGGTAGCTGAGGAAGAGGCGGCGGCGTGGCAGCGCCAGGCAGGCGTGGAAGAGGTAGCGCTCCTCGGCCTCGGTGTCGCGGCGCGGATCGAGCCCCAGCTCGACCCGCTGCGCCTCGGAGAGGAACGGGTCGGCGCCGCGGTCGCGGCGCGGGAACTCGCCGTCCTGCAGCGAGGCGACGACGACGTGGTCGAAGCGGGCGGCGCGCAGGCGGTAGGGGTCGGCGATCCGCACCCGGCCGGCGACCGGGCCCGACCAGGCGCGGAAGCCGAGGCCGGCGATCGTCGCCGCCAGCTCCGCCGGCGCCGGGCAGAGGTCGCCGAGCTCGGTCAGCTCGCTGAGCGCCTGGGCGATCGTGCCGGCGGCGCGCAGCTCGAGCCCGTCGCCCTGGCCCGGCCGCGGCCCGTCCTCCTCGCCGCGCAGCGGCCGCGAGGCCATCGTCGCCGCCAGTGCCCCGACCGCGGCGCAGAGCGCGGCGGGGGACTCGGCGGCGGCCTCGCGCAGGCGCGTCAGGTCGTGCGGCGGCTCGCCGTCCTCGCCCTGCCAGGCGAGCAGCGCGGCGTCGGCGTCCTCGATCCGGCGCTGGCGCAGTGCCCGCTCGAACCAGTCCACGCGCCGCGCCGAGACCCCGGAGGGCCCGCGCAGGTAGCGCAGCAGGTCGGCGGCGCGGCGCTCGCCGAACTCGGTTTCGAGCAGGGCGAGGAGGGCGCCGCCGACGGCGGTCGCGGTCACCGGCAGCTCGGCCTCCAGCGCGGTGGCAACCTCGTTGCGCTCCAGCGCGGCGGCGATCTCGGGGCCGCGGCGGCCGGGGTCGCGCAGCGCGATCGCGATCTCGGCCGGCTCGGCGCCGGCGTGGACCAGGCGCGAGACCTCGAGCGCGATCGCCTCGGCCTCGCCCCGCGTGCCGGCCGAGCGCAGCACCGTCAGGCCCTCGGTGGGGGAGACCGGTGCCGGGGCGGCGGCGCCGAAGCCCTCGACCAAGCCGAACAGCGTCGCACTCGCGGTGTTCTCGGGCGTGGCCGCGGTCGCCGTCTCCGCGGCGAACCCGATCCGATCGCCCAGCGCCTCGCGCAGCCGCGCCCGCGCCTGCAGGGCGAGGTTGCCGGGCTCGAAGCTGAGCGCGACCGTCACCTCGCTCCGCGCCGCCAGCGCCGCCACCAGCTCCAGCTGGTTGGGGGTGAGGTCGTCGAAGCCGTAGAGGAAGACCGGCCGCCCGCGCCAGAGCTCGACGTCCTCGCGCAGCAGCTCGATCGCGTCGCGGGCGACGCCGTGGCTGTCGCGGCGGCCGAGCCGGTCGCGGGCGGCCGCGTAGGCGGAGAAGAGGGCGGCGATGTCGCTGAGGTAGGCCGAGCCTTCCAGCGTCGCGGCGCTCGCCTCGACCGCCCGCGGCTCG
>JBEHWY010000246.1:0-3327 GCA_048498975.1 Actinomycetota bacterium | reverse complement strand
GGGAAGCACCAAAAAAAGTCCCCCGCGCGGCAAACGGCGGGCGGCCCGGCGCACCCACAGGGCAGGTAGGTGCGCCGGCCCGCCCGCGAGAGCGGTGACGCTTGGTGAGGACGTACTTCTTGCCGCTCCCGCGGTGAAGGCGTATTTCCTCCCGGTATGCGGGAGGAAATACGCCTTCACGGGACGGACCGCTCGCCTTGACCAGGGAGGGGGAGGGTGCTCGCCGCCCTACCTGCCCAGAGAGGGTGGCGAGCACCCTCCCTGGCGACGCCCCGCCTGTGCCTCAGCCAGCGCTACCCCCCGAAGCGGTTGGTAATCGGCAGCCGGCGGTCCTTGCCGAAGGCGCGCGGGGTGATGCGGATGCCGGGGGCCGCCTGGCGGCGCTTGTACTCGGCGCGGTCGACGAGGCGGATCACTTCGTCGACGGTCTGCGCCGGCATCCCGGCGGCGACCATTTCCTCGCGCCCGGCGTCGCGCTCGACGTAGGCCTCGAGGATGCGGTCGAGCAGGTCGTAGGGCGGCAGCGAGTCGCTGTCGAGCTGGTCGGGGCGCAGCTCGGCGGAGGGCGGGCGCTCGATCACCCCGGCCGGGACCAGCTCGCGCCCGGCGCGCTCGTTGCGGCGCCGCACCAGCTCGTAGACGAGCGTCTTCGGCACGTCCTTGATCACCGCGAAGCCGCCGGCCATGTCGCCGTAGAGCGTCGCGTAGCCGACCGACATCTCGCTCTTGTTGCCGGTGGTGAGGACGAGCCAGCCGTGCCGGTTGGAGAGCGCCATCATCATGTTGCCGCGGATCCGCGCCTGGATGTTCTCCGCCGCCAGGTCTGGCTCGGACGGGCGCGCCGGATCCCGCGGCGGCTCGCTCTCGCCGGGCTGGGGCGCTTCGCCGGGGTTGAGCAGGCCGCCCAACGCGCGCTCGTAGGAGTCCATCATCGGCTCGATCTCGATTTCCAGCAGCTCGCAGCCGAGGTTGGCAGCGGTAGTTCTGGCGTCCTGCTGGGTTTCCACGCTGGAATGCGGAGACGGCATCACCACGCAGCTGACCCGCTCGGGCCCGAGCGCGTCGACGGCCAGCAGCGCCACCAGAGCGGAGTCGATGCCGCCCGAGAGGGCGATGCCGACATGGCGGAAGCCGTTCTTCAGCACGTAGTCGCGCAGCCCGAGGACGAGCGCCGCGTAGACCTCGTCGATGTCGGCCAGCGGCTCGGCCAGCGGCCCCGCCTCCGTCGCCGGCACCTCGCAGATCAGCAGCTCCTCCTCGAACTGGACGCCGCGGGCGATCGTCGTCCCGTCGGGGGCGACGACCATGCTCTGGCCGTCGAAGACGAGCTCGTCCTGGCCGCCGACCAGGTTGCAGAAGGCGACGTAGGCGCCGTATTCGCGCGCCCGCTCGGCGAACATCTCCTCCCGCTCGCGCCCCTTGCCGCGGTGATAGGGAGAGCCCGAGGGGTTGGCGATCAGCTGCGCGCCGCGGTCGGCCTCGGCCTGCGCCGGCGGCCCCGGCGCCCAGACGTCCTCGCAGATCGTCAGCCCCGCCTGCAGGCCGCCGACGGGCACGATCAGCGGCTCGCTGCCGGCGACGAAGTAGCGCTGCTCGTCGAAGACGGCGTAGTTGGGGAGCCGGTTCTTGCGGTAGATCGCCTGCACGGCGCCGTCGGCGAGCAGAGCGACCGAGTTGTAGGAGTGGCGGAAGCCGTCGTCGGGGACCGGCTCGGCGAAGCCGACCAGGGCGGAGATGCCGCTGACGCCGCGCGCCAGCTCCTCCAGCGCCCGCTCGTTGGCGGCGAGGAAGTGGGGCTTCAGGTAGAGGTCCTCGGCCGGGTAGCCGGGCAGGCAGAGCTCGGGGAAGATCACCAGCTCGGCGCCCGCCGCCGCGGCGCGATCGATCCACTCGGCGATCTTCGCCGCGTTGCCGGCGACGTCGCCGACGGTGGGGTCGATCTGGGCCAGAGCCAGGCGCATCGGCGCCAAGTATCGCCGCAGCGGCCCCTGCTCCGATTCCCGGGCCTCTACAGAAGGGCTTTAGCCGCAGTCAATAAGGTGCAGCCGATGCGGAACCGCCGTCGCCACCTGGCCGGTTTCTCGGTGGCGGCGTTGCTGGCCCTCGCCGCGCCGGCCGCTGCCAGCGCCTCGACCGGGCTCGCCGCGGCAACCCCCGCGCCGCTTGCCTCCAACGCGCAGCGTCCCTTCATCGCGCCGCAGCCGCGCCCGACCGAAGCGCGCGGCCGGCCGACCGACAAGACCGACCCCGACCGCAATGCCTACTCGGTGCCGCAGGCGCCGCGCTCGCCCGCCTGCGGACCTCATTTCTGCGTCCATTGGGTCGCGGTCGGGCTCGACGCGCCGAACCTGAAGGACTCCGACGGCGACGGCGTCCCCGACTACGTCGCCAAGGTCCTGCGCATCGCCGAACACGTGCACTCGATCGAGAACGACAAGCTCGGCTGGCGCGAGCCCAAGAGCGACGGCCACAAGGGCGGCGGCGAGGGCAAGACCGACATCTACCTCTCGCAGATCGGCGGCGAACTGTTCGGCTACGCGGCGCCCGACGCCAACCAGGCGACCCCCGGCCACCCGCTGCCGCGCCGCCTGCACGGCTACCTCGTCCTCGACAACGACTACAGCGCCTTCGAGTTCCCCCACACGACCACGACGCACGACCTCGAGGTCACCCTCGCCCACGAGTACAACCACATCCTCCAGTTCGGCTACGACGCCTTCCAGGACCCCTGGTTCGCCGAGGCGAGCGCGACCTGGATGGAGGACCAGGTCTACAACGGGATCGACGACTACCTCCGCTACGTCGGGCGCTGGGTCCACCAGTGGGAAACGCCGCTGACCGCGAGCACGATCAAGGAGTACGGCAGCGCGGTCTGGAACCAGTGGCTCGCGCACCGCTACGGGGAGGCGATCATCCGCAAGGCCTGGGCGGGGGCGATCCACCTGCGCCCGGCCGGCTTCGCGATCGGCTCCTACGAAGCGGCGATCCGCGCCGCCGGCCGCTCCGACTTCAGCCACGACTTCACCCGCTTCGCCGCCGACGTCGCCGAGTGGCGCACCGGTCACGGCTTCCGCGAGAGCAGCCTCTTCCCCGACATGCCGCGCCAGGGGCGGCTGCCGCTCGACGGCAGCGTGCTGACGCGCCGCCTCAACCACACGACCTTCACACTGCTGCGCGTGCGGGCGGGCGCGGGGCGCGCGGTCGTCGTCCATCTCGTCGCGCCGCGCGGGGTCGAGACCGGCCTCGCCCTGGTCGGCCGCATCGGCGGCGAGCGGCGCGGTCGCGAGCTGCAGAGCGTCGACTTCAGTCGCAAGGGCGGCGTCCTCA
>JBEHWY010000245.1:0-3390 GCA_048498975.1 Actinomycetota bacterium | reverse complement strand
GGTCTGCCACGCCTTCAACGCCGACTTCGACGGCGACCAGATGGCGGTCCACGTGCCGCTCTCCGCCGAGGCCCAGGCCGAGGCGCGGATCCTGATGCTGTCGGCGAACAACATCCTCTCGCCGGCTCACGGAGCGCCGCTGGCCACCCCGACGCAGGACATGGTGCTGGGGATCTACTACCTCACCTACGGTCCTGACGCCGAGGAGCTGGCCAAGCGCGACGAGGAGCTGAAGGTGGGCGCCGGCGGCAACGGCTCGCGCCCGAAAGTCAAGGTGTTCCGCTCCGCGCAGGAGGCCGAGCTCGTCTACGAGAACGGCGGCTGCAAGCTGCAGGACGAAGCGGAGTACCGCCGCGACGGCAGCCACTTCCTGACCACGGTCGGCCGCATCATCTTCAACGAGAAGATCGAGCGGGCGCTGGCCGATGCCCTCGAAGAGGACTTCGACCCGACCTCGTTCCAGTTCAAGAACTACTCGCTGAAGAAGAAGGACATCAACGAGATGGTCTCCTCGCTGGTCGAGGCCTACGGCGCGCCGGCGGTCTCGCAGGTGCTGGACGCCTTCAAGGACCTCGGCTTCCAGTACGCGAGCAAGGCGGGCATCACCGTGGCCAAGAACAACGTGGTCTCACCGCCCGAGAAGCCCGAAATCCTGGAGCGCTACGAGAAGGAGACCGAAGCGATCCAGGGCCAGTACGACGAAGGCTATATCACCGCCGAGGAGCGTCACGAGGCTGTGACGGCGCACTGGAACCGGGCTACGGACGAGGTCGCGCAGGCGATGGAGGACAACCTCGACGAGCTCAACCCCATCTTCATGATGGCCAACTCGGGAGCGCGCGGATCGTTCAAACAGATCCGTCAGCTGGCCGGGATGCGCGGCCTGATGGCCAACCCGAAAGGGGAGATCATCGAGCGGCCGATCAAGGCCAACTTCATGGAGGGCCTCTCGGTCCTGGAGTACTTCATCTCCACCCACGGCGCCCGAAAGGGTCTCGCCGACACGGCGCTGCGTACGGCCGACTCCGGCTACCTGACGCGCCGCCTCGTCGACGTCGCCCAGGACGTGATCGTGCGCCAGGAGGACTGCAAAACCAAAGACCACATCGAAATGGACCTGCGCAAGGACGACGGTTCGCTCAACGACAACCTCGTCGGGCGCCTGGCGGCCAAGAAGCTCGAGACCAAACGCGGTCGCGAGCTGCTCAAGCGCAACCAGGAGATCACCCTGGCCGACGTCCGCGAGATCGCCGATGCCTTCGGCGACCAGGAGGACTCGAAAGTCCCGGTCCGTTCGGCGCTCAAGTGCGAGGCCGAGTCGGGAGTGTGCCGCGCTTGCTACGGCGTCTCGCCGGCGACGGGCTCCACGGTCGACATCGGCGACGCGGTCGGCATCATCGCCGCCCAGTCGATCGGCGAGCCTGGCACCCAGCTGACCATGCGCACCTTCCACACCGGAGGTGTCGCCGGCCAGGACATCACCCAGGGTCTGCCGCGCATCGTCGAGCTCTTCGAGGCGCGTAAACCGAAGGGTCTGGCGCAGATGGCGGAGGCTGCCGGCAAGGTCTCGATCGAGGAGACCGAGAAAGCGCTGAAAGTCATCGTCACCGAGTCCAGCGGCGAGGAGCACGCCTACTCGTTCCCGCTGCGCACCCGGCTGCACGTCGCCGACGGCGACAAGGTCGAGGTCGGCCAGCAGCTCAACGACGGCTCGCTGTACCCGGCCGACCTGCTGGCGATCCGCGGCCGCACGGCGACCGAGCTCTACCTGGTCGACGAGGTGCAGAAGGTCTACAGCGCCCAGGGCGTGGACATCAACGACAAGCACATCGAGCTGATCGCACGGCAGATGCTGAAGAAGGTGCGGATCGAGTCCAAGGGCTCGACCAGCCTGCTGCCCGGCCAGCTCGAGGATCGCGGCAGCCTCAAACGGATCAACAAGAAGGTCAAGGACGAAGGCGGCACCCCGGCCAAAGGCGAAGAGGTGATCCTCGGGATCACCAAGGCCTCGCTGGCGACCGAGTCGTTCCTCTCCGCCGCCTCCTTCCAGGAGACGACCAAGGTGCTCACCGATGCCGCTCTCGAGGGCAAACGGGATCGCCTCGTCGGCCTCAAGGAGAACGTGATCATCGGCAAGCTGATCCCCGCCGCGACCGGGCTCAAGCACTACCGCACGGTGGCGATCGAGCCCGCGGTGGCGATCGAACCGCCGAGCGACGAGGACCTGCTCGAAGACGACGAGCTCGCCGCCGAGCTTGGTGTCGACGGCGTCGACGCCCCGGTCGAGGGCTTCGGCCTCTCCTTCGCCGAGGAGCTCGAGGAGCTCGCGCAGGAGATCGAGTCGACCTCCGAAGAGTCGAAATAGCCGCATAGCTCGAGCAGCAGAGAAAAGGCCCGGGACAGAGTCCCGGGCCTTTCTGTTGATGGAGCTGTGCCTGGCGTCTACTGCAGGAGGCAGACGACGAAGGCGGTGATCGTCGAGGCGGTGCCGTTGTTGTTCTTGGCCTGGTACAGCCAGCCGTTGCCGCTGGGCAGGCTCGAGGTCATCTCGACCCCGAAGTTGGCGGGCTGACCGCCGCCGCTTAGCATCTGTTCGCCGGCGGCGCACTGGACGGTGACGGAGCCGTTGGCGCCGGCGGCGATCGCCTGCGGGGCGCTGGTGCGGACGGTCACGGGCCCGAGGTCAGAGGCGCGGATCGTGTCCGGGGCGATGTCGGCTCCGGTGATGCTGGCGTCGTTGACGTCGGCGCCGGTGACCGTGTTGTTGGCGATGTCGCCGCCGCTCAGCGACTCGTCTTCGACCTTGAGCGAGTCGACCGAGTTTTCGGCGAGCCGGTCTTTGGTCACCGCTGCGGGTGCGATTTTCGGCGTCGTCACCGCGTTGTCGCGGAGGTCGACCGTGCGCACGGTGCCGTCGACGATCTGTGCCGAGCGGACGCTGTTCTTGGCGAGGCCGACGGCGAGGGCGCTGCCGGTCAGGGCGAGAAACAGGGCCACGCAGCTGACGATCATGGCGGGGGAGACGCGGATGGAACGGATCTTGCTGGTCATCGGGGGGCTCCTTTCGTTTGGTTGTCAATCCCGATGGACCCAGCTTCCGGCCGATCGCCGCTTCTCTCTACGGACCCCAGGGGTGGTCTCCCTCACCCCTCGGCCGCGCCGCGGAGGGGCGCTCGACGGGCCCCGTGCATAGTCACCGCCCCATTTAGAAGACCGAACCCCCGGGGAGGGTGCTCGCCACCCTCCATGGGCAGGTAGGGCGGCGAGCACCCTCCCCTCCCGGGCCTGGGCGTGCGGATCCCGTGGTTCCTTTGTCCGCATATACAGGACAAAGGAACCACGGGATGAGCGAAGCGGCCCCATCCCGATCGCGTGGTTCCTTTGTCCTTC
>JBEHWY010000244.1:0-3390 GCA_048498975.1 Actinomycetota bacterium | reverse complement strand
GGGCCGGCGCACCTACCTGCCCTGTGGGTGCGCCGGGCCGCCCGCCTCCAGGGCGGTGGCAGTCATTTCCCGGACTATTCCCGGAAAGGGACTGCCACGACGGTGGGTGGCCGGACTGCTCGTCTAGCCGGACGGCAGGACCGTTTCCGGCGGCGCCAGGACTTCGATCCGGCCCTGCAGCCAGGGATGGATCGCGCACATGAAGTAGAGGGTGGTGCCGCCGTTCGCGGTGACCTGCTGGCTGAACGACTCGCCGCGGCTGGTCGAGAGCCAGGAGTCGCCGGGCCGCCGGGCGCTGCCCATCGTGCTCCAGCCCGGCGCACCGGCTTCGGCCGGGTTGCGGGTGACTTCGCCGCTTTCGGTGACGCCGTGCCAACCAGCGATCGTGGCGCAGAGGTGCCCTGGTTCGCCGCAGTTGCGACGTGCCCTGCGCGTCCGCGGGAGCGCACCGCGGGCGACGAGCGAGAACGTCACCGGCCCGACCTGCCGCGGATTGGTCAGGTTGACGATCTGCAACTGGTCGCCGCGGGTGACGGTGGGCGGGCCGCTGAAACGCAGCTTGCCTTCCTTCAATTCGATCGCGATCGTCGCCGTGGCGCCGGTGGCCGGCACCGTGCCCGCTGCGGCGGCCGCAGGCAGTGCGGCAAGCGACAGCAACGCCGCGAGAGGGAAGATCGCCCAGATGCGCATGCCCGGACTGTAGCCTTGGCGGCGGTGGCCACCTACCTCCACACCTGCTACCGAATTGGCGACATCGACCGCTCCGTCGCCTTCTACGAGAAGCTCGGCTTCGAGGAGGTCCGCCGGATGCCGATCGGGGACGAGGCGATCAACGTCTTCATGGGTCTGCCCGGCGACGAACCGCGCCTCGAGCTGACCTACAACCACGGCGTCGCCGAGTACGAGCTCGGCACCGGCTACAACCACATCGCGGTCGGCGTCGACGACCTCGACGGCACCCTCGAGCGCCTCGCCGCCGAAGGCATCGACCCCGAGAAGCCCCCCTACCGCCCCGGCGGCCGCACCGAGGGCTCCCGCATCTGCTTCGTCCGCGACCCCGACGGCTACCGGATCGAGCTGATCGAGGTCGCGGGCTGACCTTGGCGCCGCTCGCGGTCTCGACCGGAGTGGCGATCGCCTACGGGGTCGGCCTCTGGCTGGTGCTGATCGTCGCACCGGCGACGATCACGGCGCTCAAGGGCCAGTGGCTCCTGTTCGGCGCCGGCTGGCTCACCGTGGGACTCGTCTGGCGGATCGCCGCCCTCCGGCTCGCGCGCCCCAGCTCCTGATGAAAACCGCTCAGCCGGCGGCTACGCCGGCGAGGTCGATCAGCTCGGGGAGGGAGTCGACGACGTGGTCGGGGCCGGCGGCGCGGGCCTCCTCGGGGTGGAAGCCGAAGGCGACGGCGACGGTGATGGCCCCGGCGCCGCGGCCGGCGAGCACGTCGTTGGGGCCGTCGCCGACGTAGAGGGTGCGGGCGGGGTCGACGCCGAGGGCGGCGATCGCGGCGACGACCTGCTCGGGGTCGGGCTTGGCCACCGCCACCTCGTCGCCGCTGACGCTGACGTCGAGCAGCGCCCCGATCCCGGTCCGCTCGGCTTCGAGGTCGAGCCGCTTGCGCGCCTTCGAGGTGGCGACGCCGAGCCGGTGGCCGGCGCCGCGCAGCCGCGCCAGCGTCTCCAGGGCGCCGGGGAAGGGCTGAATCGTCGTCTGCTGGGCGACGTAGACGCGGTGGAAGACCTCCTCGATCCGCTCGTACAGCTCCCTGTCGCCGCCGGCGATCTCGGCGAACGCCTCCTGGCCGCGGATCTGGACCATCCGCTCGATGTCCTCGTGGGCGGTCGGGAAGGGCTCGCCGAGGACCTCGGCGGTCGTTTCCTGGAAGCTCGCCACCAGGGCGCGCTTGGAGTCGACCAGCGTGCCGTCCCAGTCGAAAACGACCGCTTCGATCGGCGGCTCAGCGTTTGTGCTTGGGCTTGACGTGGACGACACGGAAGGTGCGGGAGGCGGGCGACTGGTCGGCCTGACCAGCGAGGACTGCCCGCACCCTGAACCGATAGCGGCCCGGTTTCAAGCTGTAGCTCCGCGGCGATTTGCAGGATTTGAAAACCGGCTGGGGCTGCTTCTTGCCTTTGCGCAGCTTGGTCAGCGCGCATTCGAAGCTCGCACCCTGGGCGGTCGAGGAGAAGCGGAACTTGACCTTCACCTTGCGCTTGGCGGTCTTCACCACCTTCTTCGGCCCCTTGGCGATCTTCGTCTCAGGCACGGTGACGGGCGGGACCGGCGGTTCGAGGCCGGAGATGCGGGCGACTTCATAGATGTTTTCGCCGGGGATTTCCATCGTCACCCAGAGAGTGTTGTCGGGGCCCGCGGTGATCTGGCGCGGGAAGAATTTCGCCGGGAAGCCTCCGACGAAGCTCACTTCACCGTTCGTGGTTAGCCGCGCGACATCGTCTTTCGCCGAGCGCGCGTACCAGTAGGCGCCGTCGGAGGCGAACGCGACGCCGAAGGGGTCGCCTTCCACCGTCGTCGCTTTCGGCGGGCCGGGGGGCGTCACCAAACCGGCTTCTTTCGCGTCAGGCGCAGAGAAGGCGAACTGACCACCTGGACCTCCGCCCGCGACACCTTGCGCCGCGTTGCCGGTTGGGTAGTCATTCTCGACCCCAGCGGTGGTGAAGGTGGCGATCCGTTTTTTTTCTGCGTTGCCGTCGGCGACGACGAGCAGCGAGCCGGCGACGTCGATGTCTTTGGGTTGGAGGCCCGGTACCGGTATTTCCTGTTTGCCGGCCGGATTGGACGGCGTGAAATGGAGAACCGTTTCCTGGGTTGCGACCCACATCTGCCCATCGGGACCGGCAACGATCGGCGAGACGCCGGCAATCGAGATGATCGTCGTTTTCTGCAAGCTGTTTTTCGGATCGGCAGGCAGGAAGCTGGCAACTTCGTTGGTCGCCGTAACCCAGAGCCGGCCTTCGGGCCCCGGCGCTATGCCACTGACGTTGAGCAGGCCAAGTTCGAATTCGGTCACGGCGCCGGACGGCGTAATCCGGGTGACGTTGCTGCCGGCGCCGGTCTGAGTCAGCCAGATGTTGCCGTCAGGACCGGCGACGATCTTGCTGTTGGAGCCGTCGAGCGATTTGACCGGGAACGTCCCCGTCACCGACGGCGCGGCAAGCGCCGGCGCGGCAAGCACGCAGCAAACGACGACAACGAGCGAGAAACCGAGGACGAGACGCTTCATCGGGACGATCTTACGCCCGCCAACGCCGTCCGTGGACGGATTGCCGGACCGCTAGATGATTGATTCCACGGCGAGGTGTGACCGGGGGCGCGCCCGGCCGAGCAGATCAAGGACGCAGGGCGCCGCCTTTGCCGGTTGGCAAAGGCAAG
>JBEHWY010000243.1:0-3427 GCA_048498975.1 Actinomycetota bacterium | reverse complement strand
CGCACGCCGACCAGCCGGTCGTCGCTGAAGATCCCGTCGACCACCTCGCAGCCGGTGCGCAGCTCGCCGCCGGCCTCGGCCAGCGCCACCGCGAGCGCTCGCGCCAGGGCCCGCGGGTCGACCGCCGCCTCGCCGGGGGCGAAGACGCCGCCGTGGAAGGAGGGCGTCAGCCCCGGCTCCAGCTCGCGGCAGCGGCGCGGCGAGAGCCACTCCGCCTCGAGCCCGAGCTCGCGCTGCAGGTCGTGGACGCGGCGCAGCTGCGCCGCCTCGTCGCCGTCGAGGGCGACGTGCAGCGCGCCCGCGCGAATCTGCCCGGTGGGCTGGCCGCTGGCGGCCTCGACCGCGGCGAGGAAGTCCGGGTACAGTCGCGCCGCCTCCAGCGTCAACTGCAGCAGCGCCGGCTCGCCGAAGGTCAGCTCGCCGACCGGCGCCAGCATCCCGGCGGCGACGTTGGTCGCCCCGGCCGGCGGCTCGGCCCGCTCCAGCACGACCACCTCGGCGCCGCGCCGCGCCGCCTGCCAGGCGCAGGAGAGGCCGATGATGCCGCCACCTACGAATATCGCGTCGAAACTGCACTTCTCTGACAAGACCTTGCCTCCGCCGGCATTACCCGGATCAGGTTCAACGGTCGGCGGCCGCGGTGCCGCCCTCTCAGCCCGTCTGGGCTCCCGGTACCCCGATGCTACTCCCTTGTAAATGGCGAACCGCGGGGCGCGACACCGTTGCGGCCATAATCGACGCATGAGCTTCTCCCCGCCCGAGGGAAACGGCCCGCTGCTGCGCGAGCGGCTGCGCACCGCCCGCCTCTACTTCGTCTGCGACGCCCGCCCCCACGGCGAGGACCCCGAAGCGCTGCTCTCGGCGGCGCTGCGCGGCGGCGTCGACGTGATCCAGTTGCGCGAGAAGGAGCTGAGCCGGGCGGAGATCGAACGCTCCGCCAGCGTCTACCGCCGGCTTGCCGACACCTACAGCGCGCTGTTCATCGTCAACGACGACCCCGACCTGGCGCGCAGTTGCGACGCCGACGGCGTCCACGTCGGCAAGCACGGCGAAGTGCAGGCGGCGCGGGAGTTGCTCGGGTCCGACGCGATCGTCGGCCTCTCGACCCACTCCGAGGACGAAATCGACGCCGCCGCCGAGCTCCCCGTCGACTACATCGCGGTCGGCCCGATCTGGGAGACGCCGACCAAACCAGGGCGGCCGGCGATCGGGCTGGACCCGGTCGAGCACGCGGCCGAGCACGCCGCCCACCCCTTCTTCGCGATCGGCGGCATCAGCCCGCTCAACGCCGAGCAGGTCGTGCGGGCGGGCGCCGGGCGGCTCTGCGTGGTGCGGGCGATCCACGACGCGCCGCATCCCGAAGTCGCTGCCGAAGCGCTGCGGCGCAGCTTCGCCGTCGCCGAGAGGGGCATCGCCCCCGGTGGCTGAGGAGCGGCCCAAACGCAAGGCGCGCGGCGCCGAGCGGATGATGGCCGGCTACGCCCGGGCCGAGGAAAAGAACCAGGCCGCGCGCGAAGCGCTGAAGCCGCTGGCCGAGGGCGAGCGGCCGCTGGTGGTGAGCGTCGGCGCCGTGATCACCGGCCTCGTCGCACTCTCGATCGTCGTCGGCTATGCGACCGGGGTGAAGGTCAACGGCGAGACGCCGAAGCTGGCCCAGGTCCTCGCCCCGGCGCTGATCATGGGAGTGATGTCGTGGGGGATGTGGAAGGCGCGCTACTGGGCGGTGCTCGGCTTCCAGCTCGTCCTCGTCTTCCTCATCTTCAGCGCCGTCTACGGACTCGCGCTGCAAGCGACGACGCTGGCCCAGTTCGCCGGCACGACGGCGCTCCTGGTCGCCTCCGGCCTCTTCTTCTTCTTCATGGTGAAGGCGATGGCGCGGATCCAGATGCCGCAGCGCCTGCCCCGCGAGTAGCCCATTTCGGGGGTTCCACAAGGCGCGACTGAAGCCGGGCTGAACACTTCTATAGGCTCAGGAATCGATGCCTACCTCCTACGACACGATCGTCATCGGCGGCGGCCCAGGCGGCTACGTCGCCGCCATCCGCGCCGCCCAGCTGGGCCAGAAAACCGCCGTAGTCGAGCGCGACAAGGCCGGCGGCCGCTGCCTCAACTACGCCTGCATCCCGGCCAAGACCATCCTGCGCTCGGCCGAGATCTACCACGAGGCGAAGAACTCCGCCGACCTCGGCGTCGTCGCCAAGGACGTCAGCCTCGATTGGGATGCGCTGCAGGCCCGTCGGGACGCCGTCTCCGAATCGCTTTCCAAAGGCGTCGGCTTCCTCTGGGGCAAGGGCAAGATCGACGTGATCGACGGTGAGGGCTCGCTGACCAAGGAGGGCAACGTCAAGGTCGGCGATGAGGTCTACGAGGCGAAAGCCGTCGTCCTCGCCACCGGCTCGGTCGCGATGGCGATCCCGGGCGTCGAGTTCGGCGGGCGCATCGTCGACACCTGGGGCGCCTGGTCGCTCCCCGCGCAGCCGGGGAAGCTGGCCGTGGTCGGCGCCGGCGCCTCGGGCTCGGAGATCGCCTCCGCCTACGCGCGCTTCGGCACCGAGGTGATCCTGATCGAGATGCTGCCGCAGATCCTCCCCGCCGAGGACGCCGACATCGCCAAGATCGTCGAACGGGTCTTCAAGAAAGGCGGCATCGAGGTCTCCACCGGCACGCCGGTCGAAAACGTCGAGGCCACCGACAAGTCGGTCAAGTTCACCTATGGCGACAAGAGCGCCGAGGTCGACTACCTGGCGATCGCCGGCGGCCGCCGCCCCGACGTGCAGGCGCTGAACCTGGCCGAGGCCGGGGTCGAGCTGGAGGAGAACGGCAAGATCAAGGTCGATCCCTACCAGCAGACCACGAACCCGAAGGTCTACGCGATCGGCGACCTCGTCAACGCCAAGGCGCTGGCGCACAAGGCCTCCGAGGAGGGCGTCGTCGCGGTCGAGAAAGCGGCCGGCGTCGAGACCCACCCGGTCGACCAGGAGCTGATCGTCGGCGCCACCTTCACCCACCCGCAGGTCGCCTCGGTCGGCCTGACCGAGGCCCAGGCCAAAGAGGCCGGCCACGAGGTCAAGGTCGGCAAACAGAAAATCTCCGGCGAGGGCGCGGGCACCGTCTACGACGACAAAGACGGCCTCGTCAAGCTGGTCGTCGACGCCAAGTACGGCGAGGTCCTGGGCGCCCACATCGTCGGCAACCGCGCCTGCGACATGATCGCCGAGCTGGTCGCGACGATGGCCCTGGAGGGCGGCTACCAGGAGCTCTCGCGGATCGTGCATCCGCACCCGACCGTCTCTGAGGCCGTGCTGGATGCGGCCAGGGCGGTCGACGGCTGGGCGATTCACGCTTAGTCGCTGCGCCGTCCCCACTCCATCACCGAACGTAAAAGGGGGAGGGTGCTCGCCACCCTTCTTGGGCAGGTAGGGCGGCG
>JBEHWY010000242.1:0-3432 GCA_048498975.1 Actinomycetota bacterium | reverse complement strand
ATCTCGTCGAGCAGCAGCACCGAGTACGGCTTGCGGCGCACGGCCTCGGTCAGCTGGCCGCCCTCGTCGTAGCCGATGTAGCCCGGGGGCGAGCCGACCAGGCGGCTGACCGCGTGCTTCTCCATGTACTCGGACATGTCGATCCGGACCATCGCCTCCTCGTCGCCGAAGAGGAAGTCGGCGAGGGTGCGGGCGAGCTCGGTCTTGCCGACCCCGGAGGGGCCGAGGAAGATGAACGAGCCGGCCGGCCGCTTCGGGTCCTTGATCCCAGCGCGGGAGCGGCGGATCGCTTTCGAGACGGCGGTGATCGCGACCTCCTGGCCGATCACCCGCTTGTGGAGTTCCTCCTCCATGCGGATCAGCTTCTTGGTCTCCGCCTCGGTCAGTTTGAAGACGGGGATGCCGGTCCACATCGAGACGATGTCGGCGATCTCCTCCTCGCCGACGACCGGACGCTCGCCGTTCTCGCCCTCGGCCCACTCGTCTTCGAGCTGGCGCTTGCGGGTGGTCAGCTGGCGCTCGGTGTCGCGCAGGTTGGCGGCCTTTTCGAACTCCTGGGCCTCGATCGCGGCCTCCTTCTCGCGCCGCGTCTTCTCGATTTCCTCCTCGAGGTCGCGGTAGACCGGCGGCGTGCTCATGCTCTTGATGCGCATCCGCGAGCCGGCCTCGTCGATCAGGTCGATCGCCTTGTCGGGCAGGAAGCGGTCAGAGATGTAGCGGTCGGCGAGCTCGGCGGCGGCGGCCAGCGCTTCGTCGTTGATCGTCACCCGGTGGTGCTGTTCGTAGCGCTCGCGCAGCCCTTCGAGGATGCGGACCGTGTCCTCCGGCGAGGGCTGGTCGACCTTGATCTGGGCGAAGCGGCGCTCCAGCGCCGAGTCGCGCTCGAGGTACTTGCGGTACTCGTCGAGGGTGGTGGCGCCGATCGTCTGCAGCTCGCCCCGGGCCAGGGCCGGCTTCAGGATCGAGGCCGCGTCGATCGCGCCCTCGGCGGCGCCGGCGCCGACCAGGTTGTGGAGCTCGTCGATGAAGAGAATGATGTCGCCGCGCTGGGTGATCTCTTTCATCACCTTCTTGAGGCGCTCCTCGAACTCGCCGCGGTACTTGGAGCCGGCGACCAGGGCGGCCAGGTCGAGGGTGTAGATCTGCTTGTTCTTGAGCAGCTCCGGCACCTCGCCCTTGTTGATGCGGGCCGCCAAGCCCTCGACGACGGCGGTCTTGCCGACGCCCGGCTCGCCCAGCAGCACCGGGTTGTTCTTGGTCCGGCGGGAGAGGATCTGCATGATCCGCTCGATCTCGGTCTCGCGACCGATCACCGGGTCGAGCTTGCCCTCCTCGGCGAGGCGGGTGAGGTTGCGACCGAACTGGTCGAGCAGTTTCGAAGACTTTTTGCCCTCGCCCGAGCCGGCGCTGCCACCGCTGCCCTGGCGCCGGCCGCCGGGGCCGGAGAGCATGCGGATCACCTCGTTGCGGATCTTGTCCGAGTCGGCGTCGAAGTCGAGCAGGATGCGGGCGGCGACGCCCTCGTTCTCGCGCACCAGGCCGAGCAGGATGTGCTCGGTGCCGATGTAGTTGTGGCCGAGCGAGAGCGCCTCGCGCAGCGCCAGCTCGAGCACCTTCTTGGCGCGCGGCGTGAACGGAATCTGGCCGGAGGTGACCTCCTCGCCGGAACCGACGATGCGGACCACCTGCGAGCGGACGCGTTCGACCGTGATGTCGAGGGACTCGAGCACGCGGGCTGCGAGGCCCTCCTCCTCACGCAGCAAGCCGAGCAGGATGTGCTCGGTGCCGATGTAGTTGTGCTTGAGCGTCCGCGCCTCCTCCTGCGCTAGGACGACGACTTGACGGGCTCGCTCAGTGAATCGCTCGAACAAATGAGACCTCTTTACGCTCGAACCCGGAAGGCCCGAGTTAGTACCGGCGGGCGTTCCTTAGTTATCGGAGAGCGCCCTTCTGTTCCTTAACTCTACCGAGCCCGCGACCCCGGCTCGGCGCGCCACTCGTGCGCTAAGAGCGGGCTTTTGAGACAAAGTTGGCACATTCGGGTATCGATTGGCGCCATTTGGCGCAGATAGGATCGCGCCGTGCCGCCCGCAGACGCCATTTCGAAGTTCGCAGAAGAGCACGGCCTGGCCTATTCGGCAACCGAAAAGCTGCCCGAACAGGGCGACCTCCTGTGCCGCGACGGCGTCGTCCAGGGTGCGGCAAAAGGGTCGCTGCCAAGCGGGATCGAGGGCATCCTCGCCCACTACACCTACACCTACACCTGGACCGACTCCGACAACCACACGCACCACGAGAAGCGCCTGTTCACGATCGTCGTCACCCAGGTCCCGGAGAGCATCGGCTTCATGCCCTACCTCGGCTTCTCAGGGGCCGGAAGCAAGCTGAACGGGCTCGCCGGGGGGCTCGAGGAAATGAAGAAGGTCGATCTCGAGGGCCACAAAGGCCTGAAGGGGGCCAGCGCCTACGCCTACAAGGGGGCGAGCGAGAACTGGACGCTGCAGCTGTTCTCGCCGGCGTTGATCGACTGGCTGGCCCGCAGCGACGACGAATTCGGATTCGAACTCGCGGCCGGCGTCCTCTGCGTGGCCCGTGACACCTACCTCACCGCCCCCGAGAAGCTGGAAACGCTCTGCGGCGATGCCGCCCACCTCGCCGGCCTGCTCCGAGAAGAGTCGCTGGAGGAGACGGCGACCGGCGGTGCCGAGGCCGAGGCCGCCAAGGACCCGAAGCTGGACGACCCGAAGATGGAGCTGGCGCTGTCCCAGGTCGACAGCGGCAGCCCGGGAAGCGTCGGTGCCGCGACCAACCAGTTCGCCAGCTTCCTGCGCACCTCGCCGGTGACGATCGCCGGCGCGCTCGGCACCGCGATCGGCCTCACCCTGATCCTCAACATCCCCGGCGCCGCTATCCCGATCATCCTCACCGTGCAGGGCGCCTACGGGGTACTGGCGGCGATCGAGGGGGCGTTGATCCTGATCATCTTCTTCTTCGCCTACCGCAGCCGGGTGCGCAAGCGCTCCCAGAAGTACGCAGGGGAGGCCTTCTTCCGCGGCTACGCCAAGGACCGCGAACTGAGCCTCGAAGAACCGCTCAAGTTCGCCGCCACCCACGCCGAAGCGAAGCTCCCGTTCAAGCCCGACCGCGTCTTCACCGGCATGCTCCCCGGCGGCGTCAACGGCTCCCTGGTCCTGGTCGGCGACGGCAGCAAGCGCGCCGATCGCATCGCCGTCGTCGGCGGGCCGCGCGGACCGGTGGCCGAATCGGAGCTGGAGGCCGAACCGCAGGGGTTGTCGACGAAGGATCTCGATACCTATCTCGAACAGCTGGCGGGCGAGGTCAAGGAAGCGCCAGCTGCACCTGCGGCCCCAGCCGCCCCAACCAGCTAAAGCGGTCGGCGACCCGCCCCTGCTCGCACCCCCACGTGGGCAG
>JBEHWY010000241.1:0-3466 GCA_048498975.1 Actinomycetota bacterium | reverse complement strand
CACCCCTCCACGCCAACCCCGTCCCAGCGCGCGCCCTCCGCGCCCTCCGTTCAGCCGCCCGTTTCGAAGTGAGCCAACGCGGCCACGGCTGAGATGGCTTCTGTCTTGGCGTGGCCCTTGGCCAGGCGGGCGGTGCTGCGGGATTGGACGGAGAGGATCCGGTCGTTGGCCTCCTCCATGATTGCCGTCACTTCGGCCCAGCCCTGGTCGTCGAGGTGCAGCGGCATCCAGCCCAGCGTGGTGTCGTCGCGCTGGTCGATCGTCCCCGCCTGCAGGGCCGCCACGGCCTTGTCCATGAACGTCTGCAGCGAGGCGGCGGTGATTCCGCCGCGAACGGAGCGCGGCACCCTGCGCCAGGTCGGGGCACCGATGAAGCTGAGCGGTGCGGCCTTGTAGAAGTGCTCGGTGGCACCGCGTCGCTGCGCGGTGTCGACGAGCTCCAGGCAGCCCCAGCGATCGAGGGCACGGGTGTGGTAGGCGACGTGGGTCAGTTCGGTGCCCAGCTGTTCGGAAAGCGCGTTGGGGCTGGCAACTCGCTCGGTGAGGATTTCGAGGATCTGGACACGCAGTGGATGGCAGAGCGCCTTGACTAGGCGCTGATCGATGGTTTCCGGTTGCTTCTTGGTCACGGGGTGGCTCCTTCAGGTGGGTGGGTCCAGGGGCGGTGGGGTACCCCCGGGGTCTTCAATCACTACTCAAATTCATTTTGAGTAATTGTGGTACCCAAACCCATCGGCAAAGGCCCAATTTACGATCAAAACTGGTCGACCAGTTGCCGAAACCGTGAGCAACTCCGAACAAACGTCCGCTGGCGCTGATCAGCTCAGCTGTAGCTGTCCCACTTCTGCAGATACGGAAGCGGGTCGAAGGGGGAGCCGCCCTCGTACCAGCCGGGAGGGCCCCACATCTCGAAGTGGAGGTGGCAGGCGGTGGCGTCGCCGGTGTCGCCGACGATCCCGATCGGCTGCCCGGTGCGGACGGTGTCGCCGGTGTGCAGCGGCGAGGGTTCCGCGAGGTGCGCGTACATGAAGTCGTTGGGAGTGCCGCGGCCGTCGATTACGACGTAGTTGCCCGCCGCCGACTGGTAGCCGGCGTACTGGACGGTGCCGCCGCGGGCGGCCACCAGGGGGAGGCCGCAGGCGGCCATCACGTCCTGGCCCTCGTGCGTGTGGCCCGAGCGGGGAGCGCCGAAGCGCCCTGCGCTCATGCTGAATTCGTGCTTGCCGAGGATCGGGAAGGCGTAGCCGTAGAAGGTGAAGGCGAGGCCGAGCGAGGTCGAGGCGGTCGACTTGCGCGCCACCGGGGCGGTCGCGGCCTGGGAGCTGACCTGGAAGCTGTAGTGGCCGTTGCGGGCCGGCTTGCCTTCTGCGGTGGTGCCGTCCCAGCGCACCGCGGTGGCGACACCCGGGGCGACGTCGTTGCGGTAGAAGGTGCGGACGACTTCGCCGGCGCTGTTGAGGACGTCGATGCGGATGTCGTTCTGCGGCTGGTTGCTGCCGAGCGTGAAGCTGAGGCGCGGGTAGCGGAAGCCGAAGTAGAAGGACTTGCGGGGCGTGGTGGCGGCCGTCGTCAAGGTCAGCGTGCCGGCGCTCGGTTCCGGCGCGGGGGCGCCCGAGGCGCTGCCCTTCTGTGCCGGCGTGCTCGCCGGGGTCGCGGCGCCGCCGGTCACCGCAGCCGTCGCGGTTCCCGCGAACAGGACCGAAAATGCCGATACCGCGAAGACGATGACCGCTTTGACGCGCAATCCAGTCTCTCTTTCGATCGCCTGCGGAGTTAGCTGTCGGGCTCGCGCTGAAAGAGATTGCGCTACGGACTGGTTCGTCCGATTCGCCCCTGGAACCTGCAATGGTTCCTGCGGTTCCTCCGCTCCCACTCGGTAGCCCGAACGGGACTCGGCTTTGCGGTTGGGCAGTATAGACCCGACACGCGACGCAAGAGAAGGGGAGACCTGGCTATCATTCGCCGGCCGCGCGACGCCCGCGTGGCTTTTTCTATGACTGCGAGCACGATGAAAACCTACGTAGCAACCGCCGCCAATCGCCAGCGCGACTGGTACGTCGTCGACGCCGAGGGCAAGACCCTGGGCCGGCTCGCGACCCAGATCGCCGATGCGCTGCGGGGCAAGCGCAAGCCGGAGTACACGCCCCACGTCGATACCGGCGACTTCATCATCGTCGTCAACGCGGAGAAGATCCACGTCACCGGCGACAAGCTCGAGCAGAAGACTTACTGGCGCCACAGCGGCTACCCGGGTGGGATCAAGTCGCGGACGTTGGCGGAGATGCTCGAGCGCAAGCCCGAGGAAGTGATCCGCAAGGCGGTCAAGGGCATGCTGCCGCGCAACCGGCTCGCCCGCCAGCAGCTGAGCAAGCTCAAGGTCTACGCCGGCCCCGACCACCCGCACCAGGCGCAGCAACCGAAACCGATGGAGACGAACTGATGGCAGACGACGAGACCACGCGCGACGAGACGACCGAGGGATCGGAGACCGGGTCCGCGCCACCCGCGGAAGCGGCCGCTGAGCCGACGGCCGAGTCGCCGGAGGAGTCGGAGGCGTCTGCCGAGGAGCTCGCTCCCGAAGCTGAGGAGGCGTCCGAGGAGGTCGTCGTCGAGGTGGAGGTCGAGGAGGAGCCCGAGCCCGAGAAGCCGAAGGCCGAGGAGAAGAAAGACGTCATCCCGGGCGCCGACCTGGAGCCGATCGCGGTCGAACCCGAGGCGCCCGAGCTGAGCGCCGAAGAGCGCGCCCGACTCGAAGCCGAGGAAGAAGAGCGAGCCCGCCGCGAGGCGGAGCTGGCCGACGCCGACGAGGCCGCCGAGGCCGTCACCCGCGCCCCGGCGAAGATGGAGAGCGGCTCCCGCTTCCTCGCCACCGGCAAGCGCAAGAGCGCGATCGCGCGCGTCACCCTCGTCCCGGGCGACGGCAAGTTCGAGATCAACAAGCGCAGCATCGAGGAGTTCTTCCCGCGGCCCCTGCACCAGACGATGGCGCGCCAGCCGCTGGTCGTCTCCGGTTACGAGGGCAACGTCGACGTCCGCGTCCGCGTCCACGGCGGCGGCATCAGCGGCCAGGCCGGCGCGGTCCGCCACGGCGTTGCCAGGGCGCTGACCGAGATCGACGCCGAGCTGCGCGGCGACCTCAAGCGCCGCGGCTTCCTGACCCGGGACGCCCGCGTCAAGGAGCGCCGCAAGGCCGGTTTCAAGAAGGCCCGCAAGAAGCCGCAGTTCTCCAAGCGCTAGCGCGCTTCGGTTGCGCCGCTCGCGCTGGCGCGGTACTACTGAGTTCCCGCAATCCTCGAGAGGACGGGTACTCGCTTCCGAGAAGTAAAGGAGCGTATGGCCACCCAGACGAGTAGACGACTCTTCGGAACGGATGGGGTTCGCGGCGAAGCCGGGACCTTTCTGACCGCCGAGCTGGCGACGGCGCTCGGCAAGGCGGCGACCTCGTGCCTGGAGGCGCAGCGGCCGC
>JBEHWY010000240.1:0-3499 GCA_048498975.1 Actinomycetota bacterium | reverse complement strand
CATGGTCTTCGTCGCAGCCGGTGCCGGCGGCGGTACCGGCTCGGGCGCCGCCCCGGTCGTCGCCCGCCTCGCCCGCGAGGTCGGCGCGCTCACGGTCGGCATCGTCACCAAGCCGTTCAGCTTCGAGGGCAGCCGCCGCCTCGGCCAGGCCGAGAAAGGGATCGAAGAACTCGCCGCCGAGGTCGACACCCTGATCGTCGTTCCCAACGACCGCCTGCTGCAGGTGCTCGACCAGCAGACCTCGATGGTCGAGGCCTTCCAGGTCGCCGACGACGTCCTGCGCCAGGGCGTCCAGGGCATCTCCGACCTGGTCACGCTGCCGGCGGTGATCAACCTCGACTTCGCCGACGTGCGGACGATCATGTCCGATGCCGGCCGGGCGCTGCTCGGCATCGGCATGGCCTACGGCGGCGACGACCGCGCCGTCCTCGCCGCCGAAAAAGCGATCTCCTCGCCGCTGCTCGAGACCTCGATGGAGGGCGCCCGCGCGATCCTGCTCTCGATCACCGGCGGCGCCGACCTCTCGCTGGTCGAGGTCTCCGAGGCGGCCAAGGTGGTCGGCGAGGCCGCTCATCCGGACGCGAACATCATCTTCGGCGCCAACGTCGACGAGGAGCTCGGCGATCAGATCTGGGTCACCGTCGTGGCGACCCGCTTCGACGGTCGCACCAGCACTCCGCGCCGCAGCTCCGAGCCGACCATCCGCCGCACCAAAGACTCCGGCTCCGGTCGCCCGGCTCGCTCCGAGCGCGGCGGCGGCGAGCTGAACGTCGACATCCCCGAGTTCCTGCCCGGTTAGCGTCGCCGCCCCATGAGAGGGGTCGTCGCAGCCGGTCATCCCCGCACCGCGGAGGCGGGGGCCAGGGTCCTTGCCGAGGGCGGCAACGCCGTCGACGCGGCGGTCGCCGCGGTGCTCGCCTCCTTCGCCGTCGAGAGCCCGCTGACCGGGTTCGGCGCCGGCGGCTACATGATGGTCGCCACGCCGGGTGCCGAGGAGGTGGTGCTGCTCGACTTCTTCGTCGCCGCGCCCGGCCTCGACGGCACCCGGCGCCGCGCCGAGTTGGTCCCGGTACCGGTCCGCTTCGACGCCGAGACCGAGCAGGTCTTCTACGTCGGGCCCGCCTCCTGCGGGGTGCCGGGGACCGCCGCCGGGCTGGTCGCGGCGCTGGAGCGGTTCGGCTCGGCGCCGCTGGCGGACCTGGTCGGGCCGGCGGTGGCGCTGGCGCGCGAGGGCGCCCCGGTCAACGCCCAGCAGGCCTACATCCTCGACATCCTCGAGCCGATCCACCTGCGGCTGGAGGGCACCCGCGAGCTCTACGCCCCGCACGGCCACACCCTGCGCGAGGGCGAGACCTTCCGCTTCCCGGAACTCGCCGAGGCGCTGGAGCTGTTCGGCGCCGAGGGAGCCGAGCCGTTCTATCGCGGCGCGGTCGCCGCCATGATCGCCGAGTTCGTCGCCGCCCACGGCGGCACGATCGGCGCTCGCGACCTCGCCACCTACGAAGCGCTGCAGCGGCGCCCGATCGCCGCTCCCTTCCGCGGCGCCGAGGTGCTGACCAACCCGCCGCCCTCCTCGGGCGGGATCCTGATCGCCTATTGCCTCGGCCTGCTCGAGCGGCTCGGCGAGCGCAGCGGCCCCGAGCAGCTGGTGGCGGCGATGGCGGCGGCCAACGACCTGCGCGACCTCGAGTTCGCCGAGTCGCTCTACGAGGAGGGGGTGGAGGCCGGCGTCCTCGATCCCGGCGGCCTCGACCTCGCCGCCGGCGACCTGCTCGGCTCGACCACCCACGTCTCCGTGCTCGACGCCGCCGGCGCCTGCGCCAGCGTCACCTGCTCCAACGGCTCGGGCTCGGGGGTGCTGGTGCCCGGCACCGGGGTGATCCTCAACAACATGCTGGGGGAGGAGGACCTCAACCCGCTCGGCTTCCACAAGATCGCCCCCGGCCGGCGGGTGCCCTCGATGATGGCGCCGACGATCGTCCGCCGCCAGGGCGAGGTCGAGCTGGTGCTCGGCAGCGCCGGCTCCAACCGGATCCGCTCGGCGATCTTGCAGACCGTCGTCCGCGCCGTCGAGCAGGGCCTGCCGGTCGACGAGGCGGTGGCGGCGCCGCGCCTGCACTTCGAGGGCGACGTGGTCCAGGCCGAGCCGGGAATCGACGCCGAGGCGCTGGCGCGGATCGAGGCGCGGGGGGTGGCGGTCTCCCGCTGGCCGGCGAGCAACCTATTCTTCGGCGGCGTGCAGGCGGTGGCGCGCGATCCTCGGACCGGCGCCCTCAGCGGCGGGGGCGACCCCCGGCGTGGTGGGGCGGTGGCCCGCGCGTGATCGATTTCGAGGCCGAGGGGCTGCTCGACGAGCTCGAGGGCGATGCGCGCACGGCGCGGCTGGCGCTGCTGGAGCAGCTCAGCGGCGAGGGCGTGACGCTCGAGGAGATGCGCGAGGCGGTCCTCGCCGGGCGGCTCAGCCTGCTGCCCGTCGAGCGGGCGATCGCCGGCGACGGTCCCCGCTACACCGCGCGGGAGATCGCCGAGCGCTCCGGGGTCGAGCTGGAGCTGCTGCAGCGGCTGCGCTCCGCCCTCGGGGTTCCCTACGGCGACCCCGACGAGCGCGCCGCGACCGAGGACGATCTCGAATCGGCCCAGCGGATCAAGGCCCTGCTCGCCGCCGGCCTGCCGACCGAGGGCCTGCTGCAGACGGCGCGCACGGTGGGGATGGGCACGGCGCGGATCGCCCAGGCCAATCGCGAGCTGACGATCCGCAGCCTGACCCAGCCGGGCGACACCGAACGCGACGTCGCCAACCGCTTCGCCCTCGCCGCCGAGCAGCTGCTGCCGCTGGTCGGCCCGATCCTCGTCTACGCCTTCCAGCTCAACCTGCTCGAGCAGGTGCGCCGCGACGTGCTCGGCGCGGCCGACCTCGCCGCCGGCGAGATCGGCGGCGTCGTCAACCTGACCATCTGCTTCGCCGACATGGTCGAGTTCACCAGCCTCGGCGAGGAGATCGCACCGGAGGAGCTGGGCATGGTCGCCGGCCGCCTCGAGGAGATGGCGAACGCCGTCGCCGAGTCGCCGGTACGCCTGGTGAAGACGATCGGCGACGCGGCGATGCTCGTCTCGGCCGAGGCCGAGCCATTGGTTGCGGCGGCCCTGCAGCTGATTGCCGCCGCCGAAGCCGAAGGCGATCAGTTCCCGCTCCTGCGCGCCGGCCTCGCCACCGGCCCGACCCTGCCCCAGTCAGGTGACTTCTACGGCCGCTCGGTCAACCTGGCGAGCCGCATCACCGGCGTCGCCCGCCCCGGCAGCGTCCTCCTCGACACCGCCACCCGCGAGGCGGCGGGGGAGGGCTTCCATTACTCGCGTGCGGGCGAGCGTCACCTGAAGGGGATCGAGGGGCGCGTGCCGCTGTTCCGGGTGCGGCGTGAGCCCAAACGGGCGCCGCGGTAGGCGCGGTTGCGGCGACCCGCCCCTGCTCGCACCCCCACTAGGCAGGTAGGGGTGCGAG
>JBEHWY010000239.1:0-3515 GCA_048498975.1 Actinomycetota bacterium | reverse complement strand
AAGGCGTCCTATGAATACAACACCCTGGGCAAGCTCGGCGCGCCGGCCTTCACCATTGGCTACAACAAGCACATCTCGCCCGATTTCGCGGTCTTCGGCCAATACATAGAGGCCTTCGCGATTTAAGGCGCCTGACAGGGGCATTCGGTCGGGCGTGGCGGCGCGGATCTCAGCGCGATGGCCGGCGACCGTCTCCTGGCTGCACGAGCACACCGAGGCGGCGGCGGGCTTCGCCCTCAACGGCGGACCGGTGGACGCCGCGGCGGCCGCGGCGGCGGGCTTCGACCTGCTGGTCGCGCCGGCCGACGCCGAGCTCGACGCCTGGCCCGCCGAGCGCCCGCTGCTGGCGACCGTCGCGGTGCCGGCCGACCCCGACTCGGCGCTCGCCGACGAGCTGCTGGAGCGGCTGCGGCGGCTGGCGGCCGAGCGGCTGCTGGCGGCCCGGGTCAGCCCCGGCAAGGGCGGCCTCGCCGAGCAGCTGATGCTCTGCGACCGCATCCACCAGGAGCTGGGCCTGCCGACCGTCCTGGTCGGGCCGCCGAGCCACGACGAGGCGGCGACGGCGATCGTCGCCGGCCGCGCCGAGCTGGTCGAGGGGCTGCCCTCGCTGCTTGGCGGCGAGTGGAGGAAGGGATGAGCGAGTCGCCGCTGGGCCGCCTCTTCTCCCCCGCCAGCGTCGCCGTCGTCGGCGCCTCCCCGACCCCCGGCAAGGCCGGCAACGCGCTGCTGCGCACGCTGGCGCCGTTCCCGGGGGCGGTGTACCCGGTGCACCCGAAGGCCGAAAGCGTCGAGGGCCTTCCCGCCTATGCGCGGATCGGCGACGCGCCCGCGCCGGTCGACCTGGCGCTGGTCGCGGTCCCGGCCGCGGCGGTGCCCGGCGCCGTCGCCGAGTGTCGCGAGGCGGGGGTCGGCGGCGTCGTCGTCCACGCCGGCGGCTTCGCCGAGGCCGGCGGCGAGGGCGCCCGCCTGCAGTCGGAGCTGCGAGCCGCGGTCGGCGACGGCGGCATGCGCCTGCTCGGCCCCAACACCTCCGGCTTCATCGCCCCGCCGCGGGAGCTCTACGCGACGTTCGTCGCCGCGGCGGCGGCGATTCCGGCCGGGCCGCTGGCGATCGTCGCCCAGAGCGGCGGCGTCAACCACGCGCTCGCCTTCGCCGCCGCCCAGGAAGGTCTCGGCATCAGCCTCGCGACCGGGCTCGGCAACGCGCCCGACGTCAGCGTGCCCGACGTCCTCCGCCACCTCGGACGCGACGAGACGGTCGGCGTCGTCGCCCTCGCCCTCGAAGGGGTCGGCGACGGCCGTGCCCTGTTCGACGCGGTGGCCGAGCTCGCCGACCGGGTCCCGGTCGTCGTCCTCAAGCTCGGCCGCAGCGACTCGGTGGCCGACTTCGCCCGCTCCCACACCGGTGCCCTCGCCGGCAGCTGGGCGACCACGCGGGCTCTGCTGCGCCAGGCCGGCGCTGTGGTCGTCGACGACACGACCGCGCTGCTCGACGCGGCCCGCGCCCTCGGCGGCTGCCGCCTGCAGCCCCAGCCGAGCCCCGGCGTCGCCGTCGTCACCGGCCAGGCGGGCCCCGGCCTGCTGCTCGCCGACGCGCTCGCCGCCGAGGGCGTCTCCCTGCCCGAGCTCTCAGCCGCCAGCCGGGCGCGGCTGGCCGAGCTGCTCGGCGGGCTCACCTTCGTCCGCAACCCGGTCGACACCGGCCGGCCGGGACCCAGCCTGGGCGAGGTTCTGCGCACGGTCGAAGCCGACCCGGCCGTCGACCTGCTCGCCGGCTACTTCCTCGACGAGGAGGACGCGCTGGACCCGGTCGAGGTCCTCGGCGGGCCGCGCCGGGTGCCGGCGCTGCTCGGCACCGCCGGCCCCGGGCCGCGGGTCGCCGCGGTCCAGGCCGCGCTCGGCCGGCGCGGGGTGCCGGTCTTCCCCACCCCCGAGCGGACCGCGGCGGCGACCGCCCGCCTGGTCGAGGACGCCCGCGCCGCCGCCCGCCGCCAGGAGCTGCGGCGCGAGCCCGCCCGGCTGCCGCGACGGATCGACCCCGGCGTCGGTGCGGGCGGCGGCTGGGACGAGGACCGGGCCAAGTCCCTGCTGGCGACGCTCGGCATCGCCTCGCCCCAGCGCCGCGTCTGCGAGAGCGAGGACGAGGCGCTGATCGCCGCCGAGCGGCTCGGGTACCCGGTCGCGGTCAAGCTGGCGCACCCCGACCTCACCCACAAGACCGAGATCGGCGCCGTCCACCTCGGCCTCGCCACCCCGAACGACCTCGCCGCGGCCCTCGGCCGCCTGCGCAACGTCCCCGCCCCCGCCGGCTGCCGCTACCTGGTCGAGGAGATGGCGCCGTCGGGTCCGGAGCTGCTGCTCTCGGCCGTCGATGACCCGGCCTTCGGCCCGATCGTCGTGCTCGGCGCCGGCGGGGTCGAGGCCGAGCTGCTGGAGGACGTGACGATGCGCCTCGCCCCGGTCCCCCGCGCCGAGGCCGCCTCGATGCTGGACGACCTCCGCACCCGCGAGCGCTTCCGCGGCTTCCGCGGCGCCCCCGCGGTCGACGAGGACGAGCTGACGGCGGCGCTGCTCGCCCTCGGCGACCTCCTCGTCGGCGAGCCGGCGCTGACCGAGATCGAGATCAACCCGCTGCGGGCCACCCAGCGAGGCCTGCTCGCCCTCGACGCGGTGGTCGTGTCGCGGGGGTAACGCGGGCGGCCCGGCGCACCCACAGGGCAGGTAGGTGCGCCGGCCCGCCCGCCTCGAAACGGATCCGACATCGACCACCCCAGGGTGGAGAAAACGTCGGAAGCACTTGCGACATTGACCCACCTCAGGTGTGGTCAATCTCGCAAGCGCTGAGAAGAGAAGTGCGTGGTTGAGCTTTGTCTCGCTATCCGGGACAAATCTCAACCACACGACCCGCGCGTCCCGCACCTGAGGCCTGGGAGGGGGAGGGTGCTCGCCGCCCTACCTGCCCATGGAGGGTGGCGAGCACCCTCCCTTCACCGCAGCCCAGCCAGGATCCCGTCGGCGATCTGCTCGGGGGTGGGCGGGCAGCCGGGGATGCGGATGTCGACCGGGAGCAGCTCCTCCAGCGGCTCCGCCAGCTCGGTCGCCAGGGCGAGGACGCCGCAGCCGAGGGCGCAGTCGCCGAGGGCGGCGACCCGGCGCGGCTCGGGCATCGCCGCATAGGCCGCCAGCAGCGACTCGCGCATCCGCGTCGTCACCGCACCGGTGACGAGCAGGACGTCGGCGTGGCGCGGCGAGGCGACGATGTCGAGGCCGAAGCGCTGCAGGTCGTAGTGGGGGCCGGCGGTCGCGGTCAGCTCGTGCTCGCAGGCGTTGCAGGAGCCGGCGTCGACGTGGCGGATCGCCAGCGAGCCGCCGCCGCGCCGACGGGGCAGCGCGATCTCGCGGCGGACCCGGTCGAGGTGGCGCAGGAGGACGAACATCTCAGCGGTCCACGCAGGCGTAGCAGAGCTCGAAGCTCTTGTTGATCAACGGGAAGTCGGGCAGGAGGTTGTCGGCTG
>JBEHWY010000238.1:0-3526 GCA_048498975.1 Actinomycetota bacterium | reverse complement strand
GAGATTGACCACACCTGAGGCTGGTCAATGTCGCAAGCGCTTCCGACGTTCACCCCACCCTGGGGTGGTCGATGTCGGATCCGTTTCGAGGCGGGCGGGCCGGCGCACCTACCTGCCCTGGGGGTGCGCCGGGCCGCCCGCCGCTGTCGGCGGCTAGGACTTGGGGACGGCGGGGAAGCCCCCCTCCATCATCGACACCATCACCCAGGTGATCGCCTCGACCACCTCGTCGTTGGGGTGGCGGTAGTGACTCGACCACACGTAGTAGTAGCGCTCGGCCATCCAGACGAAGGCCTCGGCGACGACACGCGGAAAAGGCGGCGGCTCCACGCCGCGCTGGCGCGCATGGGAGCGGATCCGGTCCTCGACCATCGGCACGAACTGCTCGATCTGCACGTACCAGGCGCCGCGCATCTCCGGGTCGCTGGCGCCGAGGTCGGCGAGGCCGCGCAGCACGGCGCCGTGCTCGGCCCAGATCGAGAGCTCGTTGACGACCGCCGCCCGGCAGGCCTGCTCGAGCGGCATGTCCTCGGAGAAGAACGGTTTGCGGCCCTCGATGATGAGGTCGAAGTAGCGCTCCGAGAGGGCGACGACCGCGTCCTCCTTGCGGCCGAAGTAGCGGTAGAAGGCGGTGCGGGTGAGGTTGGCGCCGCGGCTGATCTGGTCGACCGTGAGCTGGGCCAGCGGCCGCTCGCGCAGCAGCCGCTCGGTCGACTCGAGCAGGGCGGTCTTGCCCGGGTCGTCAGCGTCGAGCGGCGTGCGCCGTTGCCTCCGCAGGGAGCGTTTCGAAGCCATCTGCTCGGACGCTAGCGCTTGCCGCAGTCGCCGCCCACAGCCGTCGCCGACCGACCGCTAGCGCGCCGCCGCAACGGCGACGTCGACGGTATCGATGCGGCCGCTGGAGATCCCCTGGGCAAGCTGCTCGGGCGAGGTTTCCGCCAGGGCGAGGAACAGGGTCCGCCCCTCGGGCCCGCCGAGGACGCAGGCCGGCGCCAGCCGCGGCGCCGTCGGCAGCAGCTCCAGCACCTCGCCGCCGGGCGCGATCAGCAGCACCTCCGCGGTCAGCGAGGAGGCAACCCAGAGGTTGCCGTCGGCGTCGAGGGCGATGCCGTCGGGGGTGCGATCGGGCAGCTCGGCGAAGCTGCGCGGCTCGCTCAGCGAGCCGTCGGCGGCGACGCTGAAGGCGGTCACCTTGGCCGCCAGCATCTCCGCCACCAACAGGGTCTCGCCGCCGTCGGCGAGCGCCATGCCGTTGGGGAACATCAGCTCCTCGGCGACGACCCGGGCGGAGCCGTCGGGGTCGACGAGGACGAGGTTGGCGGGGGCCGGGGCGGCGCCGCCGAGGAAGTCGAAGCCGAAGTTGCCGACGTAGGCGCGGCCGGCGGGGTCGACCAGCATGTCGTTGATGTGGCCGCTGACCAGCGACGTCAGGTCGGCGTGCTCGACCGGGCCGCCGTCCTGGAGCGCCAGCAGGCGGTGATCCTCCATCGAGACGGCGAGCGGCGTGCCGTCGGGCAGGAAGCCGAGCCCCGAGGGCCGGCCGGGAACCTCGGCGACCTCCTCGACGGCGCCGTCGAGGTCGACCGTCAGCACCCGCCCCGCGTACATGTCCGAGAGCCAGAGGCGGCCCTGATGCCAGCGCAACCCCTCGGGGAAGACGAGCCCGTCGAGCAGGGTGGTCGGGGTCAGTGCGGTCATGCGGGCTCCTTGGTTCGGGGTTCGGCGTACATCGCCTCGATCGCGTCGGCGTACTTGGCGGCGATCGCGCCGCGCTTCAGCTTCGCGGTCGGGGTCAGCTCGTCGGAGTCGGGGATCCACTCCGCCGGCAGGATCGTGAAGCGCTTCACCTTCTCGACCTGGGAGAAGGCGGCGTTGGCCTCCTCGACCGCGGCGCCCACGGCCGCCTCCAGCGCCGGGTCGGCGGCGAGCTCGGCGAGCGGGGTCTCGGCCGGCAGCCCGTGCGCGCGCGCCCAGTCGGCGGCGGCAAGCGGGTCGAGCACGATCAGTGCCGAGACGAAGCGCCGCGCCTCGCCGATCGCCACCGCCTGGCCGATCAGCGGCTGCGCTTTCAGCGCCTTCTCCAGGTTCGCCGGCGAGATGTTCTTGCCGCCGGCGGTGATCATGATCTCCTTCTTGCGGTCGACGATCCGCAGCTGCCCGGAGGGGTCGAGGACGCCTACGTCGCCGGTCCGGTACCAGCCTTCGCCGGCCTCGGTCTCGGCCGTCCGCTCGCGGTCGGCGAGGTAGCCGGCGAAGGCGCTGCCGCTGCGGAAGACGATCTCGCCGTCGGCTTCGAGCCGCACCTCGCAACCCGGCATCGGGCGACCGACGCAGCCGGGCAGCGGGTCGTGCGGGGACCAGGCGATCGGCCCGGTCGACTCGCTCATCCCGTAGATGTCGGAGAGCGGCAACCCGAGCTCGCGGAAGAAGGCGTGGATTTCGGTGGCGAGCACGCCGCCGCTGGTCAACATCACGCGGCCGCGCTCGAGGCCGACCGCGGCGAGCAGCTGCTCGCGCTCGCAGGCGTCGGGGTGCGCCGCGGCGTAGGAGAGGAGCTGGGCGTGCAGCTTCTCCCAGATCCGCGGCATCCCGAGGAAGATCTGCGGCCGCACCTCGGGCAGCATCGCCGCCACCGCATTGGGATCGGGGCAGCAGGCGACGTCGGTGCCGCCGCGGATCGCGAGGTAGTGGCCCATCATCCGCTCGCCGATGTGGGCCATCGGCAGGTAGGAGATCTGGCGCCAGCCGGTCATCGGCTCGGCGATCCGGCGCGACATCGCCTCGGTCTGCCAGGCGATGTTGGCGTGGGTCAGCATCACGCCCTTGGGCGGGCCGGTCGAGCCCGAGGTGTAGATGATCGTCGCCAGGTCGTCCGGCTCGACCGTGGCCGCCAGCTCCGCGAGGGGGACGGGGTCGCGCTCGAGCAGCTCGGCCCAGGCAACCGCCCCCTCGGCCTCGCCGCCGACGACGACGATCCGCTCCAGGTCCGGCAGCTGCTCGCGCGCCGCCAGCACGCGCTCGAGGAAGACCGGCTCGACGATCGCGACGCGGGCGCCGCAGTGGCCGGCGATGTAGGCGATCTGCTCGGCGGCCGAGGAGTTGTAGATCGAGACCGGGCAGACGCCGAGGTGGGAGAGGGCGAGGTCGGCGACGTGGAAGTCGGGGACGTTGCGCAGCATCATCACCGCCCGGTCGCCGTGGCGCAGGCCGAGCTCGGCGAGGCCGGCAGCGGCGCGCGAGACGCGAGCGGCGAGCGTCGTCCAGCCGATCGTCTCCTGCTCCTCGCCGGGCGCGCCGTGGCGCAGCGCGACCGCATCGCCCCGGTCGGCGACGGCGGCGGCGAACAGCGAGGGGATCGTGACGCCGGCGATCGCGGCGCGCAGCTCGGCCGCCTCCGCCGCGGCGGTCTCCGCGGTCAGCACCGTGACGCTCATAGGACAACCTCCCTCTTGTTCTCCTGAGATTGAGAGGCCGACCGAAGGGAGGCCGTCGAAGATCCCGGGGGAGCACATAGAGCCGACCGCCG
>JBEHWY010000237.1:0-3792 GCA_048498975.1 Actinomycetota bacterium | reverse complement strand
GCGTGTCCCGGTCCCACGCAGGTGCTCGCACCGCCTTCCTGGCGGTCCTGCTGGCGGCGCTGATCGCAGCGCTGTTCGTCAGCGGCTGCGGCGGCTCGGGCTCCTCCGGCTCCAGCTCGGAAGGCACCGAAGCGGCGCCGCCCGCCGGCGAAGTCGAAGCGATCTGGGAAGAACCGGAAAGCGAAGCCGACCAGCTCGGCTACGAAATGCTGAAAGCGAGCGAAACCCGGTACCTCGCCAAGTCGCTCGCCCGCGCCTTCGAACTGCCCAGCCCGCTGACGGTCAAGGGCGTCAACGGCATCGGCGGCGGTCCCTACTACAACCCGCAGGACAACTCGATCACGCTGCCCTACGAATTCGCGGCGCTGATCGTCGAAACGCTGGCCGAAAGCGAACCTGAAATCAGCGAAGAAGAACTGGGCGAACGGATCGGCGCCGTCAACAGCTTCATCTTCGCCCACGAGTTCGCCCACGCCCTGATCGCCAACTTCGACCTGCCGGTGCTGGGCAAGGAAGAGGACGCCGCCGACGCGATCTCCACCGCGCTGCTGCTGAAAGCGCCCGAAGGCGCCGCCTACGCCGCCGCCGCGGCCGGGTTCTGGGCCGAGTTCTCCGAACGGCAGAGCCCGCCGGCGCTGGTCGAATACGCCGATGTCCACTCGCTCGACCTGCAGCGCGCCTTCAACGTCCTCTGCTGGGTCGCCGGCTCCAGCGAAGCGTCCTACGAAGAAGTCGCCGAACTCGAAGTGCTGCCGCCCGAACGGCTCGAAACCTGCCCGGCCGAGTACGAACAGCTCGTCGACAGCATCCAGCAGGAGCTCGAACCGCACGTCAAGCACGGCATCAACTTGACGCCCGGCTCGCCCGAAGAAGAAGAAGAAGAAGAAGAAGAAGAAGGCGAATAGCCCGGGCGCGCCGGGCCGCTTCTAGGCTTGTGCGATGACCCAGGCCGTGATCGTCGTCCTCGCCCTGGCGGTGATCGTGCTCGCCGTCAACCTGCGCCGCCAGCGGCGCCGCTTCCAGCCGCTCGAGCACCTGATCGAGGAGATGGAGAAGGTCGACCTGAGCCGCCCCGGGCCGCTGCCGAGCTCGATCGACGGGGTCGGCGAGACCGAGGAGGTGGAGAGGATCGAGCTCGCCTTCCTGCGGATGATGCGGCGCCTGGAAGCCGAGCGCCGGCGGGCGGGCTCGGCGGCGCTGGCGGCGCAGGAGGAGGAGCGGGCGCGGGTCGCGCGTGACCTCCACGACGAGGTCAACCAGTCGCTGACCGGGCTGCTGCTGCGCCTGGAGGCGGCGCGCGAGGCGGCGCCGCCGGAGCTCGAGGCGGAGCTGGCCGAGACCAAAGCGCTGGCCAACCAGGCGATGCGCGAGCTGCTCTCCCTCGCCCGCCAGCTGCGGCCGACGGCGCTCGACGACCTCGGCCTGACCGCGGCGGTCGCCGGCCAGGTCGAGCAGCTCGGCCGCGGCGAGCTCGAATCGGAGTTCAGCGCCGAGGGCGACTTCTCCGACCTCGGCGACGACGCCCAGCTGGTCGTCTACCGCGTCGCCCAGGAGGCGCTCTCCAACGCCGCCCGCCACGCCGGCGCCGACCACGTCGAAGTGACGCTGCGCCGCCGCGAGGACGGCGGCGTCGACCTCGCCGTCGCCGACGACGGCTGCGGCTTCGCCTTCGACGAAGGCGGCCGCGGCCTCGGCATCGGCGGCATGCGCGAGCGCGCCCTCCTAATCGGCGGCGACCTAACCATCGAGTCCCGCCCGCAGGCCGGCACCACCGTCCGCCTCACCCTCCCCGGCCGACGGGACGATTTGTCCACGTAGAGACGACAAATCGGCCCGTCGGCGACACTGGGGCTCGTGCGCGTCGTTATTGCGGATGACCATGGGATCGTGCGGTCGGGGTTGCGGCTGCTGCTCGAGCGCCAGCCGGACATCGAGGTGATCGGCGAGGCCGCCGACGGGGCCGCGGCCCGCGACCTGGTCGTGCGCGAGCGGCCCGACCTAGCGATCCTCGACGTCAAAATGCCGAAGCTGACCGGGCTGCAGGCGACGCGGGAGATCAAGAAGCAGGCGCCCGACGTCTCGGTCCTGATCCTCTCCATGCACGACGACGAGCGCTACCTGTTCGAGGCGCTGAAGGCGGGCGCCTCCGGCTACGTGCTGAAGGCGCAGGCCGACACCGACCTGCTGGCGGCGATCCGGGCGGTCGAGCGTGGCGAGCCGTTCCTCACCCCCGAGGCGCAGCGGATGCTGATCAAGGACGTGCTCGAGCGCGGCTCGACCGGCGAGGAGGAGCTGACCCCGCGCGAGGAGGAGGTGGTCAAGCTCGTCGCCGAGGCGCACACGACGAAACAGATCGCCGAGCTGCTTCACCTCTCCGAGAAGACGGTCGAGAACCACCGCGCCAACGCGATGCGCAAGCTCGGCATGCGCGACCGCGTCGAGCTCGTCCGCTACGCGATCCGCCGCGGCCTGATCGAGGCATAACCGACCGCTTCGGTAGGATTTATCTCTCGATGTTGTTCTCGACCAAAGCCGAGTACGGAGTGCGCCTGATGGTTGAGCTGGGCCGCCAGCCCGGCTCGCAGCCGATCTCCCTCAATTCCGTCGCCGAAGCCGAGCGGCTGCCGCTCTCCTACCTCGAGCATCTGGTCGCCAAGCTGCGCAAGGCCGGGCTCGTCACCTCGACCCGCGGCGCCCACGGCGGCTACCGGCTGGCGAAGCCGGCCGAGGAGATCACGATGGACGCGGTGGTCGAGGCCCTCGAAGGACAGATCGCCCCGATGGAGTGCTTCCACGACACTCCCGAGGGCAAAGTGCTGTGCTCGCACGAGAGCGACGGCGACCAGGCCTGCTCGACGAAGCTGCTGTGGATGCGCGTGCAGGGCGGCGTCTCCAAGGCGCTCGCCGGCACCACCCTGGCGGAGCTGGTCGAGTTCTCGAGCCACAGCGAGGAGCGCCGCGCCGCCGCCCTCGGCAGCGCCGCCTGAAACTTCACAACCCCAGAAACGGAGCGAAATTGGCTGAGCTGGAGATTCGGAACCTGCACGTGAAGGTCGAGGACAAACAGATCCTCAAAGGGCTCGACCTCGATGTCGAGAAGGGCAAGGTGCACGCCCTGATGGGGCCCAACGGTTCCGGCAAGTCGACCCTCGCCAACGTGATCATGGGCCACCCGGCCCTCGAGGTGACCGAGGGCACGATCACCTTCAAAGGCGAGGACATCACCGACGCCGACCCCGAGACCCGCTCGCAGGCCGGCCTCTTCATGGCCTTCCAGTACCCGGTCGCGATCCCCGGCGTCTCGGTCAGCAAGTACCTGCGGATGATCATCAACGCCCAGCGCGAGGCGCGCGGCGAAGAGGCGATCAAGATCAAAGACTTCGCCAGGGTCGCCCAGGAGGCGATGGAGCTGGCGAACATCCCCAAGGACTTCAACAGCCGCTACCTCAACGACGGCTTCTCCGGCGGCGAGAAGAAGCGGATGGAGCTGCTGCAGCTGGCGCTGCTGCGGCCCGAGATCGCGGTCCTCGACGAGACCGACTCCGGCCTCGACATCGACGCCCTGCGCACCGTCGCCGAGGGCGTCAACACGTTCGCCGGGCCCGACATGGGCGTCCTCATCATCACCCACTACCAGCGCATCCTGCACATGGTCAAACCCGACTCCGTGCACGTGATGTTCGAGGGCCGGATCGTCAAGGAAGGCGGCCCGGAGCTCGTCGGCGTGCTGGAGGAGAAGGGCTACGGCTGGATCCGCGAGGAGGTCGGGGCGGCGGCTTCGGCCTAGCCCCG
>JBEHWY010000236.1:0-3816 GCA_048498975.1 Actinomycetota bacterium | reverse complement strand
CACCCACAGGGCAGGTAGGTGCGCCGGCCCGCCCGCCGGCCGCAGGCTGCCGCGAAAGGTCCCGGGCAGTCCTCGGGCCGGTCGTGGAACCGCCTCGTCTAGCCGCAGACAGGGCGGCCGGTACCCTGTGGAGATGGCCACTACGACGACGACCGTCGCCGAGTCCTGTGCCGCTGCGAAGAAGGCGGCTCGGACCCTGGCGAGCGCCTCGACCGCGACCAAGAACGCGGCGCTGGAGGCGACCGCGCGCCTGCTGGAAGAGCGCTGCGCCGAGATCCTCGACGCCAACGCCGGCGACCTCGCCGACGAGCGCGCGGCCGGCTTGACCGAGGCGCTGCGCGACCGCCTGACGCTGAGCGAGGCGCGGGTGGCGGCGATGGCCGAGGGCGTCCGCGTCGTCGCGGCGCTCGAGGACCCGGTCGGCGAGGAGCTCGAACACAAAACTCTGGCCAGCGGCATCGACCTGCGCAAGGTGCGGGTGCCGCTCGGGGTCGTCGCCGTCGTCTACGAGGCGCGCCCCAATGTCACGATCGACTGCGCGGCGCTGACGATCAAGAGCGGCAACGCGATCGTGCTCCGCGGCAGCTCCTACGCCGAACGCTCCAACACCGCGCTGGCGGCGATCGCCCGCGAGGCGCTGGTCGAGGCGGGCCTGCCCGCCGACGCGGTCCTGCCGCTCGCCGGCGGCGGCCGCGAGGACCTGGCCGAGCTGGCGACCCAGGAGGGCCTGGTCGACCTGCTGATCCCGCGCGGGGGAGAGGGGCTGAAGAACGCGATCAAGGCGGTCGCCACGGTGCCGGTGATGTACGCCGCCGCCGGCAACTGCCACGTCTACGTGCACGCCGAGGCCGACCTCGAGATGGCGCGGCGGATCGTGATCAACGCCAAGACCCAGCGTCCCGGCGTCTGCAACGCCGCCGAGACGCTGCTGGTCGACGAGGCGATCGCGCCGCGCTTCCTGCCGACGATCCTCTCCGACCTCGACGAAGCCGGGGTCGAGCTGGTCGGCGACGACCGCGCCCGCGCCCTCGCCGACGAGGTTGAGGTCGGTCCCGCCAGCGAGGAGGACTGGGACGCCGAGTACCTGGAGCTGAAGCTCGCGGTCGGCGTCGTCGACTCGGTCGAGGCGGCGATCGACCACATCAACGCCCACGGCACCGGCCACTCGGAGGCGATCGTCACCGGCTCGGACTCCGCCGCCGAGGCCTTCGTCAGCGGCGTCGACGGCGCCGCCGTCTACGTCAACGCCTCGACCCGCTTCACCGACGGCTTCGAGTACGGGATGGGGGCCGAGATCGGCAACTCGACGCAGAAGCTGCACGCCCGCGGCCCGATCGGGATGCGCGAGCTGACCACCTTCAAGTACGTGGCGCGCGGCGACGGCCAGGTGCGTGATTAGCCGGTGAGCGCCGGCGTCGGCGTCCTCGGGTCGGCCTTCAACCCGCCGCACCTCGGTCACCTGGCGCTCGCCCAGGAGGCTCTCTGGCAGCTCGACCTGAGCGAGGTGATCCTGGTGCCGACCGGGTCGGCGCCGCACAAGCGGATCGCCGACGACCCCGGCCGCGAGCTGCGGATGGCGATGACCCGTCTCGCCGCCGCCGAAGACTCACGCCTCTCGGTCTCCTCGCTGGAGGTCGACCGCGAGGGGCCGTCCTACACGTATGAGACCTTGGAGCTGCTTGCTGGGGAACGCGGAGAAACCGATCTGGTGTTCGTGATGGGGGCGGACGCGGCCGTCGGTCTGGAGAGCTGGCGCAACCCGGAGCGCGTGGTCGAATTGGCCCGCCTGGCGATCGCCCGCCGCGCCGGCATCTCCGACGCCGAGGTGGCGGCGGTACTGCGCAGCCTCGGGGCGGAGGACCGGGCGACGATGCTCGAGATGCCGCAGTTCGGCGTCTCCTCCTCGGCGGTGCGCGAGCGCGCGGCGCAGGGCCGGCCGCTGCGCTACCTGGTGCCCGAGGGAGTCGCACGCTTCATCGAAGAAAAGGGGATCTACTCGTGACCAAGGTCCAGGCCGAGGCGCTGGCACGCCGCCTGGCGGCGCTCGCCGACTCGAAAAAAGCCGAGGACGTGATCGCCCTCGACATGCGGGAGCTGGTCGCCTACACCGACTTCCTCGTCATCTGCACCGCCCGCAACGAGCGCCAGGCGCAGGCGATCGTCGACGAGGTGCGGGTGCGGATCAAGCGCGAGCTGGGGGTGCTGCCCGGCGGTGTCGACGGCTCCGGCGCCGCGGGCTGGTCGATCCTCGACTACCTCGACTGCGTCCTGCACGTCTTCACCACCGAGGCCCGCGAGCGCTACCAGCTCGAGGATCTGTGGCGTGACGCGCCCCGCCTGGAGCTCGATCTCGACGCTCCTGAGGCACCCTCCGCCGCCAGCGCCTGAGCTGCTCGGCGCATCTGTGACGAAATACCGTCCGAAGGGGTCCCTACGGTGCCGCGCATGGGAAGCTTCAAGCGGTCTCTGTTCGGGTATCGCCGCGCCGACGTAGATGGCGCGATCGGCGCTCGCGACGCCGAAATCATCGGCCTGCGGGCGAAGGCGGAAACGCAGCAGGAGCGGCTCGCCGAGCAGGAGCAGGAGACGGCGACGCTGAGCGGGATGGTGATCGAGCGCGAACGCGAGATCCGCGTCCTCGGCGAGCGACTGCGCGAGGCGAACGAATGCCACGACCGCAGCATCGCCTCGCTCGACGCGGTTACCGCGCGGCTCGAGGAGATGCAGGCGCAGGCCCGCGGCCAGGCGACCCGGATCCGGATGAAAGCGCTGCGCGAGGCGGTCGAGGTCAGCCGCCGGGTGCAGGCGCTGACCGAGGCGCACGAGGTGTCCGCCGCCGAAGCGGAGCCGGTACCGGCTCCCGCGCCGGCCTCCCAAAACGGCCATGGCGAGCCATTCGACGGAGTGTTCGAGGGCGACGTCAAGCTCGAGATCGGGCCGCTCGGGGACTTCTCGCAGCTGGTTGGGTTCGAGGACGCGGTCGGCAGGCTCGGTGCCTCCGACATCTCGATCGAACGCTTCTCCGAGGGGCGGGCGACCCTCTCGATGCGGCTCGAGGAGCCGGTCGACCTGCTGCGCGAGCTGGAGGGCCTCTCCAACCTCGATTTCAAGGTGCGCCACACGGCGCCCGACAACCTGATCCTCGACGTCGACGAGGATTCGGGCTCCGAGCAGCAGGCCGCATAGTTCACCGGCCGCTCTCTCGGTAAACTGGAGGACCTACCCGGGGCTGTAGCTCAGCTGGAAGAGCGTCGCGCTGGCAGCGCGAAGGTCAGGGGTTCGAGCCCCCTCAGCTCCACTCGCCGGACTCGTCGCCCTCCCGGGTGACGCGCAGGAACTCCGTTACGCCGCTGTCGTCGGCGACGTTGGAGGCGAAGCGGTTGCCGCTCGCCTGCGAGGTGGAGACGGTGATCGCGCCGCAGCCCTCGAGCACGAGCACGTGGTAGCTGATCGTGCTGATGCTGGCAGCGGGGTTGAGCACCGCCAGTTCCTCCAAGGTGCGGGCCTCGCCGTCGGCGTTCAGCGAGCGCAGGATCCGTCGCCGCATCGGGTGCTTCAGGGCACGCTGGAGGTGTGGGGCAAGCGTCTCGGTCAACTCGGTGGGCAGCTCTGCTTCGGAACCCTGCGGCACTTCCTACCTCCGTCTTGGATCGGTTTCTGGGATCTGCGGTTCGCTCTCGCTGCGGCCGGGTCGAGCGCTTCGGCATGGTTACAACCGAGTTCGCGGTCCGCTAGCCAAAAGCCGCTGAGCGGGACCGGGGGTGTGGGTCCCGGCGCCAGGGCCAACACCCGGAACCAATCGCGCTCCCCCCCCCT
>JBEHWY010000235.1:0-3857 GCA_048498975.1 Actinomycetota bacterium | reverse complement strand
CGGCGCACCTACCTGCCCTGTGGGTGCGCCGGGCCGCCCGCCTCGAGCCCCCGCCCCCGAAAGTCGTGGTTCCTTTTGGACCTCCTGGTTCCGAAAGGAACCACGGGACGACGGACCGGCCCAAATCTCAATCCCGTGGTTCCTTTCGGACCTCATGCGTCCATAAGGAACCGCGGGATTGGGATGAAGGCGCTCTGCTCATCCCGTGGTTCCTCTGTCCTGCCTGTGCGGACAAAGGAACCGCGCGATCCGCGCCACGCACTCCGCACGCCCGCTTTCGGGGAGGGGGAGGGTGCTCGCCGCCCTACCTGCCCATGGAGGGTGGCGAGCACCCTCCCCGGCGACGCCGGTCGCGGAGCCACTCATCTAGACCAGGACGAATCGGTCCCGGTGGATGACCTCGGCCGGGGCGTCGGGGAAATGCTCCTGGAGGTAGTCGCTCTTGTGGCCCATGATCCGGCTCACCTCGAAGCTGCCGAACTCGGTGATGCCCTTGCCGACGATCTCGTTCTCGGGGTCGAGGACGGCGACCGCATCGCCGGCCTTGAAGGTGCCGGCGGCGTCGACGATCCCGACCGGCAGCAGGCTCGACCCGCTCTCGCGCAGCATCGCCGCGGCGCCGCCGTCGACGCGCAGCGAGCCCACCTCCTGCTTGGCGTATTTGAGCCACAACTTGTAGGGCGAGAGCGTGTGCTCGCGCTGCGCCGCGAAGCGGGTGCCGATCTCCTCCCCCGCCGCGGCCGCCGCCAGGCTGCCGTCGTTGATGCCGTTGCAGATCACGACCGGGACGCCGGACTCGCTGGCGATCCGCGCCGAGGCGATCTTGCTGCGCATGCCGCCGCGGCCGAAGCGCGAGGCCTCGCCGACCGAGATCAGCTCGAAGGTGGCGGTGTCGTCGATGTGGGAGACCAGCTTGGCCGCCGGGTCGCTGCGCGGGTCGGCGGTGTAGACCCCGTCGGTGTTGGTCAGCAGGACCAGCAGGCGGGCGCGCAGCAGGACCGCGACCAGGGCGGCAAGGAAGTCGTTGTCGCCGAAGGTGATCTCGTCGGTCGAGGTCGTGTCGTTCTCGTTGATCACCGGCACCACGTGCCAGGCGAGCAGCCGCGTCAGCGTCTGCCGCGCGTTCAGGTAGTGCGAGCGTTCGGAGACGTCGGAGAGCGTCAGCAGCACCTGTGCGGCGCGAATCCCCTCCGCCGCCAGCCGGCTCTCGTAGGCGCGGAAGAGGTCGCCCTGACCGACGGCGGAGGCGGCCTGCAGCTCGTCCATCCGCGTCGGCCGCTCCGGCAGCTCCATCACCCGCATCCCGCGGGCGATCGCCCCGGAGGTGACCATCACGACCCGCTCCCCGGCGCGCTTGAGGCCGCCCACCTGTGCGCACACCGAGTCGAGCACCTCAGCGCGCAGCTCGCCGTCGTCGGCGGCGACGATCGAGGATCCGAGCTTGACGACAAGAGTCACGGCCAGCAAAGTAGCCGAGATGGGCGCGGCGATCGGTTGGGGAGCACTCGCCGCAAGCTCGCTGGTCATCGGCGCCCTGCTCAGCTTCGCCCACCGCTGGTCGAAGCGGCAGATCGGCGCCGTGCTCGCGTTCGGCGCCGGAGCGCTGATCAGCGCGGTCAGCTTCGAGCTCGCTGAGGAGGGAATCGCCGTCGGCGGGGCCGGCGTCACCGCCGCCGGGCTCGGGGTCGGCGCCCTCACCTACTTCCTGCTCGACCGCATAATCGACCGCCACAGTCAGGGCGAGGGCGGCACCGACCTCGCCCTCGGCGCCTTCCTCGACGGCATCCCCGAGCAGCTCGTGCTGGGGATCAACATCGCCGCCGGCCAGGGCGTCGGCGTCGCCCTGCTGGTGGCGATCTTCGTCTCCAACCTGCCCGAGGCGATGGGCTCGGCCGAGGAGATGCGGGAGTCGGGGACCGGCCGCGGCGCGATCCTGCGCCTCTGGCTCGGCGTCGCCGCCGTCTGCACGCTGGCGACCGTCGCCGGCTACCTGCTCGCCGACGGCGCCTCCGGCGAGTTCAAGGCGGCGATCGACGGCTTCGCCGCCGGTGCCCTGCTGGTGATGCTGATCGACTCGATGATCCCCGAAGCGCGCGAAGACGCTGGGCGCCCGGCCGGGCTCGTTACGGTGCTTGGGTTCGCGTTGGCGGCGGCGTTGTCGAATTTGGGGTGAGGTTGGCGTGGAGGGGTGGGGTACCCCTCTTCACTCGCCTACCTACGGGGATCGGATGCCGCCGTCCGAGAATCGCGCTCTGGCGTAGCGGCGCAAAACGTGAAGAGGGGTACCCCACCCCTCCTCCCGAAGCTCCCCCAAAGTTCGCTAGGTCGGCGGCTTCCGTGAATCAGAAAGCTTCGTGAGCCAGAAGCTCCAGAGAAGCGAGCTCGGTGCCCCTTTTCGCAAGCTTCCGAAGGACGGAAGCTGGCCCGACATGCGAACGGCGCCGCCTTTCGCGGCTTCGAAGTGAGGGCCCTGGATTCGTTGGGGAGCCAACCCAAGAACCTCGCCTCAGATATGCAGCTCGAACTCGTTGTCGCCGATCCGCACATCGTCGCCAGGCTCGAACCCAGCACGGGTCAACGCAGAAATGACGCCGATCTCGCGCAGCCGCTGCTCGAGGTAGGCGAGCGCTTCTTCGTTGCCGGTGTCGTGGCGTTCGAACAGCATCTCGACGCCGCGGCCCATGACGCGGAAGCCGCCGTCGTCCTCGCGCTCGATCCAGTAGCCGCCCTCGCCGGCGGGGCGGTAGACGCGGTGCTCGGCCTCGAACTCGCCGCCGGCCTCGGCCGCGGCGACCGGCGCCGGGGTCTCCGGCAGGTCGGCGAAGATGCGGTTGCGCAGCTCCTCCAGCCCCTCCCCGGTCGCGGCGGAGACGGCGAGGACGCCGAGAACCTCGTCGCCGAGCCGCTGGCGCCACTCGGCCAGCACCTCCTCGACCGCCTCAGGGGGCACCAGGTCGCGCTTGCTGAGGACGACCAGCTCCGGCAGCAGCTCGAGGCCGGCGCCGTGGGCGGCCAGCTCGGCCCGCACGGTCTCGTAGGCGGCGACCGGGTCGCCTTCCAGCGGCGCCAGGTCGACGAGGTGGACGAGCATCGCGCAGCGCTCGATATGGGCGAGGAACTCGTGGCCGAGGCCGGCGCCCTCGGCCGCTCCCTCGATCAGGCCGGGGATGTCGGCGAGCACCGCCTGGCGGTCCTCGTTTTCGATCGTCCCGAGGGCCGGTGAGAGGGTCGTGAAGGGGTAGTCGGCGACCTTCGGCGTCGCCCGCGTGAGGCGGCTGAGCAGCGAGGACTTGCCGGCGTTCGGCAGCCCGACCAGGCCGACGTCGGCGAGCAGTTTCAGCTGCAGCTCGATCCAGTCGGCCTCGCCCGCGGTGCCGTTCTCGGCGAAGCGCGGCGCCTGGCGGGTCGAGGTCGTGAATCGCCGGTTGCCGTGGCCGCCGCGACCGCCGTGAGCGACGACGGCGCGCTGGCCGGGCTCGACCAGGTCGATCGCGCTGCCGTCGACCGCGGTCGCCTGGGTCCCAGCCGGGACCGGGATCTCGCGGTCCTCCCCCCTAGCCCCCTGGCGGTTGGCGCCTTCGCCGTGGCGGCCGCGCTGGGCGCGGAAGTGCTTGCTGCCGCGCAGCGCGCCGAGGTCGCGCCGCGATGGGTCGCAGACGAGGACGACGTCGCCCCCGTGCCCGCCGTCGCCACCGTCGGGCCCGCCGCGCGGCACGTGCGCCTCCCGTCGGAAGGAGATGCAGCCGTTACCACCGCCGCCGCCCTCGACCCAGATCTTCGCCCTGTCGTACATCGGCGACTGAGAGTAGACGGCGACGGCGTGGCAGTCCTTTTCCGCGCTATGCACGGAAAAGGAC
>JBEHWY010000234.1:0-3902 GCA_048498975.1 Actinomycetota bacterium | reverse complement strand
GTAATGGGAGAGGGGGAAAATCAAACCAGGGCATGGGGGCCGGCCGTTTTGGCGGCCGGCCCAATGCCCAATTCCAACCCAATTCCAATTTCCACTTGACGGACCTCCCCCGATCAGCCAATATAAACTGGAGGGGTATTCTTCAGGAATACAGCGTTACCTCAATACCAGTTGAGATCTAGGGAGGAGAACACATGAAGTCGAAGCACTTCAGGCGGCTTGCCGCGCTGGTCGCGGCGGCGGTCGTCGCGGTTGCGATGCTCGCCCCCGCCGCGGAGGCGAGGGAACCCGCTCCGGGCTATGGGCAGTTCGTCGGTTGCCCGTCCCCCGAAGAAAACTCGGCGATTACGACCTGCATCCATTCGGTCGTCACCGGCGGGCACTTCGACATGGGGAACAAAGAAGTTCCCATCACCAGCCCGATCACCATCAACGGGGGTACCGAAGCCGGCCTCAAAGGCTTCACCTTCAACTCCCAGGGCGGGATGTCGAAAACGAAACAGAAAGTCCCGGGTGGCGTCATCGGCCTCACCGGCCTCACCTGGCTGCTCGAATTCCTCGGCTCCGAAGCGCTCACGCTCTATGCGGTGACGGAACTCACCGGAGCGGTCGAACTCCATGGCATCCAGGGGATCTCGCTGCCGATCAAGGTGCACCTGATCAACGGCACCCTGGGCAACAATTGCTACGTCGGCTCCACGTCGAGCCCGATCAGCCTCAACCTCACCACGGGCACGACCTCGCCGCCGCCGCCGAACGAACCGATCACCGGGGTTCCGGCCACCGGCACGTTCGATCTCAAAACCGGGATCGCGACGCTGCACGGTACCTACGTCGACAACTCGTTCTCGGCGCCCGGGGCCAGTGGCTGCGTCCTGACGCTGTTCGGCTTCATTCCGATCAGCATCAACGGTCTCGTCAACTCCGCCTCCGGCCTGCCGGCCGCCGCGGGTACCAACGAGACCGTGCAGGAACTCGAAATCCAGCAGGCAGGGAAAGGCAAAGTCTATCCCTGATTCTGCGTAGCCGATTGGGGCCGGGATGGGGCGCGACCGGGTTTGCCGGTCGCGCCCTGCCCGGCTCCGCGGCACGACGGTGAATGTGATGCTCACGAAGATTCCCAAAGCCACGGTCTTCCTTCCCGCGCTCTTGGCGCTGCTCCTCGCCGCTTGCGGCGGCGGCTCCCAGAGCTCTCAGACGCTGAGCAAGGCTCAGCTGATCAAGCATGGGGATGCCGTCTGCGAAAAGGCCGGCGAAGAGAAGGCCAGGGCCTTTCCTGCCTATATCAAGGAAAACCCCACCTCGCTCAAATCCAAGGCCGGCGTCGGGGAAATCATCACCGCGGTCGTCGTGCCCGAGCTCGAAGAAGAGCTCGAAGGCCTGAAGCAGCTCGGCACGCCGACCTCGGGCGCCACGGAATTCGAAGCCATCATCGCTGCCCTCGAAGCCGCGATTGCCGAAGCCGAAGACCGGCCGCACTCGCTGACCGAACAGGGCAAGACCCCGATCAAGAGGGCGAACCGGCTCGCTGGCGAATACGGCTTCACCGTCTGTAACGAACTCATCTAGCGACTCGCCGGTCGCGTCGGGCACGGAGCCGCCCGACCGTCTCCCGCGGGCGCCGGAGGGGGGCGCGCGCCAGAGCGCCATCCTGGGCGCTGCGGGGCAAAGGGGCCGACGGACCCCGCCTCCGCCTCCGCCTCCCCCGGTCCCCCGGGTAACCCCCTGTTCTTGCCCGCCCCGCCCCCGCCGTCTATCCCTGCCTCAAAGCCCCGCGCCGGGCGGGGCCGAGGAGAGGGGAAGGAAATGAGCAACAAGGCGAGAGGGCTGGCGGCGCTGGTCGCGGTGCTCGCGATGGGCGTCGTGGCCGCGCAGGTCGCGCAGGCGCATGAATTCAGGAACGTGCAGCCGGCGATCCTCACAGGCGGCTCCGCCGACCCCGAAGAACCCGACGATTGAACCGCCCCGCCTTCGATGGAGACCAAATCCCCTGAGAGGATGAGGTCATGTCAAGAAATCGAAGGTATCCGCCCGAGGTCAGGGAGCGGGCGGTCGCCCTGGTGCTCGAGCACCAGGGCGAGCATCGCTCGCAGTGGGCGGCGATGGAGGCGATCGCGCCCAAGTTCGGGATGGCGACCGAGACGCTTCGCAACTGGGTCCGCCAGGCCGAGCGCGACCGCGGCCTGAAGCCGGGTCCGACGAGCGAGGAGCTGGTCAGGATCAAGGAGCTCGAGCGCGAGAACAAGGAACTGCGCCGGGCCAACGAGATCCTCAAGGCGGCCTCGGCTTTTTTCGCGCGGGAGCTCGACCCGCCGATGCCGAGGAGATGAGCCTCTTCATCGACGCCCACCGCGACCGGTTCGGGGTCGAGCCGATCTGCAGAGCCCTGCAGCTCGCCCCCTCGACCTACTACGCGCGCAAGGAGCGCGAGCGCAATCCCTGCGCTCGCGCCCTGCGCGACCGCGAGCTGCTCCCCGAGATCCGCAGGGTCCACGAGGAGAACCTCTCGGTCTACGGCGCCGAGAAGACCTGGCGGGCGCTGGGTCGCGAGGGCATCGTTGCTCCGCGCTGCCAGGTCGAGCGCCTGATGCGCGCAGCGGGGCTCAGAGGGGCGATCAGGGGCGGCAGGAGGGTTCGCACGACACTCCCCGACGACGAGGCTGAGCGGCCCAGCGATCTCGTCGACCGCGACTTCACCGCGACCGCCCCCAACCAGCTTTGGGTCGCCGACTTCACCTACGTGCCGGCCCGGGAGGCGACCGCCTACGTCGCCTTCGCGATCGACGTTTTCAGCCGCCGGATCGTCGGCTGGCGTGCGGCTCGCTCGATGAAGACCGAGCTCGTCCTCGACACGATCGAGATGGCGCTGTGGTCACGCGACCACGAGGGCACCCCGGTCGGAGCCGGGCTCATTCACCACTCCGACGCCGGCAGCCAATATACGAGCTTTGCCTTCACCCGCCGGCTGGTCCAAGCCGGTGTCGATCCCTCGGTCGGCTCGGTCGGCGACGCCTACGACAACGCTCTGGCCGAGACGACGATCGGCCTCTTCAAGACCGAGATGATCGAGCCGAGGGGACCGTGGAGGACGGTCTCCGACGTCGAGCTGGCGACCCTGACCTGGGTCGACTGGTTCAATCACCGCAGGCTCCATGGAGCCTGCGGTGACATCCCGCCCGTCGAGTTCGAGGCGAACTACCTGGCGGGGTTGAGTTCCCAATGAAAAGCGTCTCCAAGAAAGCCGGGGCGGTTCAGAGTTCGAGCTGGAAGGCCTTGGAGTCACCGTGGTCTGCGAAGAACTGGCGCTGGAAGGAACACAGGCATCCTCGCCCGAAGAAGCGCTCACAGTGATCCCCACCTACGGGGAATGTCGCGAGACGACCTTTGGAACGGAAGTCATCGTGGACTCGAGCCACTGTGGTTTCAGGCTGAGCGGAGGCACAAACGCTAAAGATCGCGCCCCGGTCGACATCGAATGCGAAGCCGGACACGCCATCCGGTGGACAATGCCGGGCCTGGGCATTGATCTGACGGGTGGCCCGCAGGAAGACGTGACAGGTGTGACGTACGCGACCGTCGAACAGGCTGGACACGACACGGTGAGGATGGAAACGCACCTTCGCAACCTCAGCGTCAGCTGCACCGAACCATATGCCGAAAAATCGGAACTGTGCGCGTTCATCGGCGGAGGGAAAATCGAATACAGGGGCACCGAGATCATCGCCGGGCTTCAGGACGAGGGCAACGCGGGAACGGTGACAACACCGGAATTCACCGAGGGGCAGCAAATAGACCTCATAGCCGAATAGAGCCAGGCGTATCACGGCGCCGACGTGATCGAATAGCCGCCGCCGAGGGCCTTCGGCGACCACCCATCGCAGGCGAAGAACCCACGCCCTCCC
>JBEHWY010000233.1:0-3919 GCA_048498975.1 Actinomycetota bacterium | reverse complement strand
TCGAGACGGGCGGGCCGGCGCACCTACCTTCCCGGTGGGTGCTTCGGCCCGCCCGCAGAAGCGCTGCCGAAGTGGGATCTGAGTAACGCGGTGTTGCCGTCAGAGTGATGACGCGCACCCAGTGATCGGCCTCACAGACCTGGTCTGGGGGGTGGGGGAGGCTGCCGCCCCATGAGAGAGATCATGAACAAGCTTGCCGATGTCCTGGGGCGGCGCCGGCGGTGGGTCGTCGGCGCCTGGGTCCTGATCGTCCTCTGCGCGCTGCCGTTCGCGGCGCGGCAGACCGAACACCTGACGGGGGGCGGGTTCGACGTCCCCGGCAGTCAGTCGAAGGCGGTCTCCGAAGCGCTGCAGGACGAATTCGGCAGCAAGGCGGACGGGATCGCGGTGCTGCTGAAGGCGGCTCCCGGCGCCAGCGCGGCCGACCGCGCCGCGGCCGTCGACCGGGTCCGCCGCGAGGTCGCCTCGGTCGAGGAAGTGACCCTGCCGCCGGCGACGGCGCTGGCGGGGCGGCGCGAACTGCAGCGCACCGGGACGGCGCTGCTGGCGCTGCGCAGCAACCAGTCCTCGGATGACCTGATCGACTCCGCCGCCACCCTGCGCGACGACCTCGACCCCGGCAGCGCCGCGGCCGGCGTCACGCCCTACCTCGTCGGCCAGCCGACGATCTGGGCCGGGATGCAGGAAATCTCGAAGAAGGACCTCTCCGAGGCGGAGGGCAGCGGCTTCCCGATCGTCGCCCTCATCCTCCTCGTCGTCTTCGGCTCGCTGGCGGCGGCGGCGCTGCCGCTGGCGCTCGGCTTCGTCAGCGTCCTCGTCACCGGCGCCCTCATCTACTTCATCTCGCTGCAGATGACGATGTCGGTCTTCGTCACCAACATGGCCTCGATGATCGGGATCGGCGTCGCCGTCGACTACTCCCTGTTCATCCTCGCCCGCTACCGCGAGGAGCGCGAAGCGGGCCTCTCCAAGCGCGACGCGCGCGCCGCCTCGCTCTCGACCTCGGGCCTCGCCGTCACCTTCTCCGGCCTCGCCGTGATCATCTCGCTGGCCGGGCTGTGGATGGTCGACAACCAGGCGCTGCGCTCGATGGCGCTGGGCGCGATGACCGTCGTCGCCGTCTCGATCCTGACCGCGACGACGCTGCTGCCGGCGCTGATCGCGATGCTCGGCGACCGTGTCCTGCCGGGCGGGATCGTCGGCCGGGTCGAGGGCTTCCTGCGCCGCCGGGTCCTGCGCCGGCCCGAGCGCCCGCCGGCCACCGCCACCGCGGCGGGGCCCGCCGCCAGCCCCTTCTGGAGCCGCTGGACCCGGAACGTGATGGCGCACCCGTGGACCGCGATCGCCGGCGTCAGCGCCGTCCTCCTGCTGCTCGCGGTGCCGCTGCTCTCGATCCAGACCGGGACGCAGGCGCTCGAACAGTTCCCCAAGGGCAGCGACGTCCGCGTCGGCACCGAACTCGCCTCGGCGCAGCTCGGCGGCGGCACCGACCCGGTCCAGATCGTCGCCGACTTCGGCGCGCCGGCGACCGCGGCCGACCGTGCCGCCGTCGCCGCCTTGCGCCGCGAGCTCGCCCAGACCCCCGGCGTCAGCAGCGTCGCCCCGCCGGCCTACGCCGCCGACAGCGCCCTGATCCAGCTGACGCCCAGCGCCGGCAGCGAGTCCGACGCGGCGACCGCGCTGGTCGAACGCCTGCGCGACACGGTCGTGCCGGCCAGCGCCCTGAGCCGGGCCGCGACCGTCGCCGTCGGCGGCGAAACCGCCCGCAGCCACGACGTCCGCGTCCAGATCAGCGGCTCGATGTGGAAGATCGTGCTCTTCGTCCTCGCGCTCAGCTTCGTCGTGCTGATGGTGATGCTGCGCTCGCTGCTGTTGCCGCTGAAGGCGGTGCTGATGAACCTGCTCTCGATCGGGGCCGCCTTCGGCGTCCTCGTTGCGATCTTCCAGTGGGGCTGGCTCGACGGCTTCCTCGGCTTCGAAAGCCAGGGGGCGATCGACACGATCAACGTGCCGCTGATCTTCGCCGTCGTCTTCGGCCTCTCGATGGACTACGAGGTGTTCCTGATGTCGCGGATCCGCGAGCGTTACATGCGCCACGGCGACAACGAGAAAGCGGTCGCCGAGGGCCTCTCCTCGAGCGCCCGGACGATCTCCTCGGCGGCGCTGATCATGACCGCCGTCTTCGCCGTCTTCGTCCTCACCGGCGTGCCCTCGATCAAGGAGCTGGGCCTCGGCTGCGCGGTGGCGATCGCGCTCGACGCGACCCTGGTGCGGCTGATCCTGGTGCCGGCGGCGATGAAGCTGATGGGCCGCTGGAACTGGTGGATGCCGGCCTGGCTCGACCGGGCGCTGCCCAACCTCAGCTTCGAGGGCGGCGAGCCGGAGCCGGCCGAGGCCTGAGCGCGGCGGCTGCCGAGTGCATAGGATTGGCTGCGTGGCCAAGGGTGCGGAGGAGATCGCCTTTGCGGGAGCGGCGCGGCAGGCGGAGATGGTGCGCGAGCACGAGGCCTCCCCGCGGGAGCTGGTCGGCCTCTACCTCGACCGCATCGCGCGCCTCGATCCGCAGCTGAACTCCTTCCGCGTCGTCTTCGCCGAAAAAGCGATGCTCGAGGCCGAGCAGGCCGAGGCGCGGCTGAAGGCCGGCGAGCAGCGGCCGCTGCTCGGCGTGCCGATCGCGATCAAGGACGAAACCTTTCTCGCCGGCGAGGTCCGCACCTTCGGCACCGACGCCTTCGACGAGCCGGCCAAGGCCGACTCGGAGATGGTGCGGCGGCTGCGCGAGGCGGGGGCGATCATCATCGGCCTCACCCTGCTGCCGGAGCTGGCGATCTGCGGCTTCACCGAGTCGGCGACCTACGGCGTCACCCGCAACCCGTGGAACCCGCAGCGCACGCCGGCGGGCTCCAGCGGCGGCTCCGCCGCGGCGGTCGCCGCCGGCCTCGTCCCGATCGCCTCGGGCGGCGACGGCGGCGGCTCGATCCGGCTGCCGGCTGCCTCCTGCGGCCTGTTCGGGCTGAAACCGCAGCGCGGCCGCGTCTCGCTGGCGCCCGAACTCGAATACTGGAACGGGCTGGCGGTGATGGGCTGCCTCAGCCGCAGCGTGATCGACACCGCGCTCTGGCTCGACGTCGTCTCCGGCGGCTCCAAGGAGCCGGGCGCGCCGCCGCCCCCTGAGCGCCCCTTCGTCGAGTCGGCGCGGACGATGCCCGGCAGGCTGCGCGTCGCCTGGTCGGTGAAGCCGCCGCGGGCGGCGCTGCCGCCGATCGTCTCCGAGGAGGTCAAGGGCGCGGTCCGCGACGCCGCCGACCTGCTCGCCTCGCTCGGCCACGAGGTCAGCCAGCGCGACCCCGAGTGGGGCAACGTCGGCAACAACATCACCCCTCGCTTCCTGCGCGGCGTCTCCGACACCGTCGCCGAAGTGCCCCATCCCGAGCGCCTCGAACGCCGCACCCGCGGCTTCGGCAGGCTTGGCGCCCGCCTGCCCGACGCCGTCTTCCAGCACGCCCTGCGCGCCCGCGAGGACGACGCGCGCCGGATCAACGCGATCTTCGACCACTGCGACGTGCTGGTGACGCCGGTGATGGGAGGGACGGCCCTGCCGATCCGCCGCTGGGAGGGCCAGGGCGCGCTGCGCACCGTGCTCGGCATGAGCCGCTTCTATCCCTACTGCATCCCCTGGAACCACCTCGGCAACCCGGCGATGTCGGTCCCGCTCGGCTTCGCCGCCGACGGCCTGCCGCTCGCGGTCCAGGTCATCTCCCGCCCGGGGGACGAGGCGACGCTGCTCTCGCTCGCGGCCCAGATCGAGGCCGAGCGGCCCTGGGCTGACAAGCGCCCGCCGATCAGCTGAGCGCGTTCAGTACTCGGCGACCCGCCCCTGCTCGCACCCCTCCATGGGCAGGTAGGGGTGCGAGCAGGG
>JBEHWY010000232.1:0-3966 GCA_048498975.1 Actinomycetota bacterium | reverse complement strand
GCCGCGCCTGCGCCCGCGCCTTCGCCCTGCGCTTCATCTCAAAAGTCGACAACGCGCCCGCTCAGGTCGGAGCGCGATCCGTCGGTCACGCGCCTGAAGCATTGACGCCCCCAGAGGGGCCTCAATGCTTCAGGTACCGCAAGTTCCACCCCAAACCGCCCGACCCGCCTGACCTGCACCCCTACCTGCCCAAGCAGGGGTGCAGGTCAGGCGGGCATCGCCAACCTTCGTCCCTCTCTGAATCTCCGCCCGCGCACCTACTCGTAAGTCAACGCTTCAAGCGGATCCAACCTCGCCGCGCGCCTTGCCGGCAGCACCGCCGCGAGCGTCCCGATCACCACCCCGAGGACCGCAATCGCCACGAGCATCGTCGTCGGGATCCGCAGATCGAGGCTGGTCAGGGTGCTTTCGCGCACGGCGATGATCCAGACGACGCCGATCAGGAGGCCGGCGGCGATGCCGGCGAGGCTGCCGCCGAGGGAGATCAGCAGGCTCTCGTCGAGCATCGTGCGGCGGATCCGCCAGCGTGAGCCGCCCAGCGCCCGCAGCACGCCGATCTCCCGCGTCCGTTCGATCACCGACATCGAGAGCGTGTTGACGATGCCGAGCAGGCCGACGATCACGGCGATGCCGATGATCGCGTTGAAGAAGGCGAACTGCTGGTTGATCGCGTCTTCGTAGTTGCCCTTCAGTTCCTGGTTGGAGACGGCTTCCAGGCCGGGGTAGTCGCGGCCGAGGATCGCTTCGACGCGGTCGGTGAGCGCGGTCCGCTGCCCCGGCGAGGCGGCGGTCACCGCCAGCACCGAGTCGGTGTCGATCCCGTAGATCCGCTTCATCGTCGCCAGCGAGACGACGACCTCGTTGCCGCTCGCTTCGAAGGTGTCGAAGGTGGCGACGACCGGCACCCGGCGGCTGCCCGCGGCGCCGCTCAGCTCGACCGTGTCGCCGACCGACAGCCCCGCTTCCTCGGCCAGGCCCTTGGCGAGGATCGCGCCGCCGCCGGCGAGGCCGGCCATCGCTGCGGCGGTGTCGGCGCCTTCGTATTCGCTGCGGTCGACCTTCGGCCAGGCGGCGGGGTCGACGGCGGCGAGGATCCCCGGTTCGTTGTTGCCGGGCAGGTGCGCCATGTAGACGATCCGCCGCGGCGTCACCGTCCCCGCCTGCGGCAGCGCCGCCAGCCGCCGTTGCAGCGAGGGGGCGATGCCGCCGCTGGGCGCGCCGTATTCGCTGTAGCCGAGCGGCTGCACGGTGAGGTCGCGGGCGAAGCGGGCGTCGAGCTCGTCGGAGATCGAGCCGATGAAGCTGGAGCTCATCATCGCGTTGACGACGACGACCGAGAGGGTGACGACGAGTGCCGCCGCGGTCGCCGAGGTGCGCAGCGGGTTTGCTCGCAGCGAGTCGGCGGCGAGCCGCCCCTCGGCCGGCATCAGCGCCCGCGCCGGCGCCGCCAGCAGGCGGATCAGCGGCATCACCACGAACGGCGCCAGCAGCACCATGCCGACGAACATCAGCATCGTCGAGCCGACCCCGACCACCGCCGACCAGGCGCTGCCGCCCTGGCTGCTGAACCAGAAGAGGCCGCCGACCGCCAGCCCGGGGAAGAAGAGGACGAGGCCGGCGAGCGCCCGCCGCAGGCCGGGGCGGCCTTCGCCGCCGCCGCGACCGGTGAGCGCCGCGATCGGCGCCATCCGGCCCGCCCGCAGCGCCGGGTACAGGGCGCCGGCGACGGTCGCGACGAGGCCGACGACGATCGCCGCGACAACGGCGCCGGGGCCGATCTCCAGCGAGGCGATCGGCAGGCCGAAGAGGCTGCGCATCGTCGCCGCCAGCAGTTCGGCGAGGCCGACGCCGAGCGCCAGCCCGAGCAGCGAGCCGATCACGGCGAGGATCAGCGCCTCGCCGAGGACCGAGCTGGCGATCCGCCGCCGCGGCGCGCCGAGCGCGCGCATCGTGCCGATTTCGGTCATCCGCTGCAGCACGGTCATGTTGAACGAGTTGAGGATCAGGAAGGCGCCGACGAACAGCGCCATCCCGGAGAAGAAGTAGAGGACGATGTCGAGGCTGGCGAGCGATTCGTTGGCTTCTTCGCCCTTGCCGGTCGGGGTCGAGACTTCGGCGCCGCGGCCGACCGCCGCGTCGAGCCGGCGCTGGACCGCCTCGACCGAGGCGCCGTCGGCGACGATCACGTTGATCTGGTCGAAGCTGCCGCGCTTTTCGGTCAGCTGCCGCACCGCGCCGAGCGGCATCGCGGCGGTGCCGTAGCCGCCGAGGTCGAGGCTGGTGTCGAATTCGTAGATCCCGGAGACGAGCGGCGCCGTGGCGCCGGTCGGCGTCGCCAAGGGCAGCCGCTGGCCGACCTCGACCCCGTTGGCCCGCGCCCAGCCGCGCTCGACCTCGATCTCGTTCGGTCGCGCAGGCTCGCGCCCTTCGATCACCTTGGCGCCGCTGGTGTCGGGCGCGGCGAAGTCGGTGCCGGCGACGAACAGGGTGCCGCTGCGGCCGCGCTCGGCCTCGCCGCCTTCGCCGACCCGGCGAAAGATGCCGTAGACCTCGCCGCTTGCCGACTGCACGCCGTCGACGCGCCGCACCTTCGGCAGGGTCGAGTCGGGGACCGAGCCGATCGAGGCGCGGCCGGAGACGATCAAATCGGTGCGGCCGTAGATCGCGTCGAAGAGGTTGCCGAAGGTGGAGTGGGTCGTGCCGACCAGGATCAGCACGCCGAACGCCATGCCGACGCCGAGCACGATCCCGGCCGTGGTCAGCAGCGAGCGCAGCGGCCGCGCCCGCAGCGCGCGCGGGCCGAGGCCGCGGAAGCTGTGCAGCCGGGCGCCGCGCGGCAGTGCCCGGGCGGAGCTCACCTCAGCGCCCCGCCGAGCCGGCCGGCGCCGGACTCGACCTTGCGGAAGGCGTCGATCACCTTGTCGACGTCGCCGCCGCCGACCGCTCCCGCGACCCCGCCGTCGCGCAGGAAGACGACGCGGTCGGCGAGCGCCGCGGCGCCGGGGTCGTGGGTCACCATCACCACCGTCTGGCCGTCGTCGACGACCTTGCGCAGCAGCGACATCACCGTCTTGCCGCTGGCCGAGTCGAGGTTGCCGGTCGGCTCGTCGGCGAGGACCAGGCGCGGCGAGCGCAACAGGGCGCGGGCGATCGCCACCCGCTGCTGCTCGCCGCCGGAGAGCTCGGTCGGCAGGTGGGCGGCGCGGTCGCTGAGCCCGACCAGGTCGAGCAGCTCGTCGACCCGCTGCGCGTAGGGCCCGGGCCGCTCGCCGTTGACGAGGGCGGGGAGGAGGACGTTCTCGGCCGCGCTCAGCGTCGGCAGCAGGTTGAAGAACTGGAAGACGAAGCCGAAGACCTCGCCGCGCAGCTGGGTCAGCTCGCGGTCGGAGAGGTTGTCGTAGCGGCGGCCGGCGATCGAGACCGAGCCGGCGTCGGGCCGGTCGAGCGCGCCCAGGATATGGAGCAGCGTGCTCTTGCCCGAGCCGGAGGGCCCCATGATCGCCACCATCTCGCCCTCGGCGACGGCGAGGTCGACCCCGCGCAGTGCCTGCACGGCGATCGCGCCGACGCCGAAGCGGCGCTCCAGCCCGCTCGCCTCCAGCAGCGCCCCGCCGCCCCCCTCACGGGTTTGAAATTGGTTGGTGGACATCGTCGCGCGAAGGTAATTTCGAGCGGCCCGCGACCCATCCGTGGAAGTCCACAGGGAGTGTGTTGGTTACCCGCGATGGAGGGGGGAGGGACCGCACCTAGTGTGCCGCCCGTGACCGCACTCGAACTCGCCCGCTGGCAATTCGGCATCACCACCCTGTACCACTTCATCTTCGTCCCGGTGACGATCGGCCTGGCGATCTGCGTCGCGATCTTCCAGACCCGCTGGTACCGGACCGGGGAGGAGCACTGGCTGCGCTCGACCCGCTTCTGGGGCAAGCTGCTGCTGATCTCCTTCGCCCTCGGCGTCGCCACCGG
>JBEHWY010000231.1:0-4011 GCA_048498975.1 Actinomycetota bacterium | reverse complement strand
GAAATTCTTCACCAGCAGGCGCGTCAGCGCGAAGGTGCCCAGCCGGTCGTCGCCGCTGCGGCAGACCCGGCCGAGTGGTTGAGCTTTGTCTCGCCATAGGCGACAAAGCTCAAACACGCCATCGGAGGCGCATGGCCTTGCGGGCCTAGCGGAGGGCGACCCGGTCGCCGTGGTAGCCGGCGCGGCCGATCACCCGCTCCTCGCCGCCGGGCCAGATCGTCAGGCGCAGCTCGGCCATCTCGTCCACCGACTCCATCGCCAGGCGGGCGAGGGGTGCCTCGGCGCTGGCGCCGCTGCCGGCCTCGGCGAGCAGAGAGGCGACCCGGTCGCGTTCCTCGCGCGAGAGGTACTGCATCACGATCGAGTGGTAGACGACGGTGGCAAGGCCGGGGCGCGGACTCGCCAGCTGGGCTTCCAGCCACTCGGCGGCGGGCGCTTCGTCGACAGGCGCGGGCGTCGCCGGGGCGGCGGCGATCGCCGCCTGCATCCGCTCGGCGCGCGCCGGCTGGTCGGGCCAGAGGTAGGAGAGCAGGGTCAGCCGGCCCGCCTCGCCGGTCGGGTCGAGCGGGCGCCGGTCGCAGCCGCGCCGCTCGGCGACGGCCAGGCCCGGGGCGAGCGCCGGGGTGCCCTCCAGCTCGAAGCGCAGGGTCAGCGGGGCGTCGGCAGCTCCCCAGGCAAAGGTGCCGGCCTCGTAGCGGTAGCGGTCCCAGCGCAGGTTGAGGCCGGCGCTGGCGCCGAGCTCGAGCAGCCGCAGCGGCAGGCCGGTCGCGGCGGCGACGGCGAGGGAGCCGGGCAGCAACGCGGCGCAGCGGGCGACCTCGTTCGTCTGCACCGGCAGCCGGACGAGGCGGCGCAGGTCCCCGGTGCGTTCGGCGAGGGCGGCATGAAAGGCGCGCCAGGTGGCGCTCGGGTCGCGATCCGGGTCGGCATAGAGGGCGGCGAGCCCCGGCAGCTCCCCGCTCAGCTCGAGCCGGCGCACGGCGCCGAGCAGGCGCAGCGGCAGCGCCGAGAGCAGCGGGTCCGGCGCCTCGTCGTCGCCGATGATGGCGGCGGTCGGACCGCCGGCCTCGAAATCGGCCGCGGCGCGTTCCAACAGGTCCCGATAGAGCGGCGAGCCGAGCATGGCGCAGGCCTCGGCCTGCAGTCGCAACGCCCCGGCGACTGTGCCGTCCGCCGTCACCCCGGCTGACTGCAGACTTCGAAGCCGATTTCGTCGGCCAGCTTTTCGCGTTCGGGTTCGGATTCGTCGCGGTTGGCGTAGGCAGCCTGGTACTTGGCTTCGTCCCCGTTCTTTGCTGCCGCCAATGCGTCCCTGTCCCATTCGGCGACCCGGCGCCGCGATGCGAGGTATTCGTTGAACTCGTCTTCCTTCTTCTTCGGCGGCACGAGAACCGCGAGCTGTTGCACTTGCTTCGAAGAGATGCCGACGAGGGTTCTCGCGAAGGCGATGTTGGGGATCACTTCCGCCGTTTCCTTGCCGAACTGATCGAGGGCGGCAACGTACGCGGTCTTCGCCTCTTCGCAGCTTTCGTCCGCCTTCCTCACCAGCTCAGTCGTCGAAAGGCGCTTCGGCTCTTCCTTTGCCTGCTTCTTCGCTTCTTCCTTTGGCGCGGTCGTCCCTTCCCGGCCTTCAGTCGCCGCCGTCCCGCCGGCGCCAGTCGCATCCCCCCCACCACCGCCACCCGACGACAGCGCGATCGCCAACGCCACCGCGACCACCACCGCCAATCCACCCCCGGCCAGAACCCAACCGCGTTTCGATCCTCCTCCCCCATTCGCCGCGGTCGACTTTTTACCCCCTATAGGGGGCACAACCCCGACATCGCTGTGAGCGGCGGGCTCAGTCGGGCCTGCCTCCGTCTCGGCGGTCGGGTCCGGTTGGGCTTCGGCGGTGCGGTCGGCGGCGGATTCGGCGGTTGGCTCGATCGGGGTGGGCGCCTGGTCCGCGGCGGGCGCCGCCGGGGCGACGGTCTCCGGTTCCACCGTGGCGGCGGCGCCGGTGGCGACGGTGCGCTCGGGGACGGCGACCGCCTGGCCGGAGACGGCGGCGAGGGCGGCGCGGCCGAGGTCGCCGGCCGAGGGGTAGCGGTCGGCCGGCTGCTTCGCCATCGCCCGGGCGACGACCTGGTCGAGCGCGGGCGGCACCTCGGGGGCGTAGAGCGAGGGCGCGGGCGGCGGGTCGTTGAGGTGGGCGTAGAGCCGGGCCGCCTCGCCTTCGCGCGGGAACGGCACCTGGCCGGTGAGCAGCTTGAAGAGCAGGCAGCCGAGGGCGTAGACGTCGACGCGGGCGTCGACCGGGCCGCCGGAGATCTGCTCGGGCGCGACGTAGTCGAGGGTGCCGACGAAGCGGCCGGTCTGGGTCAGGCCCGAGTGGGTCGAGACGTTGCGGGCGACGCCGAAGTCGGTGATGTAGGCGTGCTCCTCGCCCCCCTCGCCGCTGACCAGGACGTTGGCAGGCTTGACGTCGCGGTGGACGAGGCCGGCGGCGTGGATCGCGTCGAGGCCGTTGCCGACCTGGGCGATCAGGGCCGCCGCCAGGTCCGGCGCCAGCCGGCCGTCGCGTTCGACGCGGCGGGCGAGGTCGGAGCCGGCGACGTAGCGCATCGCGATGAACGGGATGCCGTCCTCTTCGCCGGCGGCGTAGATCGGGACCACGTTGGGGTGCTCGATCGAGGCGGCGATCCGCGACTCCTCGGCGAAGCGCCGGGTGAAGATCTCGTCGGCGGCGGCCTCGGGTGCGATCAGCTTCAGCGCCACGCGGCGGTCGAGGCCCGGCTCGATCGCCAGGTAGAGGATCCCCATGCCACCGCGGCCAAGGCGGCGCTCGATCCGGTAGCCGGCGAACTCGTCGCCCGCACCCAGGTCTATCCAGCCGCCCGGCTCAATCATCACTCAACCCTAGCCACCGTACCCCCGGCCTAGACTGGCTGTGGGAGAACGATGCGCCACCGGCTCGTGATACTCGCGCTGCTCGCCTTCGTCAGCCTGCTGGCGGCCGCCGCCGCGCAGGCCGAGCTGAAAGGCGACGGCGACCTTCGCGTCCGCCTCAACGGCGGCTTCGCGCCGACGGCGCTGCCGCGCTCCCGCCCGGCCCCGGTCACGGCCGAATTCAGCGGCGAGATCACGACCACCGACGGCACCCGGCCACCGGCGCTGAACCGCTTCGAGCTCGCCCTCAACCGCAACGGCCGGATCGACGACCGCGGCCTGCCGACCTGCACCGCCGCCCGCCTGCAGTCGGTCAGCAGCCAGAGCGCTCTCGCCCGCTGCCAACCGGCGCTGGTCGGCCACGGCAGCTTCGGGGCCGACGTCGAATCGGGCACGACCGCCGTCCCCGCCCACGGCCAGATCCTCGTCTTCAACGCGCGTCGCCACGGCAAGCCGGCGCTGCTGCTCCACCTCTACGGCACCGTGCCCGTGCGGGCGAGCTTCGTCCTGCCGCTGGAAATCCAGCACCGCGGCGGCGAACTGGGCACGGTCCTCGCCGCCGACGTGCCGGTCCTCGCCAGCGGCCTCGGCTCGATCACCCGCCTGCAGCTGACGATCGGCCGCGAATACCGCTACCGGGGCCAGCGCCACAGCTACCTCAGCGCCGCCTGCGCGGCGCCAGCGGAATTCTTCCGCGCTCCCTTCACCTTCGCCCGCGGCACCTTCGTCTTCGCCGACGGCCGCCGGGTGCAGATGGGGCTGAGCCGCGAATGCCGCGTGCGCGAACCGGCCGGCCGCGGCGTCTAGTAGTAGGTGAGCGGTTTCACGCCGGGCGCGCGCCGGGGAGGGGGCTCGCCACCCTCCGTGGGCAGGTAGGGCGGCGAGCACCCTCCCCCTCCCGGACCTCAGTTGCGGGACGCGCGGATCGTGTGGTTGAGCTTTTCCGCAAATAGTCCGGGAAAGCTCAACCACACTCCCTCTCTCACGCGCTCGCGATATTGACCACACCAGGGGCTGGTCAGTATTGCGAGCGCTTCGAGGCGGGCGGGCCGGCGCACCCACAGGGCAGGTAGGTGCGCCGGC
>JBEHWY010000230.1:0-4015 GCA_048498975.1 Actinomycetota bacterium | reverse complement strand
TTCGGCACCCGGCAGTCCTGCAGGGTGAAGTTGGCGGTGTCGGAGGCGCGGATCCCGAGCTTGTGCTCGAGCCGGTCCAGCTTCAGGCCCGGGTTGTCGCGCTCGACGATGAACGACTTGATCGCGGCCCGCCCCTTGGAGCGGTCGAGCGTCGCCCAGACGACGATCAGGTCGGCGCGGTCGCCGGAGGTGACGAAGATCTTCTCGCCGTTCAGCACGTATTCGTCGCCGTCGAGCTCAGCGGTGGTGCGGATCGCGGCCGAGTCCGAGCCCGCTTCGGGCTCGGTGATCGCCATCGCCGCCCACTTGCCGCCGTAGCGCTCGAGCTGCTCCTCGGTCGCCACCGAGGCGATCGCCGAGTTGCCGAGCCCCTGGCGCGGCATCGAGAGCAGCAGGCCGACGTCCCCCCAGCAGAGCTCGATGATGCCGAGCACGGTGGAGAGGTTGGAGCCGTTGCGGTTCTCGCCCGGGTCGGAGCCGTTGGCGCTGCGGCGCACGCCGGTGGCGCCGGCGCCGCCCATGTCGGAGCCCTCGTTCATGCCGTCGATCAGCGAGGCGAGCATGTCGAGCTCTTTCGGGTAGCTGTGCTCGGCCTCGTCGTATTTGCGCGAGATCGGCCGGAAGACCTCGCTCGCGACCTGGTTGGCCTGGCTCGCCAGCGGCTTGAACTTCTTCGGTATCTCGAGGTTGATCATGCGAGTAGTCCTCCCTCCATCACACCTGCTGCTCGTAGGTCTCGGTACCAGCGCTCGACCGGGTGCTCCTTGACGAAGCCGTGGCCGCCGAGCAACTGCACGCCGTCGGACCCGATCCGCATCCCCTTCGCCGCGCAGAGCCGGCGCGCGATCGCCGCCTCGCGGGCGAACTCCTCGCCACGGTCGGCGCGGCTGGCGGCGCGGTAGGTCGTCAGCCGCATCCCGTCGGTCTCGATGCCGACGTCGGAGACGGTGAAGGCGACGCCCTGGCGGTTGGAGATCGGTTCGCCGAAGGCCTGGCGGTCGTTGACGTAGGGGATGACGTAGTCGAGGACCGCCTGCGCGGCGCCGACCGCGAGTGCGCACCAGGCGATGCGCGAGCGGGCGACGCATTCGAGGTAGTCCTGCGGCTTGCCCTCGCCGAGCAGGGCGCCGGCCGGGACGCGGGCGCCGTCGATCAGCAGGCGGCCGGTGGCGGCGGGGCGCAGCCCCATCGCCGGCTCGTCCTCGATCTGCAGGCCCTTCGTCCCCGACTCGACGATGAACAGCGCCGGGCCGATCCCCTCGGCGTCGGCGGCGAGGAGGAACAGCTCGCACTCGGTGGCGCGGGCGAGCAGCGACTTGGCGCCCTCGATCACCCAGTCGCCGCCGTCGCGGCGGGCCTTCGTCTCCAGCTGCAGCGGGTCGAAGAGGGGTCGCGGCTCGAGCAGCGCCAGCGCCGCCGCCGGCACGTCCTCGCCGGTGAAGGCGGGCAGGTAGGTGGCCTCCTGCTCGGCGCTGCCCCAGAGCCCGATCGCGGTCGCCACTGCGCCGGGCGCCAGCGCCGCGTAGGCGATGCCCATGTCGCCGTGGGCGAGCGCCTCGGCGATCAGCACGCTGGTCACCGCCGACTGCTCGGTCATCACCCCGCCGAGCTCCTCGGGGACGCCGAGCATGCTGACCCCGAGCTCGGTTGCCTGCGCCAGCAGCTCGGGTGGGGTGGCGCGGTCGGCGTCGGCGGCGAGCGCCGCCGGGCGGATCTTCTCCTCGGCGAAGGCGCGGCCGGCTTCCTGGAACATCTGCTGCTCGTCGTCGGGCGTCAGGTCGAACAGGCCCTTGGACTTGCTGCGCGCCTGGCGCGCCGGTTTGCCGAGCTGCTGCGCGGCCTTGAAGGTGCGGCCGGCGGCGGTGGCGGTGCGAAAGCCGCCCTTGGTGCCCTGGAAGAGGGCCCGCTCGACGCCTTTGCGGATCCGGATCCGGTCCAGCAGGTCGGAGCCGGCGAGCCAGCCCAGCGCCCGCAGACCGACGCCCATGCTGCGCTCGGCGACGGTCTTGTCGCTGGTCTCCGTGGTCGTGGTCATTTCAGCCTCCCGTCGAGGTGCGGTTTGTGGTCCCCTGCACTGCGGACTGCGAAGAGCGTTTCCCCGTCCTGCTCGGCGCTGGCGAACTCGACCCGGGCCGGCAGCAGGATCGGCTTGCGGAAGCGGACGTCGACGGCGAAGGCGTCGGGCAGCCGCGCCTCCAGCGCCGCCAGGCAGCGCGCCTTGGTCCACATCCCGTGCGCGATCGCCGCCGGGAAGCCAAGCGGCTTCGCCGTCAGCGAGTGAAGGTGGATCGGATTGCGGTCCCCGGACACGGACCCATACCGCCGCCCCAGGTCCCCGCCCAGCCGCCACTCGGCCCCCGCCGGAACCTCCGCCCCCAGCACCCCGAACTCCTCCGGCTGACGGGCCGATTTCGGGTGACTATCGCCCGTTTTCGTCCCGTCGGCCCCGGGGGAGGGCTTGCCGCGGCGGAGCATGGTGCTGGTCTCGTCCCAGACGACGTCATCGCCGGCGAGGACGACGGTCTGCAGGCTGAAGGTGCGGCCCTTGGGGTGCGGCTGCAGCTTGGTCGGGCGGACGTGGATCGTCAGCTCCTCGCCGCTGGCGATCGGGCGGTGCTGGACGATCCGGTTCTCGACGTGGACGAGCCCGACGGCGCCGAAGGGGAAGCTGCCATCGGCCATCACCGCCATCTGCAGCGGGAAGGCGAGGACGTGCGGGTAGGTCGGGGGAAGGTGGTCGCGCAGGGTGAAGCCGCAGACCTTGGCGTAGGCGGCGAGCGCCGCCGGGTCGGCGAGCACGCCGCTCAGCTCGAGCTCCAGGTCGGGGACCTCGCCGCCGCCGCCGGGGACGAAGGGCAGCAGCGAGGCGCCGGGCAGCAGCGGCGCCGCGGCCCGCGCGTAGAGCGGCAGCACCTGCGGCGAGCTGGTCAGGGTGCGGGTCTTCGTCGCCTCCGCCATCGTCAGGCCCCCAGCAGGCTCTGGCCGCAGACGCGGACCACGTTGCCGTTGACTCCGGTCGAGGCGGGGCTGGCGAACCAGGCGATCGTCTCGGCGACGTCGACCGGCAGGCCGCCCTGGGAGAGGCTGGAGAGCCGGCGGCCGGCTTCGCGCGGGCCGATCGGCATCGCCGCCGTCATCTGGGTCTCGATGAAGCCGGGGGCGACGGCGTTGATCGTCGCCTTGCGCTTCGCCAGCTCCGGCGCCATCGCCTCGACCATCCCGATCACGCCCGCCTTCGAGGTGGCGTAGTTGGTCTGGCCGTTGTTGCCGGCGATGCCGGCCATCGAGGAGACGCCGACGATGCGGCCGTTCGGGCGCAGCAGCTTCTTGCCGAGCAGCGCCTCGTTGATCCGCTCCTCGCTGGAGAGGTTGATCTCCAGCAGCTGCGTCCAGCGCTCCTCCGGCATCTTCGCCAGCGTGCGGTCTTTGGTGACGCCGGCGTTGTGGACGACGACGTCGACGCCGTCGGCGAGCTCGGCGGCGATCTTCTCCGGCGCGTCGGCGGCGGTGATGTCGACCTCGATCGCGCGGCCGCCGATCGTCTCGGTCACCGCCCGCAGGTCGGTGGCCATCTGCGGGATGTCGAGGCCGACGACCTCGGCGCCGTCGCGGGCCAGGGTGTCGGCGATCGCGGCGCCGATCCCGCGCGAGGCGCCGGTCACCAGCGCCACCTTGCCGGCCAGCGGCTGCTCCCAGTCGAGCTGCGGGGCCGGAGCGACGCCTTTGCCGATTCGCACCACCTGGCCGGAGACGTAGGCCGACTTCGGCGAGAGCAGGAAGCGCAGGGTCGATTCGAGCTGCTCCTCGGCGCCGGGCTCGACATAGACGAGCTGCACCGTGGCGCCGCGGCCGCCGACCTCCTTGCCGAGCGAGCGGGTGAAGCCCTCCAGCGCGCGCTGGGCGATGTGGGCCGGCGTCGAGCCGGCCTGCGCCGGCGGGGAAACATTCCGAGCGCCGATACGGCAAAGATAGCATCCTTGGCAGAAACCCCCGCCACTGGACGAGCCGGTGTGCC
>JBEHWY010000229.1:0-4084 GCA_048498975.1 Actinomycetota bacterium | reverse complement strand
TTCCTTATGGACCCAGGAGGTCCATAAGGAACCGCGACTTTGAGAGGGGGCTGCCCGCCACGCGCTTGGGGACCCGGGTGTGGAATCAACCATTTGGCCTGGTCAGGCACCGGCGAGCAGCAGGGTGCGGGCGACCCGGGCGACGACCTCGTCGAGTTCGTGCTTCATCTGGTGCCAGGTGACCCGGGGTACCCGATAGCCGACGGCGACGAGGAGCTGGTCGCGCCAGCGGTCCCGTTGGAAGGCGACCGGAGTCTGGTGCGTCGCGGCGCCGTCGGTTTCGACGACGACCTTCTGCTCGCGCCAGAGGAAGTCGACCATCAGGCGCCTTCCTTCCACGGCGAGGGTCGCATTGGTCTGCGGTCGAGGTAGGCCCAGGGAGATCAGACGGGGGAGGACGAGGGCCTCGAAGTCGCTGCGCAGGTCGAGCGGAGCGTCGTCCTCGCTACGCCAATCGGTGAGCACCGCGATCAGGCTCTTCAGCCCTCGTCGCCCCTTGGCGCCGTGTATGGAATGGTCGAGGGCGTCGAGGTCGAGAAGCTTGAGGACGGCGGCCCGCTCGACGGTCCGGCGGAGCGTTTCGACGCCCACCATCCCCGCCAGGTCGACCACCACCCGCGCGGGCGTCGTGCAGGCGACATCGTCGTGGGTGGTGATCTCCTCGTCTTCCGGGTATCGGCACCGCCGGCAGCGAACCCCGTCGACCTTCCGCCCCGTCTCGCACGGCACGGTGACGTCGATCAGCGCCGGCGCCCTGTCCCACAGCCCCCAGTGCGCGGCCGCCGTGCCATGCGAGATCACCGCCTCCTCGCCGCAGGCAAGCAGGGCGCCGCGCAGCTCTGCGCTGCGCGAGATCGACCGGTGTCCGACGACGTACACGCCACGGTGGATCCGGTGCAGTGAACCCTTCGCGTGCCTCTTCGATGCCGACCGGGGCGATATGTCGACCTCCCGCAACTGATTCAAGGAGATCACGCCGCCTTGGCGGGCGGCGGCGCCAGCAAGGGGTTGGTCCCGTCCTTTGTCGCACTGCAGGTCGGCGCCGGGAGAGTTTGAAGTCTCCCCATTCATCCCGCGGTTCCTTTTTGACCCCATGGGTCTCTAAGGCACCACGGGATCTCGGTCTCCCCCCAATGCCCGTTTCGCGGTTCCTTTCGCCCCCTATCGGTCCGAAAGGAACCGCGGGATGAGGCCGGGTGGTCAGCCCGCCTCGGCGCCGCTGCCCTTCAGGGCGTGCCACTGGCCGCCGAAGGCGGAGACGCCGTTGCCGTTGGCTTCGCCCGGTTTGCCGTCGGCGGCGTAGGTGTAGAGCGGGTGGCCGGCGTAGGTGACCTGGGTGCGGCCGTCTTTGCGCTCGGTCGTGCCCAGCTTCGCCGCCGAAGCGCCGTTGCTGGGTTGCGGCGGGCCTTCGGTCAGCAGCGGCGGCCAGGCTTCGGCGCAGGCGCCGTCGCAGCTGGAGGACGTGCCCCGGTCGCCGCTGAAGGCGTAGAGGACGTGGCCCTGAGAGTCGACGAGGACGAGGCCGAGTCCCAGTGCGCTGGCGAGCGCGACGTAGGCGTTGCCGCTTTCTTCGGCTTCGCCGTTGGCCGGGACCTTGGGGACGTCGCCGGCGGCGGTCGAATCCGAAGCGGCGGTGCTCGATCCGCTGCCGCCGTAGCCAGGGCCCGAGCCCCCGCAGGCGGCCAGCAACAGCGCCGCGACCAGGATCAGCGGCGCGAGCACGGCGGGCTTCCTTCTCAAGTCGTCTTCTCCTTGGCGTCGATTCCGGTTGCCAACGGCTGGCGGACCGGCTCGACGAAAGTCTTGCGACCGGCGTGGACGCCGACCGCGGTCGTCCGCGAGAGGTCGAGGGCGGAGCTCAGCACCGCCTCCGAATCCTCGCCCCAGCGGTAGCGGAAGCTGCCCGCCGAATAGCGGCGACCGTCCGGGCCGCGCAGGAAGACGCGGCAGAGGGTGCCGGAGCGGATGCCGCTGACGTACATGTGGATCTCGGTGCCGAAGGCGTGCGGTTCGAGCGTCGCGCTGATCTCCACCCCCTGCGGCAGCGAGCCGAACTCGACCCGCTGCTGGGGCACCGGCTCGCCGCCGCCGGGCAGCAGCACGAGCAGCAGGACGGCGGTGGCCGCGGCGGTGGCGAGGCCGCCGAGGGCGAAGCCGAAGCGCCGGCGGCGTCGGTGCCTGCGCTGCTCGCCCTCGACCGCCGCCATCACCCGCTCGCCGAGCTCGCGCGGGGGCTGGGGCGCCGGGCCGAGCCGCTCGGGGTCGGCGAGGGGGAGGAGGGAGGCGACGCCCTGCAGCGAGCGGGCCTCGGCGCGGCAGGCGGGGCAGCCCTCGAGGTGCGCCTCGAGCCCCGCCCGCTCCTCGGCAGGCAGCTGGCCCAGCGCGTAGGCGCCGAGCGACTCACGCCATTCGCGGCAGCTCTCAGTCTTCATAGCCCATCTCCTCCAGCACCACCCGCAGCGCCCGCAGCCCGTAGTAGACGCGGCTCTTCACCGTTCCCTCGGGGATCCCGAGCTCGGCTGCGACCTCGGCGTAGGGCCGGCCACGGTAATAGGTCTCGACCAGGACCCGGCGGTGATCCTCCCCGAGCCGGCGCAGCGCCTCCTCGACCTGCCAGGAGAGCAGCGCCTGCTCGAGTGGCTCGACCGAGGGCTCGACGCCGCTCTCGCCGGCGACCCGCGGCCGCGCGGCGCGCGCCCGCCCCAGGTCGATGACGACGTTGCGCAGGATCGCGAACAGCCAGGTGCGCAGCGAGCCGATCTGCGGGTCGAAGCGGTCGCCGGCGCGCCAGGCGCGGAGGAAGGTCTCCTGCACCGCCTCCTCGGCGAGGCCGGCATCGCCGAGCGAGCGCACCGCGAAGCCGTAGAGCTCCCCCGCGTGCGCCGCGTAGGCGTCGCGTACGTCGCGCTCTCGTTTCAATGCCCCGGGCTGCATCCGCAACCGTGTACGTAGCGGATGCAGCCCGGGTTCAAGCTCCGGTCCTACGAACCGCGACCTACAGTTTCCCGATCTTGAAGATTTTGGTCCCGCAATCGGGGCAGACGCCCTGGATCGCCGGGCGACCATTTTTCATGGTCACCTGCTTGGCGTCTTTGATCTCTACCTTCTTGCGCTCTTTGACGCAGTAGCCCTCAGGCATGAAGGCCTCCTTTCGCTGCCGCTTCCCCGGCAAGCTCACGCTTGTGCGCGAGGTGGATTGAGGCGAATGTAACGCGCCTTCTGGACGCGAACGGGCAACATAGTGCGAAATCGCACGATACCCCCAAATGGGCGGTCCACTACTCTGCTGCCCGGACTTGACCTGACCACGAGCTCTCAAGGAGAGAACGCAATGCCCGAAGCAGTGATCGTCGACACCCTTCGCACCCCGATCGGTCGTGCCTTCAAGGGTTCGCTCGCCCAGCTGCGGCCCGACGAGATGGGTGCCTTCGTCGTCGACCAGCTGCTGGAGCGCAACCCGGGGGTCGACCCGGCCCTGATCGAGGACGTCTTCTGCGGCGTCGGCATGCCGCAGGGGCTGCAGGCCTTCAACCTCGCCCGGATCATCTCGCTGCTCTCCGAGAAGCTGCCGCAGGAGGTCAACGGCGTCACCGTCTCCCGCTACTGCTCCTCCAGCCTCGACGCGATCCGCCACGCGGGCAACGCGATCAAGGCCGGCGAGGGCGACGCCTACCTCGCCGTCGGCGTCGAGTGGGTGAGCCGCTACAACGAGCGCACCGAGGCCGCCGGCGCCGCCGACCAGAACGACAACCTCAAAGGCAACGACGGCCAGCCCAACGCCTACATCGAAATGGGCGCGACCGCGGTCAACGTCGCCAACAAGTACGAGGTCAGCCGCGCTGACATGGACAAGTACGCGCAGCGCTCCCAGGAACTGGCGGTGAAGTCGCAGGAAGACGGCTTCTTCGACCGCGAGATCGTGCCGGTGAAGCTGCCCGACGGGACCGAGGTCGCCAAGGACGACGGCCCGCGCGCCTCCTCGACGCTGGAGAAGCTCTCCGAACTGCCGGAGGCCTTCGGCGGCGGCGGCGTCACCGCCGGCAACTCCTGCCCGCTCAACGACGGCGCCGCCGCGGTGCTGCTG
>JBEHWY010000228.1:0-4173 GCA_048498975.1 Actinomycetota bacterium | reverse complement strand
CGCCGCGACACCCGCTTCGCCGCCGGCGACCAGGCCTACCTCGTCGGCCCCTACGAGGAGCTGCTCCGCGTACTCAGTCGCGAACGGGACGGCGAGGAGCTGGCGGCCTGAGCGCTGGGGCTACTTCAGCCAGTAGCCCGTAACAACTCCGATCCATCCGATCGCCGCCTTTTCAACGCCGTCGCTAGGAGCTCCGTGTAACAACGCATAGAGACCCCCGACCAAAAGGACCACGGAGATCAAAACCGCAACCAGCAGCCTGATCAATGGTTCGTTCACTCCACCCTTGCCTTTGTTATCGCAGGCTAGCGGACCGCTCGGTCTCGCCCTGCACGATTCTGCCTGTGCAGGAAGAGCGAGTAGCGAATCACTTCAACAGCCCAGCGAATCTGATTGCCGAAAAGATGCTCGTACCGTGGCCTCAGGGGCGGGGTCTCCACACCCCTCATATGCACTGAAGGATCAACGGTCTCAAAGGTCATCGTGGTTGGTGCCGGCGCAACTCCCATACCCCGAACGTATCAGGGTGAACACAGCTACAGGAGAGTTTTTGGCTCTACAATGAGGTTTCTTTTGCGTATCGGATTCGCTCATAACGAAGATAACCGCGCTGTTTCACTGCTAGTGAACAGACTAGCCTTCACACAGTTTCGCCATGCGCGAATCTCCGTAGTCAATCTGTCGATTTCTACGTAACACCCAGAACCAACCGCCTACAAACAGATTTCACACCTAAGCAACGACTGCTGGACTGGTCAGTCGGGTTAGCTGTCGCTGCCCGCCCGGTCCCAGAGGTAGAGCTCGGCCGCCTCGACGGCGAGTTGCATCAGGCGCGGGGGTGAGAGCAGGCTGAGGACGAGCTCGAGGGCATGGTCTTTGGTGACGCCGGCGTCGAGGCCTCCCCGCCGCGGAACCGGCAGCGAGCTTGAGGGCCTCCGAGGGGGACGAAGGCGCCCATCAGGAAGTCGCAGTTGGGATCGGCTGGTCGACCCCCAGGTAGCCGTGCCAGGCGGCAAGCTCGAGCCTTGAGCAGCATGTCGAGCAGCTCAACCTTCGAGCCACCTGACAGGCAACGCGCCCTGGCGATGACTTCGCCTGCTTGCGTAATCCGGGCTACCTGCGTCTCCCCCTCCGCATCAGCTCTTCCGGATCGCATCGAGCAAGAGACCAATCAAGCTAATGCTTTCCTTGGTTAATGCTGCCTCTGGTTTGCTAGTTGGCGCGGTCTGTGCGAGGAACAGGTTGGTCGCCACTTGACCCGTGATCCCTTCCTTCTCGTCATCCGAAAGCGTGGCAATAAACGCGGGCAAGGCGAGCAGGTCCAATTCGAGACGGCGGGCTTGTTCCTCGCGCGCACGGTGATGCCCGGACTGGGTGGCCACGTATCCGGCCAAACCAGCGAAGACCAAAGATCCCAGCGTCTTGGCCAAGACAACAGTTAGCGACGGACTGCTGCTCCGCTCCGCGTGGACGATGGCCCACACTGCGAGCCCAGCAGCAGCAAGACCAAAGAGGATCGCCCCCCGCCTGAAATTGTCGGCAATCTTCTTCTGGGCATCTGCCTCTTTGCCGTATCCCGCAGCGGTGCCCGTTCCGCCAATGAAGCCGGTGATTTCTTGAGCCTTGACCAGCTCGGCGCTGAGATCGTCAACCGTGCCCTTCGTCAGCTCCTGCGCATCTTGAATCGTTTGGTCGTATCCGCCCTTGAACTGCTGCTCCAGCTCAGTTGCCCGCGTTTCTAGATCCGTGAGCTGTTGGCGATATTCCTCTCCTCGGCGATCTTGGGCCTCTGAGAACTGCCCCTGGTAGTTCTCAATCGCCTGGTCCAGGCGCCCCCGCTGCTGCTCGATGGTGCCGCTCAACTCGCTGAGCTGCGTTTCCAAGTTGGTCTTCTCTTCGCCCCATTGACCGGTTCGGTTCTCAAGGTCCTGCTGAAAGGCCGCGACTTCCTCCCTGACCTTCTCGAAGTCACCACTGAGAGCGCGAAGCTGCTGACCCGCCGAGCGACGAAACCTGGCAGCGATCTCACTGGCGTCCGTCTCCGGCAGGTCAGGACCTGCTGGCCAAAGTGGGACCGCGCTGATCAAGCTTTCGGTCCACCCCGCGAGCGGCCCCATATGCCCGAGGTCACTGGAAGCCCTGTAAGCCTCCAGGGCATTGACCAGACCCGTCAGCGGCTCATTGGTCTGATTGAGCGTCTGTTCCGTGAGCACGAGCGGATCGGCAACTTCAATACGGGGCCGTAGCGCGAGGATCACGGCGCGGATACGCGGAACCTGATTCGGGTAGTTCTCCTGGAGAGCCTTGGCCTGCTCCTCTGACAGTGAACCAAGGAAATCTTCGGCCCGATCTAGCTTCTCCGGCAATTCAGCGGCTCGAAAGTTGTCCTCGTACTCAGTCGCCATTCAGCGGCACTCCCCCTGCGGCCAATGAATCAAAGGGCGTTGCGATGCAGCATATGGGAACGGAGATGGTTTTCACGGACGGCCATCGGGTGCGCGCAGTTGGGACGAATGCAGCGACGTTGACCCGAACCTTGAATCGGCCTGCGTCAGAAGAAATTTGCCTGCCTACCGGAGAGGTGCTCGCCCCAGGCTGGATCGATATTCAGACCGAGCGCGAGGGCGTGATCCTGGTAAACCCTGCGCAAGTCGCCTACGTCCGCGACGTGCCTGATCACCAGCCGATCCTGGATCAGGTCGGATAGGCGCACACCGCCTTTTGGCCCGAAAGGTCTGCCATCGGGCGCTGGTCATTGCCCACACGTAAAAGAATTACGTCGCCAGTAACGATGGAATGGCTCAATGCCCAGTGAACAAAAGGAGTAGGCCGCTGACACTGCTACTTCCCGAGACTCCAAGCGGAACAAGAGCGGGGTTGGCCGCGTTCCCGACCGACTGCCCTTCCTTAAGACGGAACTGCGACCGTCTCAATGCCGAGCCGCGGGAAATATCCGGGCCTTTTCTTTCCGCTCACCCCGAGTGGCTTGGCCTTCTCCAAAGCGCCGTGCGAATCGCCTGTAAGTTCTTGAACGCCCCGGCCGAAACTACTTGAACTCAAGCCCTCTTAGTTGTCGCTCCCCGCGCGGTCCCAGACGTAGAGCTCTACCGCCTCTACGGCGAGCTGCATCAGGCGCGGGGGTGAGAGGAGGCTGAGGACGAGCTCGAGGGCGTCGTCTTCGGTGACGCCGGCGTCGACGGCCTCCTCGCCGCGGAAGCCGGCGGCGAGCTTGAGGGCCTCGCGGCGGTTCTCGCCGAGGGAGCCGAAGGCGCCCATCAGGAAGTCGCGGTTGGGAATCGGCTGGCCGACCTCCAGGGAGCCGTGCCAGGCGGCGAGCATCGAGAGGTCGTGCTCGTCGAGCTCGGCGATCGCCTTCGCGTAGTGGACTTCGAGCTCGGAGTCGGGAATCTCGTCGACCCAGGAGCGGACCGCCTCGCCGAGCAGCTGGCGGCGAGCCTCGCGTCCGATCGAGTCGGAGATGGCGCGGATGGCGTCGGCGGGGTCTACGAAGCAGAGCGACATTGGCTGGATGGGAATCTAGAGGGGCTGGAGGCGGGAAAAACGGGGCTGGAGAGCCGCAGTTTGCGGGGACGCGGCGGGGCCTAAGGGGCCGTTGGGCGCCGCGGCCGTCCATAGGCTGGGGCAGTGCCTCTGAACCTGATCCAGGGACCGCCCAACTCGGGCAAGCGCGGCCTTCTCCGCGCCCGCCTCGGCGAGCAGCTCGAACGCGAGCCGGTGCTCGTCGTCCCCACCCTCGACGACGTCTTCTCCTTCGAGCGCGAGCTGAGCGGCGGTGGCGCGGCGCTGGGCGGCGCGGTGATGACCTTCGGCGCGCTGTTCGCCGAAATCGCCACCGCCGCCGGCCGGCCGCCGGCCGCGCTACTGACCCAGGCGCAGCGCCTGCGCGTGGTGGCAGCGGTCGCGGCGCGGGCGCGCGGGCTCGGGCCGCTGCGGCGCTCGGCCACCCGGCCCGGCTTCGCCGCCGCGCTGGAGCGGCTGCTCGGCGAGCTGCAGGCGGCCGGGGTCGAGCCGCGGGCGGTCGAGGCGAGCGCCGCGACGCTGGAAGGCTCGGCCTACCTCAGCGACATCGCCGCCCTCTTCTCCGCCTACGCGGCCGCCCGCGGCCGGCTCGGCCGCCGCAAAAGCCACGGCGTCGCCCGCGAAGCGATCGAG
>JBEHWY010000227.1:0-4206 GCA_048498975.1 Actinomycetota bacterium | reverse complement strand
ACCGCTGCCCGTGCAGAAAAAGACGGCGAGCATCCGCACCACGGTGCTCTTGCCGGCGCCGTTCTCGCCGACGAGCCCGAGAACCTCACCCTCCGCGAGGGTGAGGTCCACGGCCTCGACGGCGTGGACACCGCCGAACGCCTTGCGCAGCCCCTGCAAGCGGAGCAGCTCGCGGGCGGCCACAGCGGTGTCCAGGCTCATCGCTATTCGACTCCCCAGCGTTCTGCGAACGCCTTTTCGAAGTCGCCGTACAGCTCCGAGCCGTCGTAGACGCCGGTTTCCGGCACGTTTTCGCCGGTGATCAGCAGGTCGCGGACCAGCGGCGGGTCGTCGACCTTCTGCCCGTTCAGCAGGCTGATCGTGCGATCGGTGGAGAGCCAGGCCTGCAGCTCCAGCGCCAGCGCGTTGGTCGTGTAGTCGGCACCCTGGCGAATCAGGTCGAGGTTCTCGAGATTGCCGTTGTTGCCGTAGACCGGGATTTCCTTGCCGGCGGAGCGGACGGCCTGGTAGGCACCGAGGCAGCTCGCGTCGTAGGCGCAGAGGATCGCGTCGACTTCGGGGTACTTGACCAGCCAGGCCTCGGTCACTTCCTGACCCTGCTGGGTGATCTTGGTCAGGTCGATCTGTTCTTCGGCGAGGATCTCGGTTTTGCCGAGACCCGCGCGGAGCCCTTCGTCGTAGAGCATCCCGACCGGCAGGACCTTGTCGTAGAGGTAGAGGATCTTCCCTTCCGGGCCGATTTCCCCGACCATCTTCTTGGTCAGCGCGGTCTGCGCTTCCGGCAGGTTCTCTTCGACGTTGAAGGCGGTGATGCCTTCGGCGGCCGAGGTCGGGATGCCGGTGTCGACGCCGAAGATCGGCACCCCCTGCTCCTTTGCGGCCTTGGCCGCATTGCCGACGACCTGCGGCGGCAGCGCACCGAGGGCGATCGCGTCGACCCCGGCCTGCAGCAGGGTTTCGACGCCCTTGGCGGCGTCGGCCGGGTTGCCTTTGGTGTCGTAGACGCGGACCTTCATCCCCGCCGCCTCGGCGGCGTCTTCGAAGGCCGCCGACATCCGCGCCATCGCCTCGCAGTTCTGGCAGGCACTGACGAAGCCGATCGTCTTGCCGGCGGCCTTGCCCACCGGGTTCGGCCCGGTGGGCAGTTCGTCTTCGTACTGGCCGGTCGTTTCGGTGCCGGTCGAGTCGGCAGTCGAGCTCGACGCTTCAGCGGACGTACCGCCACTGCTACTGCTGCTGTCGCTGCCGCACGCGGCGAGCAAGCCGCCGAGCGCGAGGGCGGCCAGTGCGCACACCAGCCATCGGGTGACCTTCACGGTCTTCACCGTCTCTCTCCTCCTGTTGGTTGTGAGTACGACCGGACTCGGTCGTGCTCAGGGCTTCCCCTGCCCGAACTCCGGGATGATGTGTTCGCCGAACAGTTCCAACTGCCGGCGCGACTCCTCCAGCGGCATCATCCCCTGGTCGAAGTACCAGCTGAAGTACTCGAGGTTGCCGTTGGAGTGGATCTTCGCCAGCTCCTCGAAGTCACGCTTGATTTCGTCCGGCGTGCCGAGGAACGAGTACCGGTGCTTTTCGAACCTGTCCGCCTTCCACTCCGATTCGGGCAGCAGCGCCTTGCCCATCGGCCACTTGGCCTCGTCCTCGGGCAGGCGGAAGATCTCCCAGTAGCCGAACTTGCCGAACCACACGTTCCAGGTCTTCAGGTGCGTGGCTTCCATCAGCCTGGTCGCTTCGGCGCGGTCCTCGCCGAAGTGGATCGCGCGCAGGGCGCCGAGGTTCTGGCCGAGCTCGAAGTCGTAGCCGTTTTCGGCAGAGACCTCCTGGTAGACGCGGCAGAGCCGCTCGAACTCCTGCGGATAGGAGAGCAGCAGGTAGGGGACGATCCCTTTTTCGGCGGTGTAGCGGATCGTCGACTCGCTGACCGAGAACGGCTGGAAGACCAGCGGGTGCGGGTCCTGGTAGGGGCGGGGGACGACCGAGACGGTCTTGACGATGCCGTTCTCGTCGACTTCGCCGGGAGTGCCGAACTCACGGGTGAATTCGTGGGCGCTCCAGCCCTCGATGCCCTCGACCGGGAACGGGACCTGGTAGTGCTCGCCGTCGTGGCGCAGCGCGTCCTCGGTCCACGCCTTGTAGACGAGGTCGACGACCTCCTCGTAGATCTCGCGGTTCTTGAGGTCTTTCTCGGATCCGTCGCTGAGGGTGCCGCCGACGTGGTACTGCTGACCGAGCACCTTGACCCAGCGGTCCTGGTAGCCGCGGGCGAAGCCGGCGTAGTAGCGGCCCTGGGTCAGCTGGTCGAGGATCGCCGTCTCCTCGGCGAGCCGGATCGGGTCCCAGGTCGTCGCACCGAGGCCGAGGGTGAGGAATTTGATCGTCTCGGTGCGGGCGGCGAGGTCGGCGAACAGCAGCAGCGGCGAGACCGAGACCTCCCAGCCCTCCGAGTGGAAGTGGTGTTCGGTCAGCCCGACCGAATCGAACCCGACTTCCTCGGCGAGCTTGGTCAGCTCACGCACTTCCGTGAGCATCTCCTGGTAGTACTCGGTCTTGCGGCCGATCGGCCGCTCCGCCCTGCGCACGTCGTCCGACGCGGGCATCGTCGGCAGCATGAAGAGGTTGAACTTCACGGTTGACAGTCCTTTCTGGTGGTGTGGAGTGAAACTTCGTCGGGGAGCTCGCCGAGCAGGTGCCCCATCCGCTCCTGCTTGGTGCGCAGGTAGGTGAGGTTCTCCGCAGTCGGCCGGGTCGGCAGCGGCACGCGTTGGGCGATCTCGAGGCCGTAGCCCTCCAGGCCGCCGCGCTTGTCCGGGTTGTTGGTCAGCAGGCGCATCGCCGAGACGCCGAGGTCGACCAGGATCTGGGCGCCGATGCCGTACTCGCGCGAGTCGACCGGCAGGCCGAGGTCGAGGTTCGCCTGCACGGTGTCGCGGCCGCGCTCCTGCAGTGCGTAGGCAGCGATCTTGTGGCCGAGCCCGACCCCGCGCCCCTCGTGGCCGCGCAGGTAGACGACGGCGCCGCGGCCCTCCGCCGCGATCCGCTCGAGGGCGCTGTCGAGCTGGGCGCCGCAGTCGCAGCGGCGCGAGCCGAAGACGTCGCCGGTCAGGCACTCGCTGTGGACGCGGACCAGCGGCGGCGCCTCGCCGCGGTCACGCAGGTCGCCGCGGACGAGGGCGAGGTGCTGGTCGCCGCTCAGCAGCGCTTCGTAGACGTGCGCGGTGAAGGGACCGTGAGCGGTCGGCAGCTTGGCGGTGGAGACGCGCCGGACCAGCTTCTCGCGGTGGCGACGGTGGCGGATCAGGTCGGCGACCGAGATCACCGGGATCGAGTGCTTGCGGGCGAAGGCGGCGATTTCGGCCGCGTTCGCCATCCCCTCGTGGTCGGCGCTGACGATCTCGCAGAGCAGCCCCGCCGGCTCGCGGCCGGCGAGCCGCGCCAGGTCGACGGCCGCCTCGGTGTGGCCGGCCCGCTTGAGGACGCCGCCCTCGCGGGCGCGCAGCGGGAAGACGTGACCGGGTCGGCGCAGGTCGGCGGGGACGGTCGCGGGGTCGGCGAGAGCGCGGATCGTCCTCGCCCGGTCGGCGGCCGAGATCCCGGTCGTCGTCCCCTCGCGGGCGTCGACGGTGACGGTGAAGGCGGTGCCGAGCGCCTCGGTGTTGCGCTCGGGGACCATCAACGGCAGCTCCAGCGCGTCGAGCCGCTCGCCGCTCGCCGCGACGCAGAGGACGCCGGAGGTGTGGCGAAGAAAGAACGCGACGTCGTCGGCGCTGACGGCGTCCGCGGCCATGATCAGGTCGCCCTCGTTCTCGCGGTCGCGGTCGTCCACAACGATCACCGGGTGACCGGTGGCGATGGCCGCGAGGGCGTCGTCGACGGCTCCTCTCTCCTCCAATGTCACGCTACGTGACACCATCTCGCATAACTATACGTATGTTTATGGAGGCTGTCAAGGCACGCAGCGTGACCACCCGCCTTTTCGGCTCTAGATGGCCGACTGCCGCGTACAGGCCCTGGCGATGCGGGCGGGCCGACGCACCCACAGGGCAGGTAGGTGCGCCGGCCCGCCCGCCCCGAAGCGGATCCGACATCGACCACCCCAGGGTGGGGTGAACCTCGGAAGCGCTCGCGATATCGACCAGCCCCTGGTGTGGTCAATATCGCGAGCGCGTGAGAGCTGATGGACGTGGCTGAGCTTTTCGGTCCTAT
>JBEHWY010000226.1:0-4430 GCA_048498975.1 Actinomycetota bacterium | reverse complement strand
TCGGGTGGCGCTGGGGCAGTTCGTATCCAAAAACACGATACGCGATGATACCCGGGAGGGGGAGGGCGCTCGCCGCCCTACCTGCCCACGGAGGGTGGCGAGCACCCTCCCCTTTCGCGCAGTCGCGCAGTCACGCAGTCATGCCTTAACCGTTCCCCCTTTGCCAGCGCGGGATCGTGTTTTACACTCGGCTGAGGCCGATGCAGGATCTGATTACACGGAACAGCCTCGGCACGGTTGGGGCGGATGTCGACGAGCGGCTGGCTCGGCGCGAGCTGCGGCGCCAGATCGGGCGGCTCGAGCGGGAGTTGGCTGGGCTCTTTGCCGAGGGATTTGGGCGGGTCGAGGTCGAGCACAAGCTCGCCGAGCGGCGCTCGGAACCGCGCTTGCTGGATCTCGGCGAGCTCGAGCGGCTGCGCGACGAACTGGCCGAGCGGATCGCCGGCGCTGAGGTCACTCTGGCCGAGCGGGCCGAGGTCGAGAACGCCAACCGCGAGCTGCTCGAGCGGATGCTGGCGGAGCCCGCCGCCTACCGGTGGATGACCATCTCCCGCACCGACGTCGGCGAGCCGGGCTGCGGCGGCTGGCAGTCGCGCCCGCGGCTGGGGCTGGTCGGGATGCTGATGGGCTGGTGGCGGGTCAAGGTCTCCTCCGGATGTCCCTTAGCCGGGCGGCTGGCGGCCGTTGAGCAGCAAGCGCAAGCGCAAGGCGCAGCGGTCACGGCCGCGCGCGCCGCAGGCGGCTGCGGCCAAAACGCCCGTCAGGGCGACGGCTGAGCGGCCGGCGGCGCCCCGCCGCACCGGCGACGAGCGGCCGCCCGCGCCCTGGGGCAAGGTGCCGCTGGCCGAGCTGGTGATCCTGGCCGGGATCTTCTCGCTCGGCTACGGGCTGATCGGCGGCCACGAAATGGCGATCGGGGTCGGCGTCGCCCTGGCCGGGCTGGGGGGGATGGAGGTCGCGATCCGCGAGCACTTCGCCGGCTACCGCTCGCACACGACGCTGCTCGCCGGCGCCGTCTTCGTCTTCACGGTCGGCGGGATGTACTACCTCGCCCACGAGATCCTCGCGGTGGCGCTGGCGGTCGGCGCGGTCGCCTTCGCGCTCGCCTTCTTCCTGGCGCGCCGCGCATTCCAGCGCGCTTCCGGTGGCCTCAGCTACCGGATCGGCGGAATGCGCGGCTAGCGCCGGGAGGGGAGGGCAGCTAGGCGAGGACCTCGCTGCGGGCGGACGAGCGCTGGGCGAGCTCGGTGGAGAGGAGGCTGCGCTGACGCGAGGTGAGCGTCCCGAGCTGCTTGTTCTCGTTCAGCGAGAGCGGCGTCAGGAACTTGCGGGCGCGGGTGCGGCCCCAGCGACGCTGGCTGGTGAGCAGCTCGGCGATGGTCATGCTCTCGGTCTCCCAAGGGCAGTCGCGCACCACGTCAGAAGCCTCCACGTCTCCCCGCGCGATCGCTCGCTTCAGCTCGGCGCGGGCCAGCCGCACCAGATTTGCACGTTCCAGAGCCCGCATGTGCTGCGGCGCCTCCCCCGGAGATGCGATCGTCGTTGCAGGGGCCATTGAGGCAGTGTCCACTGGACTCCTCCCTTTAAGGAATCGAATTAACTGGATATCTCGCCGCTCGGTCCGCGACCAGGTGCCGCGACCGGAACTCCGTCTCGTCTCTTCTCCGAGCGCCCCGCCCGGGTGTCGAAACGGCGAGGACGCCAAGCTACGCCGCAGAGGTGTCCGGCGTCAACCCGCGATGGACGAAGAAAAGCGTGAGCCGGTCGCTAAGAGCAACAATTTCGACACAACTCCGGCCTTGTCCTGATTCGGACAAGCCTGAAACTACCCCCGTCGGGGGATGTCAAAGTCTCGTTATCGAGGGGCGAGGACCCCGGAAGCTCCGGGGTTGCGCAGAAGTGGTGGCGTCCGGCGCGTCCGCTACGCGCGGGGCAGGTCGGGGAAGTCGGCGATCGTCCGCGCGATCGTCCCCAGGGCGGCGTCGAGGTGCTCGCGCTCGTGGGTCGCCATCAGGCTCGTGCGCAGCAGCGCGCCGCCGGGCGGCACCGCCGGATGGATGGCGACGTTGGTGTAGACGCCGGCGTCGAACAGCGCCTTCCAGAGCAGCACCGCCTGCCAGTCGTCGCCGACCACTACCGGCACCACCGGGGTCGTCGCCACGCTGCCGTCGGGCAGGGTGCCCGGCTCGATCACCTCGAGGCCGAGGTGGCGCAGGCCTTCGCGCAGGTACTCGGCGTTGGCGAGCAGCCGCTCGAACAGCTGCGGGCCGTCGCTGCGGATCACGCGCAGGGCGGCCAGTGCGGCGCCGACGGCGGCGGGGACGGCGGAGGCGCTGAAGATGAAGGAGCGTGAGGAGATCCGCAGGTACTCGATCACGTCGGCGGGGCCGGCGATGAAGCCCCCGCAGGAGGCGAGGCTCTTGGAGAAGGTCCCCATCCGCAGGTCGACCTGGTCCTCGAGCCCGAAGAGCTCGGCGGCGCCGGCGCCGCGGGCGCCGAGGACGCCGGCGCCGTGGGCCTCGTCGACCATCAGGCGGGCGCCGTAGGCCTGGCAGAGCTCGACGATCCGCGGCAGGTTGCAGACGTCGCCCTCCATCGAGAAGACGCCGTCGACGATGACGAGGACGCCGCCGCCGTCCTCGGCCGCGCGCTGCAGCATCTTCTCCAGCTTGTCCATGCGGTTGTGGCGGAAGGGCCGCAGTTTGGCGCCGGCGAGGCGGCAGCCGTCGAGGATCGAGGCGTGGTCGCCGGAGTCGCAGACGACGGTGTCGCCGGGGCCGAGGATGGTGCCGATGCAGCCGACGTTCGACTGGTAGCCGGTCGTGTAGACGATCGCCTCCTCGGTCTGCATCCATTCCGCCAGCTCGGCCTCGAGTTCGAGGTGCAGCGGCGTCGTGCCGTTGAGCAGGCGCGAGCCGGTGACGCCGGTGCCGTAGGTCTCGAGGGCGTCGCGGGCGGCCTGCTTGACCCGTTCGTCGCCGGTCAGCCCGAGGTAGTTGTTGGAGCCGAGCATGATCGTCTCCCGCCCCTCCATCTCGACCACGGGGCCGGCCTGCGAAGTGAGCAGGCGGAAGTAGGGGAGCAGGTCGTGCTCTTTGGCGGCTTCGAGCTGCTCGAGCCGATCGTGATTACGGGCCTTGTCGAAGACGTCGACGGGGGCCTTCGCCGTCTCGCTCATCTACCGGGAAGTGTAGGTTGCCGCTCCATGGGAAGCGTGACGATCCGCCCGGTGCGGTCGCGGCGGGAGCGCAAGCGCTTCGTCAAGGTGCCGTTTTCGGTGCACCGCGAGCACCCGCTGTGGGTTGCGCCGCTGGTCTTCGAGCGCATGCAGTTCCTCGACCCCGGCAAGAATCCGTGGTTCGAGCACGGCGAGGCGGAGCTGCTGATCGCCGAAGTCGACGGCGAGCCCGTCGGCCGGATCAGCGCCCACCTCGACCGCCGCTGGGACACCTACCAGGGCGGCGGCGACGCGATGTTCGGCTTCTTCGAGACCGTCGACGACGCCGAGGTAAGCAAGGCGCTGCTCGACGCCGCCTGCGAGTGGGCGGCCGGCAAGGGCCGGGGCCGCGTCCTCGGGCCGATGGACTTCACCACCAACGACGAGATCGGGATCCTGATCGAGGGCTTCGAGCGGCGGCCGATGATCCTCGAGCCCTGGCACCCGCCCTACTACCAGGCGCTGGTCGAGGCCGAGGGCTTTGCCAAGACGATGGACGTGCTGATGTGGGAACTGCAGTTCGGCAGCCTCAAACAGGGCGAGGCGTTCGACCCCTCGATCCACGCGGCGGCGAAGAAAGCGCTCAGCGACGAAGGCATCGTCATCCGCAACATGAACAAGCGCGACATGGCGGGCGAGGTGGCGCGCTTCATGGAGGTCTACAACGAGGCCTGGGGGGACAACTGGGGCTTCGTCCCGATCACCGACGCCGAGGTCGAGTTCCAGGCCAAGAACCTGAAGCAGGTGCTGGACGAGAACTGGGCCTACATGGCGGTCAAGGGCGAGGAGGTGGTCGGCGCGGCGCTGACCCTTCCCGACATCAACCAGGTGATGGCGCAGCTGAACGGCCGCCTGCTGCCCCTCGGCTGGCTCAAGTTCCTGCGCGAGAAACGGAAGGTCGACCAGCTGCGGGTCTTCGCCCTCGGCGTCAAGCACGACTACCGCCACACCGGCGTCGCCGCCGGCCTCTACCTGCGCCACCTCGAGGAGGCGGCGAAACCGGGCGCGATCAAGGGCGGCGACATGGGCTGGATCCTGGAGACGAACAAGCCGATGAACCGGGCGATGGAAGGCATGGGCGGCAAGGTCGTCAAGAGGTACCGGCTGTTCGAGCGGGGGCTGTAGGGAGGCTCGGCAGCTGCAGGCGGCGACCCACCCCTGCTCGCACCCCCACACGGGAAGGGAGGGGTGTGAGCAGGGGGGGGTGTGGGTT
>JBEHWY010000225.1:0-4510 GCA_048498975.1 Actinomycetota bacterium | reverse complement strand
ACCCAAAGGTTGACAAACTCGACACGGCCAATCAGAGGGCGGCGTGACGCCGGATCGCGGCCGCGACGCGCTGGGGCTCCTGCGCCATCACGCCGTGACCGGCGCCCTCGAACAGCTCGACCCGGGCGCCGGGCCAGCGCACGGTCAGGGCGCCGGCGTTGGCGGCGGGGATGACGACGTCCTCGGTGCCGTGCACGACCAGGGTCGGTGGGGCGTCGTCGCCCGGCGCCGGCTCCTCGCGGTGCCAGGCTTCCATCGCCCGCTCCTGCGCGGCCAGCGTCGCCGGCGACAGCGCCTCGCGCGCGGCGGCGACGATCTCGCCGAACTGGGCGTCGATCTGCGCCGCCAGCGGTTCGGGGAAGAGCAGCGAGATCAGCCGCGTCGCCTGCTCGCGCGGCGTGCCCGAGTGGTCGCAGAGCTTCGCCCAGGTCGCAGCCGAGCCGGGGACCGCGGCGGCGCCGCCCGGGTCGGTGGCCATCAGGACGAGAGCCTCCACCCGCTCTGGCGCCCGTCGCGCCAGCGCCTGGGCGACGAAGCCGCCCATCGACCAGCCGACGACCGGCAGCCGCTCGATCCCCTCGGCGTCGAGCAGCGCCTCCATGTCGGCCGCCATCGCCGTGATCGTCAGCTCGTCCTCCCCCAGCTCGGCGCCGCCGACGCCGCGGTTGTCGGGGTGGATGACGCGGTGGCTGCGGCCGAGCTCCTCGAGGAAGGTCGGGTCCCAGTCCGCGCCGGTCGCCGCGTAGCCGTTGATCAGCAGCAGGGGCTCGCTCACCGCGCCCATTCTGCCGCGGGGAGCGGCCGTCAGCGGCTGATCCGGCCTTCGGCGTCGACATCGACGCCGTGGGAGCCGAAGTCCTGCTCGGAGAGTTCTCCGATCAGCGCCGCGGCGGCGCCTTCGGGGTCGGGCACCGGCTGTCCCGCTTCGACGAGGAGGACCGAGGCGATGCGACCGGCGCGGAAGGAGCCGTCGGCGGCGAGCGTCACGTGCAGGACCGCCGACAGGCTCAGCACCCCTTCGAGGCCGAAGTTGTGGAAGCCGGAGAAGTTGCCGAGGCTGTAGGCGATCAGCCGCTTGCGGTAGATCTCCATCCCGCGCAGCACGTGCGGACCGGAGCCGAGGACGAGGTCGGCGCCGGCGCGGACCGCCATGTGGGCGAATTCCTCGGCGTTGCCGCGGTCCTCGCCGAGGTAGAGCTCCTCCCCCCCGGTCACGTGCGTCGCGTCGCTGCCCTCGGCGCCGGCGTGGATCGCGACGACGACGATGTCCGCCTGCTCGCGTGCCTGCGCGATCAGCGCCCGCGCCCCTTCCAGGTCGGTCAGCGAGTTCGTGTAGTCGTAGGGGGCGAAGCCGAGGAAGGCGACCCGCTCGCCGCCGGCGTCGACGTAGGCCGCTTCGCCGGGCAGCCCGGTCGGCGCGATGCCGGCACCGCGCAGCGCCTGGATCGTTTCCTCCTGGCCGGCTTCGCCGAAGTCGTAGGAATGGTTGTTGGCGAGGTTCATCACCGTGAAGCCGGCGGCCGCCAGGTACTTGGCGTACTCCGGCGGCGCCCGGAAGGCGTAGCAGGTGCCCGGCGCGGCGCCGCCGCACTTGACGTCTTCGGAGACGTCGGTCAGCGTCCCCTCGAGGTTGCCGAAGACGGCGTCGCCCTTCAGCTCGCCTTCGATCGGGGCGAAGTAGGTGGCCGGTTCGGGCGGCAGTTCCGGCGTTATCCCCATCGCCGTGTCGCCGACCGCGGCGAAGCTGACGGTGCCCGGCTGCTGGGTGCCCTTGCCGCCTTCCTCTCCGCCGCCGCCCTTCTGGTGGTGGGAGCCCTTGCGATGCTGGCCGCCTTCGGCCTGCGGCGGGTTGCGCACGGTGCCGTCGAAGCAGCCGCAGAGCGAGACCGAGGCGAGCCCGACCGCCGCCAGCGCCGCCCAGCGCACCTCAGACCTCCAGCATCAGCGTCACCGGGCCGTCGTTGATCAGCGCCACCCCCATGCAGGCGCCGAACACCCCCTTGGCGGCCCCCAGCCGCTCGCAGAAGCGGTCATACAGCGGCTCCGCCAGCTCCGGCCGTGCCGCCGCCATGTAGCTCGGCCGGTTGCCGCGCGAGGCATCGCCATAGAGCGTGAACTGGCTGACACAGAGCACCTCGCGCTCACCCAGCGACTCGTTCATCCGCCCCTCGGCGTCGTCGAAGATCCGCAGCGCCCGCACCTTGTCGGCGAGCCGGTCGGCCTCCGCCTCCCCGTCGTCGACCCCGACCCCGAGCAGCACCAGCATCCCCGGCCCGATCTGGGCGACGCGGTCGCCCTCGACGTCGACCGCGGCCTGACTGACGCGTTGGACCAGAGCCCGCATCGCCGTCGAGTCTAGGCGCGAGCCCGGTCAGCGAGCGCGCCGGCGCTCAGGCTTCGAGCGCTTCGATCAGGGAGGCGGCGTCGTAGGCGCCGAAGTGGTGGATGCCGTTGCAGAAGAAGGACGGCGTGCCGGTGGCGCCGCTGCGCTCGGCAGAGGCGAGGTCGCGCGCGATGCGGGCGTCGTAGGCGCCGGCGTCGATCTCCTCGCTGAAGCGGTCGACGTCGAGGCCGAGTTCGCGGGCGATCGCGACCATCGTTTTCCGCGAGAGCCGCGGCTGGGCCGCGAACAGCTCGTCGTGGTACTCCCAGAAGCGCCCCTGCGCCGCGGCCGCCTCGCTGGCCTGCGCCGCCAGCGGCGCCAGCGGGTGCTTCTCGGCGATCGGCAGGTGACGGAAGGCGAAGACGAGCCGGTCGCCGAGCCGTTCGCGCAGCCGTCGCAGGATCGACTGGGCGCCGAGGCAAAAGGGGCATTGGAAGTCGCCGAACATGACCAGCTCGAGCTCGGCGTCGCGCTCGCCACGAACGTGATCGAGGTCCTCCAGCGGCGGTGCAAGCTGTTCGTCCACAGAACCCGATGTTATTTGCCGATGGACAACGTCGAGTCGATCCTGATCCTGCTACTGGCAACGGCGCTGCTGGTGCGGCTCGCCGACTTCGGCCAGATCCCGGCGCCGATCGTCCTCGTCCTCGGCGGCCTCGCGATCGCGCTCGTCCCGGGGCTGCCCGACATCGAACTCGATCCCGACGTCGTCTTCCTCGTCTTCCTGCCGCCGATCGTCTTCTCCGCCAGCTGGCGAACCTCGTCGCTGGAGCTGCGGGCGCTGGCGCGGCCGCTGTTGCTGCTCGCGGTCGTGCTCGTCTTCATCACCGCCTTCGTCGTCGCCCTCCTCGCCCATGCCCTCGTCCCCGGGCTCGGCTGGGCCGAAGCGGCGGTGCTGGGCGCGGTCCTCGCCCCCACCGACGCGGTCGCGCCGCTCTCGATCTTCCGCCGCCTCGGCGCGCCGGAGCGGGTGCGGCTGCTGGTCAGCGGCGAGTCGCTGATCAACGACGCCACCGCCCTCGTCCTCTACCGGATCGCCGTCGGGGTCGCCACCGGCGGCGCCTTCAGCCTCGGCAGCGCCGCGCTCGAGTACGTCGGCGTCGCCGCCGGGGGCATCGCCGTCGGGCTCCTCGTCGGCTACGCGGTCGACCTCTTCGCCCGCAAGAGCCAGAGCGACGTGGCGCTGACCATCTTCGTTTCGGTGCTCGCCGCCTACGGCTCCTACGTCGGCGCCGAGCAACTGCACGTCTCCGGCATCCTCGCCGCCGTCGCCACCGGGCTCTACGGCGGCTACCGCGCCCCGCGCACGCAGAACGCCGACCTGCGGCTGACCGCGACCGCCTTCTGGGACGTGCTCGTCTTCGGGCTCGAGACGACCCTCTTCGTCCTCCTCGGCCTGCAGCTGCCGAGCGTGGTCGAAACCCTCAACGCCTCCTCGTCCGGAGTGAGCGAGCTGATCGGGCCGGCGGCGGCGCTGACCGCCGCCTCGATCGGCCTGCGCCTCGCCTTCGTCTTCGCGATGGGCGCCGACGCCGGCTCGACGCCCGGCCAGCGCTTCGCCGTCGGCTGGAGCGGGATGCGCGGCGCCGTCTCGCTCGCCGCGGCGCTGGCGGTGCCGCTCAGCGTCAGCGGCCGGCCGCAGATCATCTTCCTCACCTTCTGCCTGATCCTCGTCACCCTCGTCGGCCAGGGCCTCTCGCTGCCCTTCGTCGTCCGCGCCCTGGGGCTGGAGGAGCCGCGGCGCTGGAGCGACGAAGAGGCGGTGGCGCGGATGGAGGCGGCGCAGTCGGCGCTCGACCGGATCGACCAGATGGAAGAGGAGGAGCGCGCCCCCGAAAAGCAGCTGGAACGGCTGCGCGACCTCTACCGACGCCGCTTCCGCACCTGCCAAGCCGTGCTCAGCGGCGAGGACCCCGAGAGCGCCGCCCGCGAGCAGCGGATCGTCGACTACGGCGAGCTGCGCCGCGAGCTGATCGGGATCGAGCGCGAGGAACTGCTCAACCTGCGCGCCGTCGGCCGCCTGCGCAACACGACCATGCGCCAGATCGAACGCGACCTCGACCTCGAGGAGGCCCGCATCCGCTGATCGTGGCAGTCCTTTTCCGGGAATAGTCCGGAAAAGGACTG
>JBEHWY010000224.1:0-4555 GCA_048498975.1 Actinomycetota bacterium | reverse complement strand
CGTCAAGGAAGGCGGCCCGGAGCTCGTCGGCGTGCTGGAGGAGAAGGGCTACGGCTGGATCCGCGAGGAGGTCGGGGCGGCGGCTTCGGCCTAGCCCCGCTGGCGATGGAGCCGACGACCGCACAGAGCTCCAGCCTGCCGATCGAGAAGGTCCGCGCCGCCTTCCCGGCGCTCGAGCGCGAGGTCCACGGCAAGCCCGTCGCCTACCTCGACAGCGGCGCCAGCGCCCAGCGGGTGCTGGCCTCGATCCAGGCGGTCGACCGCTACGAGCGGCGCCACCATTCCAACGTCCACCGCGGCTCCCACACGCTCTCCGCCGAGGCGACCGAAGCGTACGAGGGGGCGCGAGCGACGGTCGCCGATCACATCGGCGCCGCCGACCGCCGCGAGGTGATCTTCGTCCGCAACGCGACCGAGGCGATCAACCTCGTCGCCCGCGCCTGGGGCGACGCCAACCTCGGCGCCGGCGACCGCATCCTGCTCACGGAGATGGAGCACCACTCGAACATCGTCCCCTGGCAGCAGCTGGCCGAGCGCGTCGAGGCGGAGATCGACTGGGCGCCGATCGACGACGACGGCCTGCTCGATATGGAGGCGTTCAAGGCCCTGCTCGAGCGCGGGCCGAAGCTCGTCTCCGTCGCCCACGTCTCCAACGTGCTGGGGACCGAGAACCCGGTCGCCGAGATCGCCCGCCTCTCCCACGCGGCCGGCGCCCTGGTGCTCGCCGACGGCGCCCAGGCGGCGCCGAAGCTGCCGCTCGACGTCAGCGAGCTCGGCGTCGACTTCTACGCGCTGACCGGGCACAAGGCCTACGCCCCAACCGGGATCGGGGCGCTGTGGGGCAAGCTCGACCTGCTGCGGGCGATGCCGCCCTTCCTCGGCGGCGGCTCGATGATCCGCAAGGTGACGCGCGAAGGCACGACCTACGCCGACGTGCCGGCGCGCTTCGAGGCGGGAACGCCGGCGATCGCGCAGGCGATCGGGCTGGCGGCGGCGCTGCGCTGGCTCGACAGCCTCGGCATGGACGCCGTGCGCGAGCACGAGGTCGAGATCACCGACTACGCGCTGGCGCGGGTCGCCGAGGTGCCGGGCCTGCGCGTCTTCGGCCCGCCTCGGGGACCCGAGCGGATCGGCCCGGTCTCCTTCGAGATCGACGGCATCCACGCCCACGACGTCTCCGAGATCCTCGACCGCCACGGCGTCGCCGTGCGCGCCGGCCACCACTGCGCGCAGGTGCTGATGGACCGGCTCGACATCGCCGCCACCGCCCGCGCCAGCTTCGGCGTCTACACCACCCGCGAGGAGATCGACCGCCTCGTCGAGGGTCTCGAAGACGCGCGCCGCGTCTTCGGCCTCTGAGCGGGGCGCGTTTGTTCGGCGTATCCGAACAAACGCGCCATTGACCGTCAGTCGATCGTCAGCGTCTTCGAGCGGCCGCCGCGACAGTCGCCCTTCGGCGCCACGGTGGCGAAGTATTCGCCCGAGGTCAGCTTCTTGCCGACGGGGATCGCCCACTTGCCCTTGGCGGCGCTGGTGTCGGCGCCGAGTTTCACCGTCTTCCCGCCGCGCTTGCGAAACATCTTCACCCGGCGGCCGCGCAGGCAGCTGTCGTCGCCCGACTTGAGACTGCCGTGGAAGGCGGGGAATTTGAGGCTGACGATCACCTGCGTCTTGTGCGGCTTGGCGCCGACGGCAGCGGCCGCGGGCAGTAGCGCCGCGGCGCAGAGGGCGAGAGCGAGAACGGGCAGCAGGGCACGGCGACGAAGCAAGGTGACCTCCCAGTCGAGATTTCTCCTTCACTCTAGGCGGCTTGAGGCGCGTTTGTCCACGGGCGGTGGACAAAGGCGCCACGAGGCGGCTGCGCTAGCCTCGTTTCTGTGGACGAGCTCTATCGCGACCAGATCCTCGAGCACTACAAGCGGCCGCACAACTTCGGCCATCTCGACCGCCCCGACCTCGAGTTCGAGGACACCAACCCGTTCTGCGGCGACGAGCAGCACGTGACGATCCGCCTCGACGAGAACGACCGCGTGGCCGAGGTCGCCTTCGAGGGCAAAGGCTGCGCGATCTCGACCGCGGCGACCTCGCTGCTGACCGACGAGCTGGTCGGCATGTCGCGCGAGGAGCTGTTGAAGCTGCCGAAAGAGTTCGTCCTCGAGCTGCTCGGGATCGACATCTCGGCCACCCGCATGAAGTGCGCGATGCTCGGCCTCAAGGTCGTCAAGAGCGCCTCCCTCGGCAAACCCGCCGAATGGGAGGACGAGGGCGAGGCCGGCGACCCCGCCCACGCCGCCGCTTTCTAGCTCGCCTCGGGCATCTGGATCACCGCGAACGGCGCGCCGACCGGGTCGGTGACGACGGCGAAGCGGCCGGCCGGGATGTCGATCGGGCCGAAGGAGACGCCGCCGCCGGCCGCCTTGAGCTTCTCCAGTGCGGCGTCGGTGTTCCGGACCGCGAAGTAGGTGAGCCAGTGGGCCGGCACCTCTGGGGGCATCTGGGTGTTGGCCATGTCCATCATGCCGCCGACCGAGGCATCGCCGAGCTTGAGCTCGACGTAGGTGCCCATGCCCCCCATGTCGTGCTCTTCGAAGCCCCAGCCGAAGACGGCCGCGTAGAACTGCTTGGCAGCGGTGACATCGCGGGTGGCGAGCTCGTTCCAGCAGAAGGCGCCCGGCTCGTTGACGAGCTCGGCGCCGGCGAAGGTGCCCGGCTGCCAGACACCACAGACGGCGCCGGTCGGGTCGGCGAAGACCGCCATCGTGCCGAGGCCCATCACGTCCATCGGCTCGACGATCGTCTGGCCACCGGCCTCGCCGACCTTGGCGATCGTCGCCGCCGCGTCGGCGACCGAGACGTAGGTGGCCCAGACCGTCGGCGCCCCCTCCTGCATCCGCGGCGAGACGCCGGCGACGTCGCGGCCGCCGAGCTTGGCGCGGCGGTAGCCGCCCAGTTCGGCCGAGCTCGGCAGCTCCGGCATCTCCCAGCCGAACAGCTCGCGGTAGAAGGCCTCGCTGGCCTCGACGTCGGGAGTCTGGCTCAGTTCGACCCAGCAGGGCGTGCCGGGCTCGTAGGTGGTGCGCTCGCTCATGGCGATCTCCTCTCCTCGCGGATTGCTTACGTCGATAAGACCACGGTCGCCGCCGAAAGTCATCGCGATCCGGTGAAAGTGGCGGACGGGACAGCTCCACGAGCCGCCGCGCACGGGCCGGCCCCGGGTGGACGCTAAAATCCGACTCCGGAAGTAGGATTAAGTCTCGATACGCACTAACCGCCGTCTATCCACCCGTCTAGGGGAGCAACCGATCTCTTGAGCGACACCACCGGAACCACCATCGCCGTCTGCCCCGCCGCCGAGCTCGGCCCGGGCCAGATGCGCCTCGTCGAGCACGAGGGGCGCAAGATCGGCGTCTTCAACTGCGAGGGCACGCTGTACGCGATCGAGGATCGCTGCTCGCACGACAACGGGCCGCTGGCCGAGGGTGAGTTCGACCCCTCTTCCTGCACGGTCGAGTGCCCCCGCCACGGTTCCCTCTTCGACCTGACCACCGGCAGGCCGAAGACGCTCCCCGCGTTTGCGCCGGTGCAAACGTTCCCGATAGCGATCGAGAACGACACCATCCAGCTGGAGGTCGACTGAAATGGCAACGCCCGAGGTACTCGCCGAGAAACGCGAGCTGGCCGGCATCAACGCCGACTACAAAGAGAAGTTCGGCTTCAACGACCCTGAGGGCGGGTACGCCTACAAAGCCCCGAAGGGCCTCTCGCGCGAGATCGTCGAAACGATCTCCGACTACAAGGCCGAGCCGCAGTGGATGCGGGACTTCCGGCTCAAGTCGCTCGAACACTTCGAACAGCGCCCGACCCCGAAATGGGGCGGCGACCTCGACCAGATCGACTTCGACGACATCCACTACTTCGTCCGCGCCTCGGAGAAGAACAGCCGCGACTGGAGCGAGGTCCCCGAGGACATCAAAAACACCTTCGACCGGCTCGGGATCCCCGAGGCCGAGCGCAAATTCCTCGCCGGCGTCGGCGCCCAGTACGAGTCCGAGGTCGTCTACCACCAGGTCAACGAGAAGCTCGAGGCCCAGGGCGTGATCTTCACCGACATGGACACCGCCCTGCGCGAGCACGAGGACCTCGTGCGCGAGTACTGGGCGACGGTGATCCCGCCCAACGACAACAAACTGGCGGCGCTGAACTCGGCGGTCTGGTCGGGTGGCTCCTTCGTCTACGTCCCCGCCGGGGTGAAGGTCGAGATGCCGCTGCAGGCCTACTTCCGGATCAACACCGAGAACATGGGCCAGTTCGAGCGGACGCTGATCATCTGCGAGGAGGGCGCCGACGTCCACTACATCGAGGGCTGCACGGCGCCGGTCTACTCGACCGACTCGCTGCACTCCGCCGTGGTGGAGATCGTCTGCAAACCGAGCTCGCGGGTCCGCTACACGACCGTCCAGAACTGGTCGCAGAACGTCTTCAACCTCGTCACCAAGCGCGCCGTCGCGCACGAGAAGGCGACGATGGAGTGGGTCGACTGCAACCTCGGCTCGAA
>JBEHWY010000223.1:0-4581 GCA_048498975.1 Actinomycetota bacterium | reverse complement strand
GGAAGTCGAGGCGCTGCTCGGCATTCGCATCGACGACGACCGTGCTACCCTCGAGCGTGCCGGCCGCACGCTGCTCACCTACCTGCCCTGTGGGTGCGCCGGCCCGCCCGCCGTTGGCCGACGCCTACCGCTGTGTGGCGTCAAGCATCTACATCTAGCGGGCTCCCGCGCTAGCGGTCTTCGAAGCGGCGCAGCTCCATCCGCGCGATCGAGCGCTTGTGGACCTCGTCGGGGCCGTCGGCGAGGCGCAGGGTGCGCAGGCCGGCCCACATCTCGGCCAGCGGGAAGTCGCCGCTGACGCCGCCGCCGCCGTGGACCTGGATCGCGCGGTCGAGCACCTTCAGCGCCACCTCCGGCGCCGCCACCTTGATCGCCGCGATCTCGGTGCGGGCGTGCTTGTTGCCGACCGTGTCCATCAGCCAGGCGGTCTTCATCGTCAGCAGCCGCACCATCTCCAGCTCGATCCGTGCCTCGGCGATCCAGTCCTGGACGTTGGCGCGGCTGGCGACCGGCGCCCCGAAGGTCTCGCGCGCCAGCGCCCGTTCGCACATCAGGTCGAGCGCCCGCTCGGCGACGCCGATCGAGCGCATGCAGTGGTGGATGCGGCCCGGGCCGAGCCGCGCCTGGGCGATCATGAAGCCGTCGCCCTCGGCCGAGAGCACCGCCGAGGAGGGCACCCGCACGTCGGCGAAGTCGACTTCGGCGTGGCCCTCGCGGTCGGTGTAGCCGAAGACGCTGAGGTTGCGGACGATGCTGACGCCGGGCGTGTCCATCGGCACCACCAGCATCGACTGCTGCTTGTAGGTGGGGCCGTCGGGGTCGGTCTTGCCCATCACGATCAGCACCTTGCAGTTGGGGTGGATCGCGTTCGTCGTCCACCACTTGCGGCCGTTGATCACGTACTCGTCGCCGTCGCGCTCGATCCGCGTCTCGATGTTGGTCGCGTCGGAGGAGGCGACCGCCGGCTCGGTCATCGCGAAGCCGGAGCGGATCTCGCCGTCGAGCAGCGGCCGCAGCCACCTCTCCTTGTGCTCCTCGCTGCCGAACAGGGTCAGCACCTCCATGTTGCCCGTGTCCGGCGCGTTGCAGTTCATCGCTTCGGGCGCGATCAGGATGCTGCGCCCCATGATCTCCGCCAGCGGCGCGTACTCGGCGTTGGTCAGCCCCGGCCCCCACTCCGGATGCGGGTGGAAGAGGTTCCAGAGCCCGCGGGCGCGCGCCTCCTCCTTCAGCTCCTCCATCACCGGCGGGTGGAAGTGCGGGTCGCCCGACTCCTTCATCTGCGCCGCCAGCACCGGCTCGGCCGGGTAGATCCGCTCGTCCATGAACGCCTGGACCCGCTCCTGGAATTCCTTGCAGCGGTCGGTCAGCTCGAAGTCCATCGCCCTCTTCCCCTTGGTTCGTCGTCGGTCGCCTCAGGCTATGGGACGCCGCCGGCCAACCGGATCGGCCGCTTGTGAGAACGCCAAGCGGCGGCCGTCCCCCACCGGATGTGAAAGGCTCGAACGCGACAAGACGCGTGGAGTGGAACTCGGGGGAGAGCGCGCACGCACAGCGGGAGGAATCGATGTCGAAGTCGTTGCGTTTCTCACTGGCCGGCCTGACGGCGGCCCTGGCCCTGGCGCTCTGCGCCGGACCGGCGAGCGCCCAGATCACCGTTGGTCAGGTTGCGCCGGTCAATCCCGAACTCGATTGCTCGAGCCCGTCCATATCGTGGGACGAACTCCAGGTCAGCCTGGCGAGCGGCGCCAGCTACTCCGTCCCCTCGCCAGGCGGGGTGATCACGTCCTGGAGCACCAGTGCGGGCCCCGGCTCGGGACAGCTCTTCGAGCTCAAGGTCTTCCGGCCGACCGGCGGCGGCAGCTACCAGGTCGTTGCGCACGACGGGCCGCGTGCCCTCACCCCGAGCACGGTCAATACCTTCGCGGTCAGCATCCCGGTGCAGAGCGGCGACATCGTCGGAGACCATGTCGTGGCCGGTTCGTCGGATACGGCTTGCTACTTCGGAACTCCCAATGCCTTGGACATCACCGGCTGGTCCTTTGCCGACCATGCTGACGGCACCACGTTCTCGCTGGAAGAAACGGAAGGGGGCACCCGCTCCAATATCTCCGCAGCCCTCCTGCCGCCGCCGACCCTGACCGCCCTCGCGCCCGCCAAGGGCTCGATCAAGGGCGGCACCGCAGTCGTGCTCACCGGCACCAACCTGGCCGAAGTCAAGGGCGTTAGCTTCGGCGCGACGCCGGCGACGTTCGCCGTCAACTCGGAATCGCAGATCACCGCGACTGCCCCGGCCAGCAGCTCGCTTGCCGCAGTTCCGGTGACGGTGACCACGGTCGCCGGGACCGCGAGCACGCCGACGACGTTCCAGTACCTCGGCTGCAAGGTGCCCAACCTCGGCCACAAGAAGCTGAAGGCGGCGAAGAAGGCGCTGAAGAAGGCCGGCTGCAAGCTCGGCAAGGCGAAGCTGACCGGCGAGGCGACGACGAAGACCGGCAAGGTCGAGAAGCAGAAGCCGAAGCGAGGCAAGCTGCTGGCCCCCGGCAGCAAGGTCAACGTCACGCTCGGTTAGCGGCGATGGGCGCTGACGGGCTCGAACCGCCGACCTTTCGGGTGTAAACCGAATGCTCTCCCAGCTGAGCTAAGCGCCCCGTGTGGGCATTATGCCCGCACGGGGCTGCGATGATTCAGCGCTTCGATGGTCTCGATGTCGCAGCGCAACTTCGTTCTCGTCCTGCTCGCGGTCTGCGTGCTCAGCGCCGCGATCGGCTCGGGGCTGGCGCTGCTCGCCCAGACCGGGCCGAGCGGCGCCAAGGGGGAGCAGGGCCCGCGCGGGCCGCGCGGGCCGCGGGGGCCGGAAGGGCCGTCCGGCGCGGCCGAAGTCGAAGGGCTCGAAGCCGAAGTCGAAGAACTGCGCGGGCGGGTCGAAGAAGACGACGAACTGAACGCCCGCGTCGAAACGCTGGAAGAACAGATCGGCGGCTTCGCCGAAGGCGAAAGCTCCTACCTCTGCGAAGAATTCGGGATCGGCTGTTGAACCCGGGCGGCCGCCGCGCCGTAGACCGGGTCGATGACGGCAAGACGAAACGGCTTCGGCGGGACCTGGCGCTGGCTGGCGATCGCCGCGGCGCTGGGGCTGATGCTGGCGGCGCTGCTGGCGCTGCGCGGTGAAGTCGACAGCGCCGGCGCCGCGCTGCGCAAGCGCGAGAAGGAGGTCGAGATCGACCACTTCGCCTACCGCCCGCCGACGCTGACCGTGGCCGCCGGCGCCAAGGTCGTCTTCCACAACTCCAGCGGCACCGCCCACACCGCGACCAGGCGGGGCAGCTTCGACACCGGCACGATCAGGCCCGGCCGCTCGGTCTCGATCCGCTTCAACTCCCCCGGCACCTTCGCCTACCACTGCTCGATCCACCCCTTCATGCACGGCAAGATCGTCGTCAAGTAGCCTCGGCGGCATGGACGTACCGACCCTGTGGCGGGCGGCGCTGGTCCAGCTCGCCGCCGTCGCGGTCCTCTCGATCGCCCTCGCCATCGCCCTCCCCCACAGCTTCTTCGAAGACTGGGGCTGGATCAGCGGCCCGCTCGCCTGGCTGCTCTGCGCCGCCTTCACCGCCCGCGTCCTGCGCCTGCCGCTGAACCCGACGCTGCTCGGCGCCGTCCTCGCCGGGCTGCCCAGCCTGCTCTTCGTCCTGCTCGACGCCCACTGGGCCGGCGCGATCGTCGCCGTCGGCCTCTTCGCGCTCTGGTGCGCGCGCCTGCCGCGTCGATTTCGGCACGTGCCGTTCGACGTCTAGGAAAGGGCGCGGCCAAACGGGCCCGCCGCAGCAAGCCGAGGAGGCAGCAGATGTCGCAGCAAAGAGAGCTTTCGGTCAACACCTTCATCTCGCTCGACGGAGTTATGCAGGCGCCGGGCGCCCCGCAGGAGGACCCGAGCGGCGGCTTCAGCCACGGCGGCTGGTCGGTCGGCTACTGGGACGAGGAGGCGATGGGCTGGATGGAGGAGGCCGACCCCTACGAGCTGCTGCTCGGTCGCGGCACCTACGAAATCTTCGCCGCCCACTGGCCCTTCGCCGAAGGCCCGATCGCCGACCGCCTCAACGGCACCCGCAAGTACGTGGTCTCGACCACGCTGACGAGCCTCGACTGGAGCAACTGCACCCTGATCGCCGCCGACGTCCCCGAGCAGGTCGCCGCCCTCAAGCAGCAGGAGGGCCCTGAAATCCAGGTCCAGGGGAGCGCCGGCCTGCTCCAGACGCTGCTCGCGCACGACCTGATCGACGAGTTCCGCCTCTGGACCCTCCCCCTCGTGCTCGGCACCGGCAAGCGCCTCTTCGGCGAGGGCACGAAGCCCACCGGCCTGGAGCTGACCGCCAGCAAAACCTCGAAGACGGGCGTCAGGGTCGACACCTACAGGCGCGCTGGCGAGATCCGCGGCGGCTCCTTCGCCCACGAGCAGCCGAGCGAGGCGGAGCTGGCGCGGCGGCGGCGCCTGGGGGGCGAGTAATTCTGCGATGAGGGTCAGGGCGCCGCGGGGAGGGTGCTCGCCACCCTCCATGGGCAAGTAGGGCGGCGAGCACC
>JBEHWY010000222.1:0-4647 GCA_048498975.1 Actinomycetota bacterium | reverse complement strand
ACCACACGACCCGCGCGCCTCGCCTTCAGGGAGGGAGGGTGCTCGCCGCCCTACCTGCCCACGGAGGGTGGCGAGCACCCTCCCCGGCCGTGACCGGTCGTGGAACCACGTCCAGTCGCAAAGACGTCGGCAATCCGCGCGCAAGTTGGCCGTCCCATGTCTTGTTCCGTGCGCCTTTGCCGCCCAGCATCGGTCGCCAACCGAGAAAGGAGGCATCGATGGTCTACACGCTGATGGGCTACGCGCACGCACTGCTGGCGCGGGCCTACGACGCAGCCGAGAGCCGGGTGCGGGGAATCCGTCGCCTGGCCGGCGGCGAGAGCGGGCAGGGCACGGTCGAGTACGTCGGCCTGATCCTGCTCGTCTCGCTGCTGATGGTCGGCATGGTCGCCGCGATGAAGGGGTTCAACGGCAAGCAGGGCACCGAGCTCGCCGACGTGATCGTCAACAAGATCAAGGAGGCGGTCGACAAGGTCGCCTTCAAATGACCCGGTGGGGCGCTTTCGGCCCGGTGCGAAAGCGCCCACCAAATGTGACTACAAGCTGGTGCTACCGTGACTACATGAGGGAGATAGGCGTGCGGGAGCTGAAGAGCAGGTTGAGCGAGATCCTCCGGGCGGTCGACGAGGGCGAGGAGGTGCGGGTGACGGTGCGGGGGAGACCCGTAGCTGAGATTCGGCCGGCGGCCGAGAGCAAGGCCGAGCAACGGATGCGCGAGCTGATCGCAGAAGGGCGGGTGACTCCCCCGTCGCGACCGCTCCCGATCGGACCGCCGCCGCCCCGGATCACCGGCAAGGGGTCCGGCAGCGCGCTGATCCTCGCCGAACGTGAGGAAGGGCCGTGATGCTCTACCTCGACGCGAGCGCCTGGATCAAGCGCTACGTCGACGAGGACGGCTCCGACAGCGTCGATGGGGCGATGGAAGACGCGCGTCGCTGCGCCACCTGCCGAGTCGGATTCGTCGAGACCGCACGGGCGGTCGGCCTGCTTGGAGGTCCGTCGGCGGTCAAGCGCGTCGAGGCGGACTGGTCTCGCTTCAGCGTCGTCGAGCTCGATATGCGGGTCGCCGAGGCCGCCGCCGAGATCGCAGTCGCGACTGGCCTGCGGGCGCTCGACGCGATTCATCTTTCCGCGGCGCTGGCGCTGCAGGATGGGGACCTCACCTTCGCCACCTGGGACAAGCGCCTTCACCGGGCCGCCCGCGAGCGGGGCCTCATGGTCCTACCTGAGTCGTTGGCGTGATCGGCGCGCTCGCCGAGTAGCCACGGGCGCGGCCGAGGGCGCCCAGCGCTGCGAGGGCGGGGCGGAGGAGAGGGTCGGGGCCGGCGAGGCGGAAGACGTCGCGGTACTCGCTCAGCATCACGCCGAAGGCGAGCGGGCCCGGCATGCCGTCGCGGCCGACGCGGCCTTCGCGGTGGAGGGCGTCGATCGCGCGGAACCATTGCTCGGTCCGGCCGGGAGGGGAGGTGCGCCAGAGGGCGGTCGCCTGCTCCTCGCCGACGGCCCACATCCGGTGCACGGTGCGGCGCGGGATCTCGATCGTCTCGCCAGCGGTGAGCCGGCGCTCGCTGCCGGCGAGCTCGACCACGAGCGTGCCGGTCAGGAGCTCGAACTCCTCGTCCTGCTCGGGGTGCCAGTGGCGCGGCGGCGTTCCAGCCGCGGTGTAGGCCGCCTTCACCTCGAGGCACTCCGGGCTGGTCGAGACGATCTCGACCGACTCGTAAGGGGTGAGTTTGAGGAATTCCGCCATGCCAATCTCCTTTGAGCTTAAGTATCTTGAGATCGAGATATATAGTTCTGAACTACTTTGTGTCAAGGGTTTTGTCCCGATCTGTGACTAGGCTCCGCTTTGATGCCCGACTCCGACCGCACGGCGGCGCTCGTCTCCCAGTGGCAGGCCGAGCGGCCTGACCTCGACCTCGAGACGATGGGGCTGGTCGCTCGGCTGCTCACCGTGGCGCGCCTGATCGAAGCTCGGATCGGAGCGCTCGCCGCCGAGCACGGGCTCACGGTCGGCGAGGGGGACCTGCTGTTCACGCTGCGCCGCGCCGGCGCCCCCTTTCGCCTCTCGCCGACCCGGCTTGCCGAGGCGCTGCTGGTCAGCAGCGGGACCGTCACCAACCGGCTCGACAACCTCGAACGGCGCGGCCTGATCGAGCGCAGTCCTAATCCCGACGACCGCCGCGCGGTCGACATCGTCCTCACTCCCGCCGGGCTGGAGCTGGTCGAAGCCGCGGTCGGCGAGCACGTCGCCCGCGAGGCTGAGATGGTCGCGCCACTCGGCGCCGGCGACCGCCGTGCCCTCGCCCGGGCGCTGGGCAAACTCGAGAAGCACCTGCGCGGCAGCTAGACGCCGTCGCGGCGCGCCGCGTGAGAGACTCGCGCGCATGCCTGCTTCACGCAGCTACGACAGGGCGCCCGCGGACATCCGACCGGTGACGATCGACAAGGGGTTCGTCGAAAGCGCCGCCGGCTCGTGCCTGATCTCGGTCGGCAAAACGCGGGTGATCTGCACCGCGTCGGTCAGCGAGACGGTGCCGCGCTGGATGATGGGGCGCGGCAAAGGCTGGGTCACCGCCGAGTACGCGATGCTGCCGGCCTCCACCGGAGACCGCAAGCAGCGCGACATCTCGAAGGGCAAACAGGACGGGCGCGGGGTCGAGATCCAGCGCCTGATCGGGCGCTCGCTGCGGGTGGTGGTCGATTTCAAAGCGCTTGGCGAACGCAGCGTCTATGTCGACTGCGACGTGCTCGAAGCCGACGGCGGCACCCGCTGCGCCTCGATCACCGGCGGCTTCGTCGCCCTGCAGCAGGCCTTCCAACGGCTGATCGACCGCAAGCTGATCGAGACGATGCCGCTGACCGGCACGATCGCCGCGGTCAGCGTCGGCATGGTCAACGGCCGCGCCCTCTGCGACCTCGACTACGCCGAGGACTCGCAGGCCGAGGTCGACGCCAACGTGGTGATGACCGGCGACGGCGGCCTGGTCGAGGTGCAGGCGACGGCGGAGCGGACGCCGCTCTCGCGCGCCTCTTTGGACGAGCTGCTGGCCCTGGCCGAGGGCGGCATCGGCCGCCTGCGGGAGGTGCAGGAGCGGGTCGCATGATCCTCGCCACCGGCAACCGTCACAAGGTCGCCGAGATGGCCGAGCTGCTGCCCGGGCTGGCGCTGGCGCCGCTGCCCGACGGGTTCGAGATGCCGCCCGAGGACGGCGACAGCTTCGCCGCCAACGCCCTGATCAAGGCGCGCGCCGTGCACGCGGCGATCGGCGCCTGCGAACCGGTGCTCGCCGACGACTCCGGGATCGAGGCCGAGGACCTCGGCGGCGCGCCGGGGATCTACTCGGCCCGCTACGCCGGCGTCGGCGTCGGCGACGAGGTCAACCTCGACAAGCTGCTGCGCGAGGTGAACGCGGCCGGCGGCAACCGCCGCGCCGCCTACGTCTGCGCTCTGGCCCTGGTCGAGCCCGACGGCGCCGAGCACGTCTTCGAGGCGCGTTGCGAGGGCCACCTGCTGCACGAGCGGCACGGCAGCGGCGGCTTCGGCTACGACCCGATCTTCGTCCCCGACGACCTGCCACCCGGCGACGGGCGGACGATGGCGGAGATCACCCCCGCCGAGAAGAACGCGATCAGCCACCGCGGTCGCGCGGCACGGATGCTGGCCGCGCACCTGGGGTTGGTCAGCAGCGCCGGGAACGCGCCGTGATCAAGTCGAAACGGGGCGCCGCGGCGCTCTCGATCGCCTCCAACGCGACCCTGATCCTGCTCAAGATCGTGGTCGGGGCGATCACCGGCTCGATCGCGATCATCACCGAGGCCGTCCATTCGCTGATCGACCTGGTCGCCTCGGTGATCGCCTACTTCTCGGTTCGCGCCGCCGACGAGCCCGCCGACGCCGAGCACCCCTACGGCCACGAGAAGGTCGAAAACCTGGCCGCGGCGATCGAGGGAATGCTGATCCTGGTCGGCGCCGCCGTGATCGTCTACGAGGCGACCCACCAGCTGGTCGTCGGCTCGACCGTCGAGCGGCTGGGGCTCGGCATCGCGGTGATGGCCTTCTCGGTCCTCGCCAACCTGGTCGTCTCGACGATCCTCTCGCGGACTGCGCGGGCGACGGATTCCCAGGCGCTGGAGGGCGACGCCTCCCACCTGCGGACCGACGCGATGACCTCGGCCGGCGTCCTCTTCGGCCTCGTCCTGGTTGAAATCACCGGCAACGCCGTCTTCGACCCGATCACCGCCCTCGTCGTCGCCGTCGCGATCGTCTGGGCCGGCTTCCGCCTCCTGCGCCGCTCCTCCGGGATCCTCGTCGACGAAGTCCTCCCCGACGAGGAGATGGACCGGATCGAGGCGGCGATCGCCCACGCCCGCACGCCCGAGGTGGCCGGCTACCACAAGCTGCGCGGCCGCCGCGCCGGCAGCCGCCGCCACATCGACTTCCACGTCCAGTACCGCTCCGGCACCAGCCTCGAGCGCGCCCACGAGCTGGCGCACGTGATGCGCGACGCGATCGAAGCCGAGATCCCGCAGTCCGACGTACTGATCCACGTCGAGCCGGAGACGTCGTTCCGCGACGGCGGCCACGGCCCGTTCCGGGCGGGCTAGCCGAGTAACTCCACGGGGCGGGCGGCCCGGCGCACCCAC
>JBEHWY010000221.1:0-4730 GCA_048498975.1 Actinomycetota bacterium | reverse complement strand
GCCGATTTGTCCGCCTATGGGCGACAAATCGGCCCGTCGGCGCTCAGCTCTTGAAGAAGTCGGCGTTGAGGGCGATGTATTTCTGCCACTCGGGCGGGACCTGGTCCTCGGGGGTGATCGCGTCGACCGGGCAGGCCTCGACGCAGGCGTCGCAGTCGATGCACTCGTCGGGGTCGATGAAGAGCTGCTCGGCGCTCTCGTAGCCGGGCTCCTCGGGGGTGGGGTGGATGCAGTCGACCGGGCAGACCTCGACGCACGAGGTGTCCTTGGTGCCGATGCAGGGCTCGTTGATCACGTAGGCCATCGCGTCCTCCTGGCTTTTTCACATGGGGAGTGGGGAAAATACCAGAGCGGGGCTGGTTTTCACACGCCCCATGTGTAAAACTCGGCCGCGAGAGATGGACCTGCCCGCCGACAGCGGCGACACCCTGGCCCAGCCGACCCGCGCCCGTATCTTCGAGCTGCTGGTCGAGCTGCGGCGCCCGGCGGGGACGGAGGAGCTGGCCGAGCGCCTCGACCTGCACCCCAACGGCGTCCGCCGCCACCTCGAGCGCCTGCGCGAGGCCGGCCTCGTCGACCGCGAGCAGGAGCCCGGCGAGCGCGGCCGCCCGCGCGACCGCTGGCTGGTCGACCCCGCCGCCAGCCCCCGCGGCGAGCGCCCCGCGGGCTACGCCGACCTCGCCGTCTGGCTGGCGCGGGCGGTCCCGCCGCGCCCCTCGCGCCTGCGTGAGCTGGAGCGCAGCGGCCGCGAGATCGGCCGCGAGCTGGCGCCGCCGCCCGGTGACGAGGAGCCGGCCGACGCCTTCCGCGCCATTCTCGCCGCACTCGGCTTCCACCCCGAGCTCGAGATCGACGCCACCGGTCGCCTCCTCTGCACCCTCGGCAACTGCCCTTACCGCGACTCGGTCCGTGCCAACGCCGACGCCGTCTGCAGCCTGCACCGCGGCATCACCGACGGCCTGCTCGAGCGGATCGAACCGGCGGCGCGGCTGGCCGCCTTCGAGCGCCACGATCCTGACCGCGCCGGCTGTCTGATCGAAGCCACCGGCTGGGAGACTGCAGCGCGATGAGCACCCACGACTTCTGGCAGGCGATCCTCTACCTGCACCTGCTGGCGATGGCCTTCTTCCTCGGTGGCCAGCTCGTCTTCGGCCTCGCCGTCGTCCCGATCCTGCGCCAGGACGAGGACCGCACCCGGATGCGGGCGATCGCCCGCCGCTTCGGCTACGGCTCGCTTGCGGCGCTCGGCGTCCTCGTCCTCACCGGCTGGGCGATGGCCTCCCACTACCACCTCTGGGACAACTCGACCCTGCAGTGGAAGCTCGGCCTCGTCGCCCTCGTCATCGCCCTCACCGCCGCCCACCTGCGCTGGAGCAAAGCGCACCTGCTGCAAGCGGCGATCCTGCTGGCGACGCTGGTGATCGTCTGGCTCGGCTTGGAACTGGCCAGCGGCGCCTGACCAAGCAGCTCAAGGACGCAGGGAGCGAAGCGTGCTCTGCACGTGAGCGACCGAGGACGCCGAGATGCGCCGGTCAGGGGACGATGGCGATGTCCTCGAGCGCGAACTTGCCATTCGCGTCGTCGGGGTCGCCGAGCGGGTAGCGGCCGCTGAAGCAGGCGTCGCAGTGGTCCTCGGGGCCGCCGCCGACCGCCTCGTAGACGCCGGCGAGGGAGAGGTAGGCGAGCGAGTCGGCGTCGAGCTCGTCGGCGATGTCGTCGATCGAGCGGCCGTGGGCGATCATCTCCTCGCGGGTCGACATGTCGACCCCGTAGTGGCAGGGGTTGCGGATCGGCGGCGCCGAGATCCGCAGGTGCACCTCGCTGGCGCCGGCGTCGCGCAGCATGCCGACGATCTGGCGGGTGGTGTTGCCGCGCACGATCGAGTCGTCGACGACGACCAGGCGCTGGCCGGCGACGATCTCCGGCAGCGGGTTGAACTTCAGCCGCAGGCCGTGTTTGCGCAGCTCCTGGCCGGGCTGGATGAAGGTCCGCGCGACGTAGCGGTTCTTGATCAGGCCGTCGTCCCGGGGTATCCCCGAGGCGCGGGCGAAGCCGGCGGCGGCCGGGTTGCCGGAGTCGGGCACGGCGATCACCAGGTCGGCCTCGACCGGCGCCTCGCGCCAGAGGATCTCGCCCATCTTGCCGCGCGCCTGCTGCAGCACCTTGCCCTCGAGCCGGCTGTCGGGGCGGGAGAAGTAGATGTGCTCGAAGACGCAGCTCGCGCGGCGGTCGACCCGGATCACCTGCCGCGTCTCCAGCCCCCGCTCGGTCAGCGAGACCATTTCGCCCGGGTGCACCTCGCGCAGCAGCTCGGCGCCGATGATGTCGAAGGCGCAGCTCTCCGAGGCGACGACGAAGCGGTCGTCGAGTCGGCCGAGGCTGAGCGGCCGGATCCCGTGCGGGTCGCGGAAGGCGACGATCGCCCGCTTGGTCATCACCACCGTCGAGTAGGCCCCCTCCAGGCGCGGCATCACCTCGGCGACGGCGTCCTCGACCATCCGCCCGCCGTGGCTGGAGAGCAGCGCGGCGATGATCTCCGAGTCGGAGGTGCCGCGGAAGTCGATCCCGCGCTCCTTCAGCTCGCTCCACAGCTCGACCGCGTTGGTCAGGTTGCCGTTGTGGGCCAGCGCCAGCTCGCGGCCGTCGTCGCGCCAGACCGGCTGCGCGTTCTCCCAGGAGCCGCCGCCGGTGGTCGAGTAGCGCACGTGGCCGATCGCCATGTCGCCCTGCAGCGCCATCAGCTTCTCCTCGTCGAAGACCTGGGAGACGAGGCCGGAGTCGCGCAGCGTGGTGATGTGGCCGCCCTCGCAGGTGGCGATCCCGGCCGACTCCTGGCCGCGGTGCTGCAGCGCGTAGAGCCCGAAGTAGGCGAGCCGGGCGACCTCGTGACCGGGTGCGTATACGCCGAAGACGCCGCACTCATCACGCGGTCCGTCGCGGTCTTCGATGAGCCGCCGATCGGTAGTCAAAGCGCGCATTCCTCGCTGTCGAGAGAACAGAGACGCGCAGGCAGGCTGCCTACTCGCGCAGGGTAGCAGCGCGGATGGATCGTCAGGACGCCTCGGCGAGCAGCGCGTCGAGCGCGTCGCCGAGCCCGGCGATCGCCGCGTTCAGCGGGGCGAGGTCGCCGGCGGCGCGGGTGCGGACGAGCGCCCCCTCGACCGTGGAGATGACCATGCCGGCGAAGTTCGCGGCCTTGGCGGCGCTGACGCCTTCGCGTTCCAGGGCCGCGGCGATCGCCCCTTCCCAGCTGGCGAAGGCGGCGGTGGCGGCGTCGGCGAGGGCCGGGTCATCGGGCCGGGCGAGGGCCGCGGCGGCGACCGGGCAGCCGATCCGGGCGGGATCGCCAGCGGCCTGCTTGCGGAAGATCTCAGCGAACTTGGCCAGCGTCTCGCGCAGGCCGCGCTCGACCAGCGAGCGTTCGATCCCGATCCGGATGCGGACGCCGTCGAGCTCCGCCGCCTCCGCCGCGAGCTGGGCCTTGCCGCCGGGGAAGTGGTGGTAGATCGAGCCGCGCGGGGCCTCGCCGCGCTCGGCGACGTCGCGCAACTCCATTCCCGCGTAGCCGCGCTCGGCGAGCAGCCGGCCGGCGCCGTAGAGGAGGCGCTCGCGGCCATCGCGCGACTTTGCGCCGTGGCGCGTTCGTTCACCCCCCGTAGCCAAAAGCGCCACGCGACCGATTGGAGTTGCCTATGACCACGGACATAGTCTAGTCTCTCGGCCGATGTATGACGGTGGACATAGAAAGAGCGCGATCGCCGTCGCCTGCGCGGGGGCCTTCGTCGCCTTCCTCGACACGACGATCGTCAACATCGCCTTCCCGGACATCGCCGCCTCCTTCTCCGGCTCCGGGCGCGACCTCCTCTCCTGGGTCCTCGACGGCTACTTCGTCGTCATCGCCGCCCTGCTCGTCCCCGCCGGCGGCCTTGCCGACCGCTTCGGCCACAAGCGCGTCTTCCTCCTCGGCGTCGCCTCCTTCACCGCCGCCAGCCTGCTCTGCGCGGCGGCGCCCACGCTCGAGCTGCTGATCGCCTTCCGCGTCGTCCAGGGCGTCGGCGCGGCGCTGATCGCGCCGGCCTCGCTGGCGATCGTCCTCGACCGCTTCCCGGTCGAGCGGCGTGCCGCCGGCGTCGGCCTCTGGGGTGCGGCCGCGGCCGCGGCGGCCGCGGTCGGCCCGACCCTCGGTGGCGCCCTCGTCGAGCTTTCCGACTGGCGCCTCGTCTTCCTCGTCAACCTGCCGCTCGGCGCCGCGATCCTGCTCGCCGGCCGCAGCCGCCTCAGCGACCAAGCCCGGGTCGATTCGCGCCTGCCGGACCTGCCCGGCGCCATCGCGCTCGCCCTCGGCCTGGCTTTGATCACGCTGGGGATCGTCGAGGGCAACGACTGGGGCTGGAGCGCGGCGCCGACCCTCGCCTGCTTCGCCGCCGGCCTCGTCCTGCTCGCCGCCGTCGCCCGGCGCAGCTTCTCCCACCCGCGCCCGATCGTCGAACCGGAGCTCTTCGCTCACCGCTCCTTCGCCCTCGGCAACCTCGGCACGCTGCTCTTCGCGGCGGCCTTCTTCTCCCTGATCCTCGGCAACGTCCTCTTCCTCACCGGCGTCTGGGGCTACACCGTCCTGCAGGCCGGCGCCGCGACCCTCCCCGGGCCGACTCTCTCGACCGTCTTCGCCGGGCCGGCCGGTCGGCCAATGCCATCCGCGTCGACTCCAGCCTCTCCGCCGCCGATCGCAC
>JBEHWY010000220.1:0-4753 GCA_048498975.1 Actinomycetota bacterium | reverse complement strand
GGGTGCTGGCGGTCGAGGGCGGCTTCCACGGCAAGACCCTGGGAGCGCTGGCGCTGACCTGGAACCCGGCCTTCCGCGTCGGCGTCGACGAGCTGCTGGGCGGGGTCACCCACCTCGCCTGCGACGACGTCGACGGCGTCCGCCGCGAACTCGAGCGCGGCGACGTCGCGGCGCTCGTCTTCGAGCCGGTTCAGGGCGAGGCCGGGGCGCGCGAGCTCGACCCGGCGACCCTGCGCCGCTGGGCCGCCGACGCCCGCGCCGGCGGCGCCTTCGTGATCAGCGACGAGATCCAGGCCGGGCTGCGGCGCTGCGGACCGGTCTCGCCGGCGGTCGACGCCGGCCTCGAGCCCGACGCGGTGCTGCTCGGCAAGGCCCTCGGCGGCGGCGTGATGCCGCTCTCGGCGCTGGTCGCCGGCGAGGCTCTCTATGCGCCGCTGGCGGCCGATCCGACCTGGCACTCGGCGACCTTCGGCGGTCATCCGCTCGCCTGTGCGGCGGGCAGCGCGGCGCTGGTGGCGATCGAGTCGCTGGCCGAGCAGGCGGCGATGCTGGCGAGTGCCCTCGACGCCGGTCTCGCCGAGCTGGCCGGTCGCCACCGCGGGGTGCTCGTCGAGGTCGGCGGCCGCGGCCTTCTGCGCGGCCTGACGTTGAGCAGCCCCGGCGCCGCCGGCAGCATGCTGGTCGAGCTTGCCCACCGCGGCCTGCTCGTCTCGCCCTGCCTCGGCTCGCGGCGGACGATCCGGCTGTTGCCGCCGATGGTGACGAGCGAGGACCAGCTGCGGCTGGCGCTCGAGATCTGCGACGAGGCGCTCGGCGAGGCCGCCGCCTTCGCCGGCGAAGAGGAGGAGGGAGAGGACCGATGAGCTTCGCGCAGATGCTGCAGGAGCGGGCCGCGACGATTCCCGAGGACGGCGCCTTCGGCTTCCTGCACGGAGGCGAGGAGGAGCTGGAGAGGGTGACCTTCGCCGGCTTGCACCGGGATGCGCGCGCTCTGGCCGAGGCGCTCGCGGGCTGCGTCGAGCCGGGGGCGAGGGTGCTGCTCCTGCTGCCGCCGGGGCTCGACTACGCGCGCGCCGTCTACGGCTGCTTCCAGGCGGCGGTTGTTGGGGTGTCAGCGCCGCCGCCGCACCCCAAACGCCTCGAGCGCACTCTCTCGCGGCTGCTGCGGATCGCCGCCGACGCCGAGGTCGGAGCGATCCTCACCCACGCCGCGATCCGCGACGGGGCGGCGGCGCTGCGGGCCGAGCACCCGGAGCTTGGCCGAGCGACCTGGATCGCGCTCGAGGAGGCCCTGGACGGGAGCCCGGCGCCCGCCGAGGCGCCTGTGCCGGCGCTGGAGGAGCTCGCCTTCCTCCAGTACACCTCGGGCTCGACCAGGGAGCCGCGCGGGGTGATGCTGACCCACGGCAACCTGCTCGACAACTCGTCGTTCATCACCCGCGCCTTCGGGATCACCGCCGAGACCCGCGGCCTCAACTGGCTGCCGCCGTACCACGACATGGGGTTGATCGGCGGCATCCTGCAGCCGGTCTTCGTCGGCGGCACAAGCATCCTGATGTCGCCCCTGGCGGTGGTGAAGCGGCCGGCGGCGTGGCTGGAAGGGATCTCCCGTCACCGGGCGACGGTCAGCGGCGGGCCGAACTTCGCCTACGACCTCTGCCTGCGGCGAGTCGGCGAGGAGGTTCGCGAACAGCTCGACCTCTCCAGCTGGGAGGTCGCCTTCGACGGCGCCGAACCGATCCGGGCGGAGACGATCCAGCGGTTCGGCGACAGCTTCGCCCCCTGCGGCTTCCGCCGCACCGCCTTCTACCCCTGCTACGGCCTGGCCGAGGCGACGCTGATGGTGACCGGCCCGCCGCTGGGCGCGCAGACGCGCACGCTGAGCGTGGATGCGGAGGCGCTGGCGGCGGCGCGGATCGAGCCGCCGCGGGGCGGCGCGGGCGAAGCGGTGCTGGTCGGTTGCGGCCGTCCCGATTCCGCGCACGAGGTGGCGATCGTCGACCCCGGCAGCGGCCGGCGCTGCGCGCCGGGCGAGGTCGGCGAGATCTGGGTCGCGGGGCCGTCGGTCGCGGCCGGGTACTGGCGCAGCCCGGCGGAGACGGCGGCGGCCTTCGGCGCCCGCCTCGCCGGTGAGGCGGGCGAGCGGGATTTCCTGCGCAGCGGCGATCTCGGCTTCGTCGACGGCGAGGACCTCTTCGTCGTCGGCCGGCTCAAGGAGCTGATCATCCTCAACGGCAGGAACCTCCATCCGCACGACATCGAGGCCAGCGCCGAGGCCGCGCACGACCTGATCCGCCCCCACTGCAGCGCCGCCTTCAGTGTCGAGGCGGGGGGCGCCGAGGGGGTTGGCCTGGTGCTCGAGGTCGAAGACTCCGAGCCCGCCACGGCGGCGACGGTGATCGGCGAGGTTCGGCGCCGGGTCGCGGCCGAGCTCGACGTGCAGCTGCATCGCGTCGCGCTTTGCCCGCGTGGCGCGGTGCCGAAGACGACCAGCGGCAAGATCCAGCGGCTGCTCTGCCGCGAGATGATCGCCCGCGGCGAGCTGGAGCCGCTGCAGCTCTGGAACCTGGCCTGAGCGGCGCACGCCCGCGCTCCCGTGCGCCGCGCCGGCACAAACCGCGAAGTCGGCGACGTGCGCCAGCTAGTGTGGGAAGACCCTTCAGAAGTTCGCAAATACGGAGAGAGGCGAGGAGTCGTATGAGCATCTACGCGGTAGTCGATCCGGCCACGGGCGAGACGATCAAGGAGTACCCGACGATCAGCGACGACGAGCTGCGCGCTGCGATCGGGCGGGCCGACGAGGCGCACCGGAGCTGGTCGGCGACGACGACCGCGGCCGAGCGCGGTGCCCTGATCCGCCGTGTCGGCGAGCTCCACAACGAGCGCGCCCAGGAGCTCGGCGAGATCATCGTCCGCGAGATGGGCAAGCCGATCGAGCAGGCGGTCGGCGAGGTCGAGTTCGCCGGCGCGATCTACGACTACTACGCCGACAACGCGGAGAAGCTGCTTGCCGACGAGCCGATCGAGCTGCTCGGCGGCGAGGGGACGGCGATCGTGCGCCGCAGCTCCTTCGGCGTCGTGCTCGGGATCATGCCCTGGAACTACCCTTACTACCAGGTGGCGCGCTTCGCCGGGCCGAACCTGATCATCGGCAACCCGGTGCTGCTCAAGCACGCGCCGCAGTGCCCCGAATCGGCGGCGGCGATGGCCGAGATCTTCGCCGAGGCGGGCTTCCCCGCGGGCGCCTACGAGAACATCTACGCCGCCAACGAGCAGATCGAGTGGGTGATCGCCGACCCGCGCGTGCGCGGCGTTTCCGTCACCGGCTCCGAGCGCGCCGGCGCCGCCGTCGCCGAGATCGCCGGTCGCAACCTGAAGAAGGTCGTGCTCGAGCTCGGCGGCTCGGACCCGTTCATCCTGCTCGGCACCGACGACCTCGACGGCGCCGTGCAGGCGGCGGTCGAAGCGCGGCTGGAGAACACCGGCCAGGCCTGCAACGCGGCCAAGCGCTTCATCGTCGTCGACGACCTCTACGACTCCTTCCTGGAGAAGTTCTCGGCGGCGCTCGCCGCGGCCAAGCCCGGCGATCCGAAGCAGGAGGGGGCCGCGGTCGGCCCGCTCTCCTCGAAGACCGCCGCCGACCGGCTCGAGGACCAGGTCAAGCGGGCGATCGACGACGGCGCCGAGGTGGTCGTCGGCGGCAACCGCGACGGCAACTACTTCGAGCCGACGGTGCTGACCGGGATCTCGACCGACAGCGACGCCGCCAGGGAAGAGTTCTTCGGCCCCGTCGCCCAGGTCTACCGCGTCGCCGACGAGGCGGCGGCGGTGCAGCTCGCCAACGCAACCCCCTACGGGCTCGGCTCCTACGTGATGACCAGCGACCCCGACCAGGGCGCCCGCGTCGCCGACCAGATCGACGCCGGCATGGTCTACGTCAACATCGTCGGCGCCGACAGCCCGGAGCTGCCCTTCGGCGGCGTCAAGCGCTCGGGCTTCGGTCGCGAGCTCGGCCGCTTCGGCGCCGACGAGTTCGTCAACAAGAAGCTGATCCGCACCGGCGCCTGAGCGCCGGTGCCTCAGCCGCCCGCGAAGTGGGCGGCGAAGGCGTCGCAGCGGAAGTCGAAGATCCGCTCGAGGTCGCGGCGGACGAAGAGCCGGTGGGCGAGCTCGCCCGCCGGCCCGAGCGGCAGTGAGTAGGCGACGCGGTCGTGCATCGTGCAGGCGTCCTCGCCCTCGGCCTCGAAGGTGTGGGTGTGCTCCCAGCTGGCGTAGGGGCCCTTGGTCATCGTGTCGGAGAAGCGGAGGGGCGGCTCCCAGGTCTCGATCCGGGTCTGCCAGCGGATCGGGAAGCCGTGCAGGCGCAGGCGGTAGTCCAGCAGCGTGCCGGCCGCCATCGTCACCGGCCTCGGGGTCAGCAGGCGGAAGTGCAGCCAGGGCGGCGTCATCGGCTCCAGGTTGCGCGCGTCGGCGTAGAAGTCGAAGGCGCGGGCGGCCGGAACCTCCACCCGCTGGCTCCGCTCGAGGACGTGCACGGCCACCGGGCCAGTCTTGCAGGCGGCAGGGGTCCGGCAGTGGAGTAGCTTTGAACGATCCCTGGGACGACCTTGATCGCAGGAGCGACGGGCTTCGTCGGCGGCAGGCTCGCCGCCGCCCTGGCCGGGTCCGGCCAGGGCGTCAGGTGCCTCGTCCGCGACCCCGCGCGCGCCGCGGCGCTGCGGGAGCTCGGCGCCGAGCTGTGGGTCGGGGACGT
>JBEHWY010000219.1:0-4802 GCA_048498975.1 Actinomycetota bacterium | reverse complement strand
CCGGTGATGCTGAGATCGGGGAAGACGAGGAATTTGACCCCCGCCGTCGCCGCGGCTTCCATCTGGGCGACGATCGCCGCCACGTTGGCCGTCTTGTCGAGCGGCGTCGTCGTGATCTGGGCGACGGCGCCGACCACCGTTTTCGCCGTTTCGGCGGTGGTGAAGGTGAACGAGTAGGCGTCGTTCGGGGTGCCGGTGACGGCTTCGTGGACGGCCCCCGCCGGGATCGTCACGGTGTACGTGGTGCCGGCGAGCAGGCCCGTGTAAGGAGCGACCACCCGGTTGTCGGTCACCGACTGGTTGACCGCGCCGGTCAGGTTGAATTCCTGGCCGCCGCCGGTCAGTTTGATCGGCACCGAGGCCGAGGCTTCCAGCGCCGAGTCGAAGCCGACGTAGACGCTGCTGGCGGTCGAGGCTTCGCTATCGGGCACGGTGCCGAGCACGCCCGGCCGCTGCTGGTCCTTGACCGTGAAGCGGATCGTCTTGGTCGAGCCGCCGGCGCTCACTTCGAGTTTGCCGGTGCCGACCGGCGCCGTGGCCGGGACGGTCATCGCGAGCACGCCCTGGTCGACGCCGAGCACGCCGCTCGCCTCGCTGATCGGGTTGCCGCCGGAGTCGCGGATCGTCGCCTGCACCGGCGTGCCGGCGGGCAGCGCCGTGGTCGCCAGGCTGACGTCGACTTTGGTCGCGGTGCCGGTGACCGAGCTCTGCGGTTCGGCGTCGAGGCCGAGCACCGCCGGGGTCATCGGCTTGGTCACCGCGCGATAGAGCTCCGGCCGCCGCTCGAGCACGAACTTGCGGCTGGTGTCGCCGAGATCGACCGTCGCGGAGACGGTTTCGACCGCGTTGGTGCTGGCGTTGGCCAGCAGTTCGTACTTCGGGCCGGCGATCAGGCTGTAGCCGTTGAAGGTCGAGTTGCGCTCGGTCCCGATCCGGTTGGCGACGACGGCGAAGGCGCCGTTCTCGACCGCGCGCGTGCGCACGTAGTCGCGCCAGGTGGTGCCGTTCTCGGTGTCGATCAGGACCATGATCTGCGCCCCGCCGAGACCCATCAGGCGCGCGTTCTCGGGGAAGGCGCCGTCGTAGCAGCTGGCCAGCCCGATGCGGCCGATCGAGGTGTCGAAGACGGGCGGCGCCGAGGGGCCGCGGGTGAAGAGCACGGCCTCGCTCTGGTGGCCCATCGTGATCTTCTCGTACTTGCCGACGTAGCCTTCGGGGCCGACGAGGACGACGCCGTCATAGAGCCCGTCCCCTGCGGACTCGACCAGGCCGAAGGCGATGTAGGTCTTGGTTTCTTCGGCGACTTCGGCCATCGCCGCGGTGCTCGGTCCCGGCACCGGCTCGGCGTCGGGCGCCATCTCCGCCCGCGAGCGGTACTTGTAGCCGGTCAGCGAGAGCTCGGGGAAGACGATCAGGTCGGCGCCTTCGGCGGCCGCGGCGCGCGCCTTCGTCTCCATGTCGGCGAGGTTGCCCGCCTTGTCGCGGAAGACCGGCGAGGTCTGCACGGCGGCGATCTTCACCTTGCCGGTGAACGGGGCCGCCGACGCCGACGCCGCCAGCGCGACCAGCATCAAGGCCGCCGCGACGAGCGCGGCAGCGAACGGTAGGAAACGATTCCGAACTGCCATGTGACCTCCTGTGGGTCCTCCTCGAACTCGGGGAGGGGACCCGAGGAGGCGGGTGGATGTGGGGGAGCGCGGAACCTAATTTGGCCGTCGAGTCAGCAAACTGGACCACTGGCCAAAATCAGACAGTCAGGTTTCCCTTTCTGGACAAGGTCACCGCCAAGGACCCTGATTGATCGAGCCGGCCGCCCGGCCTCCCTACCCTCTGTGGGGTGAGCTACGTCGCTGACGCAGGTCGCTACGACGGCGCGATGAGCTACCGGCGCTGCGGGCGCTCGGGGCTCGACCTGCCGCTGCTCTCGCTCGGCTACTGGCACAACTTCGGCAACGACCGGCCCTTCGAGACCCAGCGGGCGATCGCGCGCCGCGCCTTCGACCTCGGCATCACCCACCACGACCTCGCCAACAACTACGGCCCGCCCTACGGCGCCGCCGAGGTCAACTTCGGCCGCCTGATGCGCGAGGACTTCCGCCCCTACCGCGACGAGATGGTGATCTCGACCAAGGCCGGCTGGGACATGTGGCCGGGCCCCTACGGGCAGGGCGGCGGCTCGCGCAAGTACCTGCTCGCCTCGCTCGACCAGTCGCTGCGGCGCATGGGCCTCGACTACGTCGACGTCTTCTACAGCCACCGGCTCGACGGGACGACGCCGCTGGAGGAGACGATGGGCGCGCTCGACGCCGCCGTGCGCTCGGGCAAGGCGCTCTACGTCGGCATCTCCTCCTACGACGCCGAGCGCACCCGCGAGGCGGCGGCGATCCTCGCCGACCTCGGCACGCCGCTGCTGATCCACCAGCCCTCCTACTCGATGATCAACCGCTGGATCGAGCACGAGGGCCTGCTCGACGCCGCCGCCGAGCTCGGCATCGGCGTGATCGGCTTCACCGCCCTCGCCCAGGGCCTGCTCACCGACCGCTACCTGGAGGGCATCCCCGCGGACTCGCGCGCGGCGCGCGAACAGGAGACCTTCGACCGCGGCTGGATCAACCAAGAGCTGATCGGCCGCCTGCGCGAGCTGAACGCGATCGCCGCGCGCCGCGGCCAGACCCTGGCGCAGCTGGCGCTGGCCTGGGCGCTGCGCGACGAGCGGGTCACCTCGCTGGTGATCGGCGCCTCCTCGGTGCGCCAGCTCGAGCAGAACGTCGCCGCCCTCGACAACCTCGAGCTCAGCGCCGAGGAGCTGGCCGAGATCGACGGCCGTCTCGGCGAGGACGGCGAGGTCGATATCTGGGCCGACGCGCGGCGCGGCGAGTGGTGAATGTCGGGGGCGGCCAGATGCTGGCGTGCGGATCCCGTGGTTCCTTTGTCCGCGTGGACAGGACAAAGGAACCGCGGGATGGAGATCCCGGTCGCGTTGGCATCCCCTGGTTCCTCTTGGAACCAGGAGGTCCAAAAGGAACCACGACTCTCGGGGGCGGGGCTCGAGGCGGGCGGGCCGGCGCACCTACCTGCCCTGTGGGTGCGCCGGGCCGCCCGCCCCTCAGAGTGTGGCAGTCCTTTTCCGGACACTTCCCGGAAAAGGACTGCCACGGCTAGTGGCCGGGCGACCTCTGCCCTACCGCTTGACCCGCAGGGTCACCTTCTTGCTCACCGGGTCGAGGGCGTCGGAGCCGGCGTAGCTGACCGTCACCTTGAGCGCCCCGGCCTTGCCGCCGGCGGGGACCTTGACCGTGGCGAGGCCGGCGGTGAGCGGGAACTCGGCCTTGTGGCCGCGGCTGCGCACGGTCACCGTGCCGTCCGGTCCGGGCAGGCCCGGGGCCGAGATCTGCACCTTGGCGGTGGTCGTGCCGCCGCTGGGGACGGCGTGCTTGGCGAGCTTGACCGTGATCGACGGCGTCGCCTTGGACACCGTCAGGGTCAGGCCCTGGTCGCCCTCGGCGACGAGGTCGTCGCCGGCGTAGTGGACGGCGACCGGGTAGCTGCCGGCGCTGGCCAGGGCCGGCAGCGGCACCGTGGCCGAGCCGCCGCTGACCGGCGCGGTGAACGTCTGGCCGGCGACGGTGACCGCGACCGAGCCGCCGACCGTGCCGACGCCGCCGGCGGCGACGCTGACTTTGACCGCCGTGCCCTCGCCGGCGAGAACGGTCGCCGGCAGCAGGCTCGCCGCCAGCGACGGCGTCGCCTTGGCGACCTCGACCGCGGCTTTGCCGCTCGATTCGGCCAGGTCTTCGCTGCCGACGTAAGTCGCGGTCAGCACCTGGTGGCCGGGCTTCAATTTGGTGCTCGGCACGACCAGCGAGGCGAGGCCGCCACTGAGCGGCGCTTCGCCGAGCACTTCGCCACCGACGCTGAAGAGAACCGCGCCGGCGGGCGCCGCTTCTTCGCTGCCGGTCACGGTCGCGGTCGCGGTGACGTCGCCGCCGCCGATCGCGATCGCTTCCTTGTCCAGCAGCAGCGTCGTGCCGCTCGCCGACTTGGCGCTGAGCGGCGCGTAGATCTGCGGGCGGCGGTCGAGGTAGTAGTGCGTCGTCCGCGCCTTGTCGGTCGACTGGTCGACGTAGGTGTAGTACCGGTTGGCGATCGTCGTCAGGTTCAGCGTCGCTTTCGCGAAGCCGGCCGCGGCGTTCGTCATTTCGGCGTTGATCGCCCGGCTGGTGCTGGCGATCACACTTTTGCCGCCGGCCGTCGACTGGTTGGCCGCCAGCATGTAGATCTTGTCCTCGGAACCGCGGGTGCGGGCGAGTTCACGCCAGACGGTGCCTTCCTCGTCGTAGCCGCCGGCGATCACCAGCGCGCCACGGATGGCCAGGCTGCGAGCCACCTCGGGGAAGTAGTTCTCGTAGCCGGAGACGAGGCCGACCGGGCCGGCCGCAGTGTCGAACACCGGCGAGACCGTGTTGCCCTCGTCGAAGATGCCGACCTGCTTGTCGCTGAGCTGGGTGCTGCGGTGCGAGCCGATGACGCCGCCGGGCCCGATCAGGACCGACGTGTCGTACAGCTTGCCTCCCGCGGACTCGGGGAGGCCGACGACGACGGTCATGTTCAGCGTCGCCGCCTTCGCCGCGATCGCGGCGATGCTCGGGCCGCCGAGCGACTCGGCGACGCCTTCGGCCGCGGCACGATCGGCGAAGCTCGTCCCGGTGATGCTGAGATCGGGGAAGACGAGGAATTTGACCCCCGCCGTCGCCGCGGCTTCCATCTGGGCGACGATCGCCGCCACGTTGGCCGTCTTGTCG
>JBEHWY010000218.1:0-4834 GCA_048498975.1 Actinomycetota bacterium | reverse complement strand
ACGGCACTGGCGGCCGAGGTCCACGCCAAGTCCGCCCTGCTCGCCGGCCCCGAGCACGCCGCCGAATACCTGCCCCACGGCGGCGTCCTCGTCTTCGACGGCGGCGCCGCCGAGGTCGTGCCCGAGCGGGCGCCGGCCGGCGCGAAGGTGGCCGCATGAACGTCGCCAACCACCTCTTCTGGATCACCAGCCGCGCCGCCGGCGCCGCCGCCCTGATCCTCGCCAGCGCCAGCGTCGCCGTCGGCCTGATGGTCAGCTCCAAACGCAAGACCAACAGCAAGCGCGACCTGCGCGCGATCCACGAGGCGCTCTCGCTGACGACGCTGGCGATGGTCGCCCTGCACGGCCTCGCCCTGCTCGGCGACGCCTACCTGCGCCCCGGCCTCAGCGGCATCCTGATCCCCTTCGCCGGCAGCTACCGCCAGTTCTGGACCGGGATGGCATCGTCGCCGGCTACGGCCTCGCCTTCCTCGGCCTCTCCTACTACCTGCGCGACCGCATCGGCGCCGCCCGCTGGCGCCGCCTGCACCGCTTCACCGCCGTCTTCTGGCTGCTCGCCGTCGGCCACACGATCGGCGCCGGCAGCGACGCCAGCGAGATCTGGTTCCTGGCCATCAGCGGCGCCCTCGTCATCCCCGCCGCCCTGCTCCTGGCCCTGCGCTACCTGCAACGCTGGGCCGACGGCGGCCTCCGCCCCGCCGACCCGCCCCGCGAGCCCTCCCGCCAGGGCGCCTGAAATCGAGTCCTGCATTTACCACCTATATGGGGGCAAATGCAGGACTCGATCTGATCGCGGCGGCGCGCCCCGCTCAGGCCTCCGGCAATCGCACACCCATCGCCGCCCAAGCCGTCGCCGCGGCCTGCGAGGAGTTTTCGACGCCGAGCTTCGCGTAGACCCCCTGCAGGTGCTTCTCGACCGTGCGGGGGGAGAGGCTGAGCAGGCGGGCGACGTCGGGGCCGCGGCGGCCGAGCGCGATCCAGCGCAGCACCTCGGCCTGGCGCCGGGTGAGGCCGAGCGCCTGCAGGCCGGGAACGCTGAGGCCGCTCGCCCCGGGCTCGATCACCAGCAGTTCGCTGTCGCTCTCCGGCCCGCGCAGGACGCGCAGCGAGATCGTGCCCTCGCCGTCGGCGAGCTGCAGCGGCTCGGTCGCCGGCGTGCCCGCCTCGCGGCGGGCGGCGAGCAGCTCGCCCAGGTCGGCGGCGACCCTCCCCCGCTCCCCGCCCAGGCGTCCTTCGAGCAGGCGCCGACCGGCCGGCGTCGCCATGTCGACGCGGCCGCGGCGATCGACCACGATCACCGCCGTGCCGACGTCCTCGAGGTTCGCCTGCAGGGCGGCGATCGTCGCCTCCCGCGCCGCCGCCAGCTCGGCGTTGCGGTAGGCCTGGATCAGGTGCGGCCGGGCGACCGCGAGCTGCGCCACCTCGCGGTCGCTGAAGTCCTGCTCGGCGCGGGTGAGGGCGAGGCCGATCACGACCGGCGGCCGCGAGGGCAGGGTCAACGCCACCTGGTACTCGGCCGCGATTTCGCCGTAGAACTCGCGGTAGACGCGCAGCCGGTGGAACTCCTCGCGGCTGACGAAGTCGGAGATCCGCCGCGGGCGGCCGTCGAGCGTGCGCCGCACGTAGGCGAGGACCGGGTTTTCGCCGGAGAGCTCGGCGAAGCGCTGTTCCTGCTCCGGCGTCACCGGCAGGAACGGGTCGCTCGTCCACCAGCTCCCGTCCGGGTTCTGGTCCATCTCGTTGTAGGAGGCGACGTCGGCGGCGACGAAGCGGCGCAGCAGGACCGGGATCCCGTGGCGGAACTCGTCGAGGTCCTCGAAGGCGTGCGCCTCGCCGATCAGCTCGGCGAGGGGATTGGAGACGGACACGCGCGCAGCCTAGACAGCTTCGGTCTGCCGCTCAAGAAACCTGCCGCCACCTCAAAGCCGCTCCAGCGTCACCTCGCGCGCCGGCTTGTCCTCGCGCAGGCCCTTGAAAGCGCCGTGGCGGACGAGGCCGTCGCCGGTCAGCTCGCGGTACTCGACCTCGCAGACCAGCCGCGGCTCGACATAGTTGGCGCCGCGCGGGCCGCGGCCGGCGGCGAACGGGTTCTTCTCGCGCGCCAGCGGCGCCAGCCGCTCGAGCAGCTCGTCGAGGTCGCGTTCGCTGAAGCCGGTGCCGACCTTGCCGGCATAGCGGAACTCGCCGCCGGCGTCGAACCAGCCGAGCAGCAGCGAGCCGATCCGCCCCTGCCGCCGCCCCGCTCCCCCCTCCCAGCCGCCGATCACGAACTCCTGGCGGCCGAGGTTCTTCACCTTCAGCCAGTTACCGTTGCGCTTGCCCGGCGCGTAGCCGCTGTCCAGGCGCTTCAGCACCAGCCCCTCCAGGTCCTGGGCGGCGCTCGCCGCCAGCAGCTCGGCGAGGTGGCCGGTCGAGTAGCCCGGCGTCTGCCAGCTCGGGCCGTCCAGCTCCAGCGCCTCGAGCAGCTCGCGGCGGCGCGTGTAGGGCTGGTCGAGCAGGGCGTGGCCGTCGAAGTGGAGGAGGTCGAAGACGACGTAGGTGACCGGGTGGCTGCGCATCCGCTGGCGCACCGTGCGCTCGTCGAGCAGGTGCATCCGCTGCTGCAGGCGGCCGAAGCTGGGCCTGCCCTCGGCGTCGAAGGCGACCAGCTCTCCGTCGAGGACCGCGTCGCGGCCGCCGAGCTGCGCGGCCAGCTCCCCCACCTCCGGGTACTGGGCGGTGACGTCGTTGAGGTTGCGCGTCTCCAGGTGCAGCTCGCCGCCGCGGCAGTAGGCGATCGCCCGCACGCCGTCCCACTTCACCTCCGCCGCCCAGCCCTCGTCCTTTGCCGGCAGCTTCGAGAGCTTGGCCAGCATCGGCACCAGGTGCTCGGGGAAGGGGTCGGCCACTCAGCCCCCGCCGGCGCGGGGCGGCGCCGGGGTGATCAGGGCGACGGGCAGGGCGAGGCCGGCGCCGCGGCGCAGGCTGGCGATGCGGCGGCCGGGCTGGACCGCGTCGCGCACCTCGCTGGCCCGCTCGGGGCCGAGGGCGGCGACGGCGGCGTCGATCCCGGCGACGGCGAAGGCGAGCCCCCAGAAGAAGGCCGGGCGGTCGGGCCCGTTGCGCTCGGCGACGTCGGCCGGCTCCTCGACCACCTCGAGGATCGTCGGTCCGAGGCGGAAGAAGGCCTGGCGCGGAGCGCCGGCCGGGGTCGGCTCCTCGCGGATGCGGCGCAGGTCGAGGCCGGCCTCCTGCAGCGCCGCCACGGTCCGCTGCAGCCGCGGCGTGATCGCGACGACGTGGTCGACGGCTTCGATGCCGTTCGGCTGCGGTGGCGCGGGCTCCGGCAGGGGCGGGTCCGACAGCGCGGTCGGCAGGCCGTCGAGCTCGGTCGACTCCGCGCCGCGCAGCGACCAGCCGACCAGCCCGCAGGGCGCCTCGCCGCGCGCCTCGGCGCCGGCGAAGCGCAGCCGCAGCTCGCCGACCTGGCAGCCCTCGCCCTCGACCACGAAGCCGAGCGCCGCCCACGCCCCCGGGGCGTCGGCGATCGTCAGCTCGTCGACCGTGACCGGCACGCCCTCAAGCTAACGCCTACTTCTTCGCGCCGAGGGTTCCGAGAACCCCGATGCGGAAGCCGAGCCAGGGGTAGGTCGCGGTGTAGAAGGCGTTGTCCTGCGGCTGCAGGCCGACCGCCGAGAGCCATAGCTGGTAGGCGGGGGCGTTGGCGATGCCGCCGTGCAGCCGGCGCCAGACGCGGGCGCCCTTGACCCCGAACGGGGGCGGCGTGATCGTGTCGGTCCACTCGACCGCGTTGCCGCCCTGGTCGAGCGTGCCCCACGGCGAGAAGGTGCGCGACTGGCCGACGCCGGTGAGGCTGCCCTGGAAGGCCTCTTCGTAGGTCTTCTGGTCGAGCCCGAACGGGTTGGTCACGGTGCAGGCTTCGGCCGACTGGCCCGACGGGCACCAGGAGGGAGCCGGCACGCCGGAGGCGTGGTAGTCGGCGAGCGGCTGGGTGGCGGCGTTGGTGACTTCGCCGTTGCTCGGGTTGAGCGTCGTCGCCGCGGGCGCGGTGGCGCTGCCGTCGCCGAAGACGCCGGCGTTGGTCGGGTACTTCCAGTAGGAGTAGGTGCCGCCGCCGCTCGGGTCGTAGTAGGCGGCCTTGATCCACTCGTCCTGGCTGGGGATGACGAAGCCGCGCTTGTGCTCGCGGGTCATCTTCCGCGTCCGCATGTCGTACATCCCGTTCTCGCTGTTGCGCGAGAGCCGCACCCGGTAGGTGACGTAGTCGAAGGCGCCCTCGCTGCTCGTCACCTTCGAGACGACCTTGCCGTTGTAGAGCGAGTTGGCGAAGCGGGCGGCGCGCAGGAAGTTGGCGAAGCCGTAGGGCTTGTCGGCCCATTCGGGCGCCGCCAGCGAGTAGTGGCGGCCGGGCGCGGCCTTTTCCTTGAAGTCGATTTGGCCGAAGCGCGGCCAGGCGGTGCCGCTCTCGGTCGAGGCGTAGAGGTTGTGGGGGTTGCGCCCGTGGGGGTCGACCGTGTTGAGGAAGGCGACCCACTGCGCCACCGTCACCTCGAGCTCGCCGATCCCGTAGCGGTAGGAGACGCCGCCGACGGTCTGGCAGCCGGCCTTGGTCACCGGCGCTTCTTCGCAGCCTTTGTAGATCGCGTCGCTGAAGGGAACGATCGCGACCGACGGGTTGCCGGGCGAGGCCACCGTCGCAGTCTTGAAGGTGAGCACGGCCGGCTTCGGCGCCGCGCTGGCGGCGCCGGCGCCGGCGAGCGCGATGGAGAGCGCAAGCGCGCCGGCGGCGAAGCCGACGGCAAGGCGAGCGGGCAGGGGCAGCGAGAAAGCGCGG
>JBEHWY010000217.1:0-4867 GCA_048498975.1 Actinomycetota bacterium | reverse complement strand
GGTCGATCGCCTGCTTGGCGAAGCGCACCCCGAGCGGCCCGTTGGCGGCGATCGCGCTGGCCAGCGCGGCCGTCGTCTCAGCCAGGGTCTCGTGCGCCACCAGGCGCGAAGCGATCCCCAGCCGCTCGGCCTCGGGCGCGTCGAATTTGCGCGCGGTGAAGATCAGGTCCTTGGCGACCGCCGGCCCGGCGACGCGGGTCAGCAGCTGGGTGCCGCCGGCGCCGGGGAAGGCGCCGATCCGCGCCTCGGTGAGGCCGAGGACGGCGCGCTCGGAGAGCACCCGCATGTCGCAGGCCAGCGCCATCTCGCAGCCGCCGCCGAGGGCGTAACCGCCGATGCGGGCGATCGTCGGGGTCGGCAGCTCGGCGACGCGGCGGACCAGGGTGGCGAGGGCGCGGCTGTGCTCGCGCTTGGCGGCGGTGCTCATCGTCCGCCGCTCGTGCAGGTCGGCGCCGGTGCAGAAGTCGTCGCCGGCGCCGCCGAGGACCAGCACCCGGGCCTCCTCGGCAGGGGCCGAGGAGACGCGGTCGAGCGCCTCGGCGAGGGCGGCGACGGTGGCGACGCCGAGCGCGTTGCGCCGCTGCGGCCGGTCGATCGTCACCGTCCAGACGCCGTCGGCGACGTCGACCGCGACCTCCCTGGGCTCGCTCAGCACAGCGCCCTCCCGGCCTCGCTCAGCTCGTCGCGGAACTGCGGCGCCGCGATCGCGGTCAGCCGCCGCGCCCGCTCGGGGAGCGAGCAGCCGCGCAGCTCGGCGACGCCGTGCTCGGTGACGACGACGTCGGCGTCGCTGCGGGCGGTGGTGACGACGCCGTCGCCGAGGCGGGCGACGATCCGCGAGGCGGTGCCGCGGGCGGCGGTCGCCGGCAGGGCGATGATCGAGCGCCCCTCCGGCGCCGACATCGCCGCCCGCACGAAGTCGACCTGGCCGCCGACGGCGCCGACGTGGCGGCCGCCCAGCGTCTCGGCGTTGACCTGGCCGGTGAGGTCGACCTCGAGGGCGCCGTTGATCGCGACGAAGGGGCCGAGCGCGGCGATCGTCCGCGGGTCGTGGGTGTGGCGCAGCCGGCGCACCGCCAGCTCGGGGTTCTCGTCGGCGAACTCGTAGAGGCGCTCGGTCCCGAACAGGGCGCCGGTCACGGCGACGCCGGTGTCGACCCGCTTGCGGGCGTTGGTCATCGCCCCGCAGGCGACCAGCTCGACCAGCTCGTCGCCGACGGCGCCGCTGTGCAGGCCGAGGTCGCGGTGGCCGCGCAGGCAGGCGAGGATCGCGTTGGGGACGGCGCCGATGCCCACCTGCAGGGTCGCCCCGTCGGGAACGAGCTCGGCGACGTGGGCGGCGATCGCCTGCTCGACCGGGCCGGCCGGCGGCGGCGCGACGCTGACCAGCGGCCGCGAGCTGTGGACGAAGCGGTCGATCGCCCCGGCCTCGACCCGCGTGTCGCCGCCGGTCCGCGGCATCCGCTCATTGACCTCGGCGACGACGAGGCGGGCCGCGCCGATCGCCTCGTGCACGTAGTCGGCGATGACGCCGAGGTTGTAGGAGCCGTCGGCGCTCGCCGGCGCGACCTGGATCAGGACGACGTCGGCGCGGATCGCGCCGCCCTCGATCAGGGCCGGCACCGTGGAGACGTGGCAGGGCAGGACGACCAGCTCGCCCGGCGGCGCCAGACGGGCGTTGGCGCCGGCGCCGCCGAGCACGGTGACGCGAACGGCGGCGAGGTCGGCGCCGGCGAGGGTCTCGCTGAAGGTGCCGCCGAGGAAGAGCTCGACGCCGGGGTACTCGGGCAGGTCGCGGACGAAGGCCTCGGTCAGCGTCCGCGGCTCGCCGGTGCCCTGGCTCCAGAGGACCCCGTCGCCGGGGCGGATCACGTCGCGCAGGTCGGCGACGCCGGCGGTGTCGGTGGCGGCGCTCATCAGTAGAGGGTCGTCCCGGGACCGCGGTGACGCAGCAGCACGGTCTGCACGTCGCGGTACTCGTCGACCGCGGCGGCGCCGTTCTCGCGGCCGAAGCCGCTGTCCTTGACGCCGCCGAAGGGGGCGCCCGGCGGCAGGTAGCCGTAGGTGTTGACCCAGCCGACGCCGGCGTCGACGCGGTCGAGCAGGTCGAGGGCGCGGCCGGCGTCGCCGCACCAGACGGCGGCGGCGAGCCCGGTGTCGACCGCGTTGGCGAGCGCCGGTAGCTGCTTCTCGTCCTCCCAGCGCAGGACCGAGAGGACCGGGCCGAAGACCTCCTCGCGGGCGATCGCCATCTCCGGCGTGACGCCGTCGAAGGCGAGGACCGGGCACCAGTTGCCGGCCGCGGGAAGGCCGTCGGGCACGTCGAGCAGCGGCAGCTCGCGCGCGCCGGCCGCGCGCGCGGCCGCGATCCTGCCCAGCACCTTCTCCAGCTGGCCGGCGCTGATCAGCGGGCCGACGTCGGTCGCCGGGTCCAGCGGCGGCCCCATCCGCAGACCGGAGACCCGCTCGCCGAGCAGCGCCAGGAACTCGTCGGCGATCCGCTCGTGCAGCAGCAGGCGGGCGCCGGCCGCGCACATCTGCCCCTGGTTGGGGACGATCCCGACCAGCGTCCCCTCGACCGCGGCCTCGAGGTCGGCGTCGGGGAAGACGATGCTCGGGCTCTTGCCGCCGAGCTCGAGGATCACCGGCACCAGCCGCTCGGCGGCGGCCGCCATCACCTGGCGCCCGACGACCGGGCTGCCGGTGAAGCTGATCCGCCGCAGCTCGGGAGCAGCGACGATCGCGCTGCCGACCCGGGGGCCGCCGGTGACGAGGTTGACGACGCCGGCGGGCAGCAGGTCCGACCAGGAGCGCAGCAGCTCCAGCGCCGGCAGCGAGGCCAGCTCGGAGGGCTTGAGGACGACGGTGCAACCTGCCGCCAGGGCCGGCGCGACCTTCATCGCCACCATCAGCGTGGTCGCGTTCCAGGGGATGATCTGCCCGACCGGGCCGGCGGCGCGGCGGCGGACCAGCTGCAGCGTGCCGGCGTTGGGCTCGGCCAGCTCGCCGCCGGCGGTGCGGGCGACGGCGGCGTAGTAGCGGAGGACCTCGGCGCAGAGCGGCAGGTCCCAGCTGCTCGCTTGCCGCAGCGGCTTGCCGGCGTCCCAGGCCTCGAGCGCGGCCAGCTGCGGCGCCCGCTCCTGCACCCGGTCGGCAAGCGCCAGCAGCAGCTGCGCGCGGGTCGCCGGCGAGCTGCGGCGCCAGCGCGGGAAGGCGGCGCTCGCGGCGGCGACCGCGGCGCGGACGTCCTCGCCGCCGCCGTCGGCGATCGTCGCGATGCGCTCGCCGCTGGCGGGGTCGACGGCGGCCAGCGACGGCCCCGAGCCCGAGGTCCACTCGCCGCCGATCAGGTGCCCCCAGGCGCGCTGGACGTCGGCCGGCGCGCTCGCCTGGCCGGGCTCAGTCATCGAGCCCTCCTCCGGCGCCGGCGCGGGCGAGCACGGCGCGGGCCCGGGCGGCGAGCGGCTCGTCGACCATGCGGCCCTCGATCAGCGGCGTCGCGTCGCCGGCGGCCAGCGCCGCCTCGAAGCTCGCCAGCAGCCGCTCGGCCTCGGCCAGCTCGACGGCGGAGGGCGTGAAGGCGGCGTGGGAGAGCTCGACCTGGCGCGGGTGGATGCAGAGCTTGCCGTCGTAGCCGAGGTCGCGGCCGGCGGCGGCGTCGGCGGCGAAACGCTCGTCGTCGCGGACGTCGGCGATCGCCTGGTCGAGCGCCAGCACGCCGGCGGCGCGGGCGGCGAGCAGCACCCGCGAGCGCGCGTAGAGGACCTCGTTGCCGGCCACCGTGCGGCGGGCGCCGGCGCTGGTGGCGAAGTCCTCGGCGCCGAAGTAGAGCGCCTGGATCGGAGCGTCGAGGGCGGCGAGCGCCGGCGCCGCGAGCACGCCCAGCACGGTCTCGACCCCGAGCACCAGCGGCGGCGAGTCGCCGCCGTGGGCGGCGGCGATCGCGGCGGCGGCCGCGGCGACCGTCTCCGGCCGCTCGCACTTCGGCAGCACGTAGCCGGCCGGGCCCGCCGGCGCGACCGCGGCGAGGTCGGCGGCGAAGGCGCCGTCGCCGGGCGGGTTGAGTCGCACGTAGGCGCGCTCCCCGGCGGCGGCGAGCTGCGGCAGCGCCGCCGCCGCCCCTGCGCGGGCCGCCGCGGCGGCCTCCGGGGCGACGCCGTCCTCGAGGTCGAGGGTGACGACGTCGGCGCCGGCGCGGGGTAGCTTGGCGACGAGGTCGGCCCGGGCGGCCGGTGCGAAGAGGAGGCTGCGGAGGGGCAGGTCGGACAGCTGCGGCATGATGCTGTATATGTTACGCATGTTTTGGATGGAGCACAAATGAACCCCCCGATCGAGCTGCGCCAGGTGCTGCTGCCAAGCGCCGACCTCGACGCCGCGCTCGCCTTCTACGAGGCGCTCGGCCTGCCGCTGAAGTTCCGCGACGGCGACCGCTACGCCGCCCTCGACGCCGGCGGCGCGACGCTGGCGCTGGTCGGCCCCGCCGACCGCGACCCGGCCGCCGGCGTCGCGCTGGCGCTGCAAGTAGAGTCGGTCGACGCGGTGGCGGCGCGCCTGCGCTCGGCCGGCGTCGAGTTCGACGGCCCCCACGACGGCGGCCACGAGCGCCGGCTCGAGCTGCGCGACCCGAGCGGCAACCCGCTGGTCCTCTACTCGCCGCTGGCCTGATCTGACGTTCCGCGCAGCGCGCGCAGAGTCGAGGGGCGGGAGGACGCGCCGGGGAGGGTGCTCGCCACCCTCCATGGGCAGGTAGGGCGGCGAGCACCCTCCCCTCCCCGAAGCGAGGCGCGCGGGTCGTGTGGTTGAGCTTTTCCGCAAATAGTCCGGGAAAGCTCAACCACACCCGCTCTCTCACACGCTTGCGAGATTG
>JBEHWY010000216.1:0-4944 GCA_048498975.1 Actinomycetota bacterium | reverse complement strand
CGGCCGGTGGCTACAAGGTCGTCTACGAGTACGCGAACCGGCTCAGCCGCCGCGGCCACGCGGTCACCGTCGTCCATCCCCGCTCGCTGGCGCCGGCCTCCTCGCCGGCGGAGCGGCTGCGGTTCGCGGCCTGGGCGACGCGGCGCCGGTTCGGGCCCGGCGGGGCCGCTCCCTGGTTCGACCTCGACCGCGGCGTCGAGATGGCCCTGGTCCCCGACCTCGCGCCGCGCCACCTGCCCGCCGCCGACGTCTTCGTCGCCACCGCCTGGCACACGGCGGACGCGGTCGCCGCGGCGACCGCGGAGCTCGGCAACGGCGCCTACCTGATCCAGGGCTATGAGACCTGGGACGGCGCGGCCGAGCGGATCGACGCGACCTGGCGGCTGCCGCTGCGCAAGATCGTGATCTCGCACTGGCTGGCGGAGATCGCCGCCGGGCTGGGGGAGTCGGCGCGCACCTCCTGGGTGCCGATCGGGATGGACCTCGACCGGCTCGGCGTCGACGTCGAGCTGCGACAGCGGCCGCCGCGGCTCTGCTCGCTCTACAACTCGAACCCGAGCAAGGGCTGCGCCGACGTGATCGCGGCGATGAACGCTGCCCGCGAGGCGCGGCCCGAGGCCGGCGCCGTCTTCTTCGGCACCGCGCCGCGGCCGCCGGCGATACCGGGCTGGATCGAGTACGAGCAGTTGCCGAGCCCGGCGCGGTTGCGCGAGCTGTTCAACTCCTGCTCGGTCTTCGTCCAGGCCAGCCGCTCGGAGGGCTGGGGCCTGCCGGCGAGCGAAGCGATGCTTTGCGGCTGCGCGCTGGCCACGGTCGACAGCGGCGGTTCGCGCGAGTTCGCGATCGACGGTGAGACGGCTCTGGTCGTCCCCGCCGAGCGGGCCGGCGAGCTGGGTGAGCTGGCGCTGCGTCTGCTCGACGAGGAGCCGCTGCGGCTGCAGCTCGCCGCGGCCGGCGCCGAGCTGCTGCGCAGCTTCACCTGGGAGCGCTCGGTGGAAGGGCTGGAAGCCGTGCTGGCGAGGGTGGCGGCGGGGGAGGTTGCCCAATGAGCGAGCCCGAGGAGCACCCCGAACCCGCCGCCCGCGAGCCGCGGCGCCGCAGCCTCTTCCGCAACACCGCGGCTCAGTCGGCGCCGACGGTCGTCAGCTTCGGCCTCAGCTTCATCCTGGCGCCGATCATGCTCAGCCGCCTCGGCCTCGCCCAGTTCGGGGTCTGGGCGGTGACCGGCGCCCTCGCCCAGTACGCGCGCCTGCTCGACTTCGGCGTAACCCGTTCGCTGGCCCGTTTCGTCGCCCTCTACGACGCCCAGGACGAACGGCGGGCGATCGAGGAGGCGGTCGCCGTCGGCGTCCTCGCGGTGTCGGCGATCGGCCTCATCGTCGCCGTCGCCGCCGTGGCCGTGGCGCCGCTCCTGCACGAGGTGCTGGGCGTCCTCGACACCGGCGAAATGCGGGTCGTCCTGCTCTGCTCGGCCGGGATCCTGATCACGGCGCTGCTGGCCGACGTGATCAACGCCGTCCCGGTCGGGCTGCGGCGGATGGAGGCGCCGAACGTGGCGGCGACGCTCGGCGCCGTCGTCAACTTCGTCGCCAGCGTCGTCGCCCTCCTGCTCAGCTCGGAGCTGACCGTCTATGCCGTGGCCAACCTCGGCGCCGCGGTCGTCGGCGTCCTCCTGGCGATGGTCGCGCTGCTCTGGGTCTGGCGCGGCCCCTACCTGCGCCGCCCGAACCGCAAACGCGCCCGGGAGATCGTCAGCTTCGGCCTCAAGAGCCAGCTGATCACCGTCGCCGAGCTGGTCAACGTCCAGACCGACAAGCTGATCATCGCCGCGATGCTGGGAGCCCGTACCGCCGGTGCCTACGAGATCGCCAACCGCGTCGTCCAGGGCGTGCTCGCCTTCGGCACGATGACCCTCTCGGCGATGATCCCGACCGCGACCGCCGAGATCGTCGAGCGCGGCCGCCGGGTGGTCGAGGAGTTCTACGCGCGCTACACGGTGCGCTCGCTCTCGATCGCGCTGCCGATGTTCGGCGCTCTCTGCGTCAGCTGTCCGTTCCTGCTCGTCGCCTGGCTGGGCGAACGGCCGCCCGACACCGACCAGATCGTCATCCTGCTCTCGGTCGCCTTCTCGGCCAGTCTCACCACCGGCGTCGCGATGACGCTGGTGATGGCCGACGGCCACCCGGGGCTGGTCGCCCAAACCGCCTTCCTGGTCGTCATCCTCAACGTCGTGTCCACCCTCGCCGTCGCCCCGATCTTCGGCCTCTGGGGCGTGCTGATCGCCACCGTCGCCGCCGAGGTCATCGCCAGCAGCGTCTTCCTCGTCCGCTTCCACCGCCGCTACGGGCTCGGCTGGAAGGACTTCCGCCACGCCGTCGCGCCGCCGGCGATCCTCACCGTGGTCGTCGCCCTGCCCTTCGCCGCCGTCTACCTGGTCGGCGTCGACATCCCCTCCTCGCGACTGCCGGCGCTGTTCGGGGTGCTGGCCACCGGCGGCGTCTATTCCGTCGTCTGCTGGCTGCTGGCGAGCTGGCTGCGGATGCTGCCCGAGAAGCTGCGCGTCGGCTTCATCCGCGCCAAGCTCGGCGGCCGGCTGGGGGCGGCGTAGCGTGGCGGCGCCAAAGGTGCTGCTCGCCTGCGAGTGGTTCGTCAAGTACACCGCCGGGCTGGCGCGCGGGCTTGCCGATGCCGGCTGTGAGGTGGTGTTGCTGAGCCGCGATCACGACCTCGAGTTCGGCGGCGAGCCGGGGGCGATGCGCGAGTTCGTCGCCGCCACCCTGGAGGGCCGCGCCCGTCACCTCGAGATCGGGGGACGCGTCCGCGACCCGGCCCAGCTGCGCCGGGTGATGCGGCTGCGGCGCGACCTGCGCCGCTGGCGCCCCGACTACGTCCACGTCCAGGACTCGCTCACCCACGACATGCGGCTCGCCGTCGCCGGCGGCTTCCCCTGGCGCCGCTACGCGGTAACCGTCCACGACCCTGCCCCGCACCCGGGCGACCCGCAGCCCTCGTGGCGGATCCGCACCGTGCGCCGCCGCCTGCGTCGCGGCGCCGACCTGATCTTCGCCCACTCCGAGGGGATGGTCGAGGAACTGCGCGAGCTGGGCGACGTGCGGGCGGCGGCGGCGGTCGTCCCGCACGGCCTCGGCGATACCGCGGCGGCGCCGCTGCCGGCCACTCCCTCGCTGCTCTTCTTCGGCCGCATCTCCCACTACAAGGGCCTCGACACCCTGCTCGACGCGATGCCGGCGGTCTGGGAGCGGCTGCCGGAGGTGCGCCTGACAGTGGCCGGCTCCGGCGAGCTGCCGCAGCGGCCGGCGCTGAGCGACCCGCGGGTCACGCTCCGCCACGAGCACGTGGCCGAGGAGGAGGTCCCGGGGCTGTTCGCCGGTTGCACCTGCGTCGTCCTGCCCTACCGGCAGGCGAGCCAGAGCGGGATCGGCGCCGAAGCCCGCCGCTACGGGCGGGCGATGATCGTCACCGACGTCGGCGGCCTGCCCGACCTGGTCGCCGCCGGCGGCGGTCGGCTGGTCCCGGCCGAGGACCCGGCGGCGCTGGCCGCGGCGATCGTCGAGATCCTCGCCACCCCGGGGCTGGCGGCCGAGCTCGGCGGCGAGGCGAGCGCGGCGGTCGCCGAGGCGGGCTGGGACAGGGTCGGCGAGCTGACCCTCGACGCCTATCGGCGCTATCTCTGAATGTGCAGTGGCGACTGAGTATTGTCCTGCCCTTGGCGGCGGGGCGATTTGACAGCAGCGACGGCGTGATTCGGCCGTTGGAGAGGGGCGACGTGCCTCTGCTCGCAGCGCAATACGCCGAACTCGTGAAGCGTGACCCCTCCAAGACCCCTGCGTCCTTCACCTGGTTCTTCGAACGCACGCTGTTGCGTCAACCGTTTGCGGACCCCGATATTCCGTCGCTCGTCTACGAAGACCGAGATGCCGGTCCCGTCGGCTTTCTCGGCTCGCATCTCCGGCCCGTTCGCTTCGGCGACCGGCGCCTGGTGGGCGCTTGCTTTGGACCGGTGCTCGTCGCCGCGGACCAGCGCCGGCGCGGCATTGCCACTGAGCTGCTGAGGAGGTACCTCGCCGGCCCACAGGATCTGACGTTCAACGACCGCTCCATTGACGTCATCCACAAGACCTGGATGAGCAACGGAGGGATTACCGACCTGCCGGCATCGATTGGCTGGTCGTGCACCCTCGCGCCGCTGGGGCACATCGCCGACACTCTCAGCAACGGGCGCTTCAGTCGCAAGCGGCTTCCCGGCGGCAAGGTTCTCTCTGCCTTTGACACCAGGGTCGCCGCGCGGCTGATCCCCCAGCCGAGCGAGGGCGACCTCGAGCCACTGTCACAACCGGCCTTGACGGAGTTGCTCCTCGATATCGGTGGGCAGGCCGAGCTCGTTCCGGACTACGACGAGGCCTACCTTTCCTGGCTTTTCGCAACGATGGAGGCAACCGAGCTCGGCGATTTGGTGCTGCGCCGGCTCGTAAGGGCTGAAGATGGCTCGGCAGGCGGGGCATACGTGACTCTGGTCCGGCGAAATGGCCCGGCGCATCTGGTTCAGTTCGTTGCCAGGCGCGGTCGCGCAGGGTTGGTGTTCGACCATCTGGCACATGACGCCGCAGCCCACGGCGCGGTGTCTCTCGGTGGCCGAATCGAACCCGGCCTCGTCCCGGTCCTGCGCAGTCGTCGCTGTCGTCTGGTCAAAGCAGACTGGGCTGGTTTCCAAGCGCGCGATTCGGAGCTGAGTGACGCCGTCTTGCGCGGCAGGGCCCGGCTGAGCAGGATGGACGGCGAGTGGTGGATGAGGCCTAAATGAGCAGCTCCACGAACGGCCACGGCCGGGGAGGGTGCTCGCCACCCTCCGTGGGCAGGTAGGGCGGCGAGCACCCTCCCCTCCCCGAAGCGAGGCGCGCCGGCCGCGTGGCTGAGCTTTTGGGG
>JBEHWY010000215.1:0-4950 GCA_048498975.1 Actinomycetota bacterium | reverse complement strand
GGGTGCTCGCCACCCTCTCTGGGCAGGTAGGGCGGCGAGCACCCTCCCCTCCCCGAAGGCGAGGCGCGCGGATCGCGTGGTTCCTTTGTCCGCATAGACAGGACAAAGGAACCACGGGATGAGCGGAGCGGCTTCATCTCAATCCCGTGGTTCTTTATGGACGTATGAGGTCCGAAAGGAACCACGGGATGGAGATTCGGGCCGGTCCGTCGTTCCGTGGTTCCTTTTGGAACCAGGAGGTCCAAAAGGAACCACGACTTTGGGGGCGGGGGCTCGAGGCGGGCGGGCCGGCGCACCTACCTGCCCTGTGGGTGCGCCGGGCCGCCCGCCTGTCGCGTTCAGAAGAGCTGTGAACGCACCGCTACGGCGTTGTGAACGCGATGCAACACCGTCAGCAAAACAGTGGAGGTGAGGGGCTCACTTTCGACGGTCTCCGGCAGTCACAAAAGTGAAACATCGGAGCTGAAGCCAAAGACACAGGATTCAAACACTTGTCCGGTACCCCGCTCCTAGCCTGCTCGCCGATGCCCGGCAGCCAAGCAGCGGCGCTCACCACCCCGAACGTCACCGAGGTTCCCTTCTTCGACCTCGGCCGCCAGCACGAGGCGATGGCGAGCGAATTGCGCGGGGCCTTCGAGGCCGTCCTCGCCGACAGCGGCTTCGTCCTCGGTCCCGAGCTTGACGCCTTCGAGCGCGAGTTCGCCGCCTACTGCGGGGTCGAGCACTGCGTCGGCGTCGCCTCCGGCACCGCCGCCCTCGCCCTCGCCCTGCGGGCCGCCGGGCTGCAGCCCGGCGACGAGGTGATCGTTCCCGCCCACACCTTCATCGCCTCGGCGCTGGCCGTCGTCCACGCCGGCGGCACCCCAATCTTCTGCGACGTCGAGCTCGGCACCGGTCTGATCGACCCCGCCTCGGCGGCGGCGGCGATCGGGCCGCGCACGGCGGCGATCGTCGCCGTCCACCTCTACGGCCAGGTCGCCGACATGGACGCGCTCGGCGAACTCGCCGAGCGCCACGGCCTGCTCCTGGTCGAGGACGCCGCCCAGGCCCACGGCGCGCGCTGGCGCGGCGAGCGCGCCGGCAGCCTCGGCACCGCCGCCGGCTTCAGCTTCTACCCGAGCAAGAACCTCGGCGCGCTCGGCGACGGCGGCGCGATCTGCACCGACGACGCCGAGGTCGCGGCCCGCGCCCGCCGCCTGCGCAACCTCGGCCAGGAGCGCAAGGGCGTCCATCTCGAAGCCGGGATGAACGAGCGGCTCGACGGGCTGCAGGCGGCGGTGCTGCGCCGCAAGCTGCCCGGCCTCGACGCCCGCAACGCCGCCCGCCGCGAGCTCGCCGCGCTCTACCGCGAGCGGCTGCCGCTGCTCTGCGGCCTGCTCGAGGAGGACCCGCGCGGCGAGTGCGTCTACCACCTCTTCCCGGTGCGGCTGCCCGAGCGCGACGAGCTGCGCCGGCGGCTGGCCGAGGCCGGCGTCGGCACCGGCCTGCACTACGCGCCCGCGGTCCATCAGCAGCCGCCCTTCGCCCGCGGCGGCGAGGCCGAATGGGTGCCGCTCGAGGCCGCCGTGCGCTGGAGCGAGGAAGTGCTGTCGCTGCCGATGTTCCCCGAGCTCTCCGAGGCGGAGGCGCTGCGGGTCGTGGACGTGCTGGAGAACGCGATCGAGGAGATGCGATGAACGGTGATCTCGAAGAGACGATGCCCCTGCGCTTCGGCCTGATCGGGCTCGGCTACTGGGGGCCGAACCTGCTGCGGGTGCTGGCCGACATGCCGGGCGCCGAGGTGGCCTGGATCTGCGACCTCGACCCCGCCCGGCTGGAGCGCTTCGGCCGCCGCTACCCGATGGCGGCGCGGACGACGGACGTCGAGGAGCTGTTCGACGATCCCGAGCTCGACGCGGTCCTGATCGCGACCCCGGTCTTCACCCACTACGACCTCGTCTCGCGCTCGCTGCGGGCGGGCAAGCACACCTTCGTCGAGAAGCCGCTCGCCTCCTCCTCCGAAGACGCCAGCCGCCTGCTGGCGCTGGCCGAGCTCGAGGAGCGGACGCTGATGTGCGGCCACACCTTCGTCTACTCGCCGCCGGTGCGGGCGGTGAAATCGCTGCTGGACCGCGGCGAGCTGGGGCGGGTCTTCTTCGTCTCCTCCAGCCGCGTCAACCTCGGCCTGCACCAGCCCGACGTCAGCGTCATCTGGGACCTCGGCCCGCACGACTTCTCGATCCTGCTGCGCTGGCTCGACGAGATGCCGACCCGGGTCCGCGCCGTCGGCCGCGACTCGATCGTCCCCGGCATCCCCGACGTCGCCTTCGTCACCCTCACCTACGCCTCGGGGATCGTCGCCAACGTCGAGCTCTCCTGGCTGGCGCCGAGCAAGCTGCGGCGCACGGTGGTGGTCGGCAGCGAGAAGATGGTCGTCTACGACGACGGCGCCCCCGAGCCGGTCCGCGTCTTCGACCACGGCGTCGTCTACAAGGACCCCGAGACCTTCGGCGAGCACCAGCTCTCCTACCGCACCGGCGACATCCTCTCGCCGAAGATCGACAGCTCCGAGCCGCTGATGGAGGAGCTGCGCGACTTCGCCGCGGCGATCCGCAGCGGCGGCGAGACCGTCGCCAGCGCCCGCATGGCGCGCGACGTCGTCACCCTCGCCGAGGCGGCCGACCGCTCGCTGCAGGAAGGCGGCGCCGAGGTCGTGATCGACGCGCCGGAGATCTTCGTCCGCTCGCGCCAGACGCTCGCCGCCGGCTAGGGCCTTGGAGGCGAACCTCGACATCGAACCCCGGGTCGGCGCCGCCGGCCTGATCGGCGGCCGCGAGGCCGGCCGCCGCCCGGTGATCGCCCGCCGCCACAACCTGCGCGACGGCGAGGTGCGACGGCTGCTGCTCGCCGCCGACCTGGTCGCGATCTCGGCCTGCCTCGCCTTCGTCTTCCTCGTCCTCGCCCAGCGCCCGCAGGAGTTCCTCTGGGGAGTGCTGACGCTGCCGGTCTGGGCCGTCGTCTTCAAGGCCTACGGGCTGTATGACCGCGACACGAAGCGGATCAGCCACGGCACGATCGACGACCTGCCCTGGATCTTCCACGCGATGCTGGTCGGCACGCTGCTCCTGCTCGGCCTCTTCCACCTGCTGCCGGCGCAGGGCGTCGGGCTGCGCGAGCTCGCCGCCTTCGGCGTCCTCGCCACCGTCGCCGTCGCCGCCGCGCGCGCGCTCGCCCGCCACCTCGGCGGCTCGCTGCTCGGCCCCGAACGGGTGCTGCTGGTCGGCGACGGGGCGCCGGTGCGGATGCTGGCGCGCAAGCTCGGCGCCCGGCCCGAGTACGCGGTCGAGCCGCTCGGCCTCGACCGCTTCCAGCAGCTCGACCTCGCCGCCGTCGCCGCCCGCCGCCAGGTCGAGCGGCTGGTCGTCTCCCAGCAGGACTACGCCGACGAGGAGCTGTTCGAGCTGCTCTGCCGCTGCCGCGAGCTCGGCGTCAAGCTCAGCGTGCTGCCGAAGCTGTTCGACGCGCTCGGCTCCTCGGTCGAGCTCGACGACGTCCAGGGGGTGACGGTGCTGGGGATCACGCCGCCGGTCCTGCCGCGCTCCTCGCGCTTCCTCAAGCGGGCGATGGACGTCGTCGGCGCCGGCCTGCTGCTGATCTGCGCGGCGCCGGTGATCGCCCTCGCCGCGGTCGCGATCAAGCTCGACTCGCGCGGCCCGGTCTTCTTCCGCCAGACCCGGATCGGCCGCGAAGGCCGCCGCTTCGAGCTGCTCAAGTGCCGGACGATGGTGGTCGACGCGGAGGCGCGCAAGGCCGAGCTGATGGCGCAGAGCAAGGACCCGGGCTGGCTGCTGCTCGACCACGACCCGCGCGTCACCCGCGTCGGCAGCTTCCTGCGCCGCTCCAGCATCGACGAGCTGCCGCAGCTGTGGAACGTGCTGAAGGGCGAGATGAGCCTGGTCGGGCCGCGGCCGATCGTCGAGGACGAGGACCGCCAGCTCGAGGGCTGGCGGCGGACGCGGATCGACCTGACGCCGGGGATCACCGGCCTCTGGCAGGTGCTGGGCCGGACCAGCATCCCGTTCGAGGAAATGATCAAACTCGACTACCTCTACGTCACCAACTGGTCGCTGTGGACCGACGTCAGCCTCGTCCTGCGCACGCTGCCGGCGGTGCTGCTGAAGCGGGGGGTGAACTGAGGTGGACCCCCGCTCGGTCGTCGTCCTCGGCAAGGGCACACTGGCGATCCAGGTCGCCGGCTGGTTCCTGCGCGCGCCGCAGTGGGAGCTGAGCGCGGTGGTCCCGGTCGTCCCCGAGCCGGCCTGGACCGACTCGCTCAGCGAGTGGGCGCGGGAGCGGGGGGTGGCGACCGTCGCCAGCGGCGACTTCCGCGACCTCGCCGGCGCGGCCGAGGGCGACGTCGCCGACCTCGGCGTCTCGATCTTCTACGACCGCATCTTCAACGCCCAGTTCATCGCCTCCTGCGGCCGCCTGCTCAACCTCCACAACGGGCCGCTGCCACGCTACCGCGGCGTCTCGCCGATCAACTGGGCGCTGAAGAACGGCGAGCGCAGCCACGGGGTGACGATCCACGAGGTCACGCCGGGGATCGACGACGGCCCGATCGTCTCGCAGCTGACCTACTCCATCTACCCGGAGATCGACGAGGTCGAGGACGTCTACCAGCGGGCGCTGGCCTACGGCTGGACCCTGTTCCAGCAGACGATGCCGCTGCTGCACCGGATCGATGCGGCGCCCCAGGACGAGGCGCTCGCCACCTACTACGCGGCTGGCGACAACGCCCGCCTCGGCGAGCGCAGCTCCTTCACCCGCGCCCTCAGCCGATGAGCGGGGCGGCGGGGCGCGCTTGGCAGCGGCGGGCGGCCCGGCGCACCCACAGGGCAGGTAGGTGCGCCGGCCCGCCCGCTTCAAGCCCCCGCCCGCCTAAAGTCGTGGTTCCTTTGTCCCTACAGG
>JBEHWY010000214.1:0-4972 GCA_048498975.1 Actinomycetota bacterium | reverse complement strand
CCATGCCGCGCGGCCGGGCTCGCCCGGCAGCTCGTCGCCGACCCGCTCGCGGACCAGGTAGTCGCCGGGGTTCTGGGTCAGCAGCGCGATCCCGGCGGGAACGGCGAGCTTGCCCGAAGCCGGCGCGACGAGGCCGGCCGCGGCCCGCAGCAGGGTGCTCTTGCCGGCGCCGTTGCGGCCCATCAGCGCGACGCGTTCGCCGCGGCGAACGGCCAGGTCGACGCCCCTGAGCACGTCGTGCGACTCGCCATCGCGCTCGAGCTCGACCCAGAGCGATTTGGCCGCAAGCACCGGCGGATCGTCGCGGGCCGGGGGGCGAACCCCGCCCCCCAGGCCCTTCCCCGGGTGGGGGCCTGTGGTGGGCGGCCCCGGCTCGCCGGCTTCCAGCACCCGCCGCGCGGCGCGCACGCCGACCGGCAGCGGCGAGATTCCGGCCAGGGAGAAGAGGCGAGCGGCGGGGGTGCTCAGCGCCGGCTCGGCGCCGGCCGCCCAGCCCAGGAACTCGGCCGGGGCGCCGTCGAAGGCGACCGCGCCCGCCGCCATCGCGACCACCCGGTCGGCGGCGGCGAGGCAACGCTCGAGCCGGTGTTCGGCCAGCAGCACCGCCACCCCCCACTCCTCGTTCAGCCGCCGCAGCAGCCAGATCAGCTCGTCGCCGGAGACCGGATCGAGCTGCGAGGTCGGCTCGTCGAGCGCCACCAGCCGCGGCCGCGTCACCAGCGCCGCCGCCAGCGCCACCCGCTGCAGCTCCCCGCCCGAGAGCGTGTCGACGGTGCGCTCCAGCAGGTGCGGGATCGCCAGCGCCAGCGCCACCTCCTCGACCGCGCGGGCGCGGTCGGCGGCGCCGTCGCCGCGCAGCTCCAGCGGCAGCTCGATCTCGGCCGCAACCGTGGTCGAGACCACCTGCGTCTCCGGATCCTGGGCGACGTAGCCGACCACGGCCGCGAGCTCACCCGGACCCTGCTCCAGCGCGTCGATCCCGGCGACCGTCACCTCTCCCTCCAGCTCGCCGCCGTGGAAGTGCGGCACCAGCCCGCAGGCGGCGCGCAGCAGGGTCGACTTGCCCGAGGCCGAGCGACCGGCCAGCAGCACGAACTCCCCTGGCGCGATCTCCAACGAGACCTCGCGCAGGCTCGGCGCGTCGGCCCGCGGATAGGAGTAGGTGAGGCCGGCGACGGAGAGCGCCGGCGCGGTGCCGCGGCGGATCGCCAGTTCAGACACCGGGCACCTCCAGCGGCGGGGCCGCGCCCGGGCCGCGCAGCTCGGCGGCGGCCGGGGCGGCGACCGCTGCCCGGCGAGCCAGCGGCAGCCGCCGCAGCGGCGCCAGCCCGGCGAGGACGAGCAGCACCGCGAGCGCCGCCGTCGCCGGTCCGAAGCCGAGCTGAATCGTCGGGTAGGTGTGGAAGTCGTCGGCGCCGAGCGCCTTGGCGGCGACCCCGGCGAGCAGGACGAGCAGGGCGACCGCGTAGAAGCGGCGGTCGTAACGGGAGCGCTGCGAGCGCCCCCGGACCCGCGCCCCGGCCAGCCCGTAGCCGCGCAGCTCGAGCGTCGCGGCGACGTCGACGGCGCGGTCGAGCGAGCCGGCGAGCAGCCGCCGCGCCAGCGGCGCCCTGCCGACCGCGGCGGCGGCGGGGCCGCGCAGCCGGCCGGCGTCGCGCAGCCGCGCCGCGTCGGCGGCGGCAACCGGGACCAGGCGCGAGACCAGCGTCGCGGTCAGCGCCGAGCGGCCGGCCAGCGGCCGCAGCGCCCGCAGCACCCGGTCGGGGTCGACGCAGGCCGAGTAGACGGCGGCGGCGAGCATCGTGACGAAGACCAGCAGCCCGATCACGAGGCCGGCGACGACCGCCTCCAGGGTGACGTCGACCTGGCCGAACAGCGGCCACTCCCCCAGCCGCGCCAGCACGGTGGCGCCGCGGTCGACGACGATCGCGTTGACGGCGGCGATCAGCACGACCAGCCCGACGCCCATCCGCAGCGCCACGCCGACGGCGCGCCGGGCGCCGGCCAGCACACCGGCCAGGGCCAACCCGCAACCGGCGGCGGCCAGCACCAGCGGGCTGGAGAAGAGGAAGGCGACGAGGAGCAGCGAGCCGAGGTAGGCGACGGCGGCACCGGGCGCGGCCGCCTGCAGCGGCCCGCTTCGCGGCACGAAGGCGAACGGGGACCTCATCGCACCCCGACCGGAAGCGGCGTCAGCTTGCCGTCTTCGACCGCCACCGCGTAATGGTCGCGCAGCTTGGCTTCGCCGAGCGTCGCGGCGGCGGCGCGCACGGCGGCGACCGAGGCCCCGGTCACCAGCCAGGTCGGCGGCGCTTCGAAGCGCCGGGTGGCGGCAACCAGCCCGGCGTCGGCGCCGAAGCTGCGCCCGTCCTCGCCCGCCGGGTCGAGCCCGTGCAGGCGCGTCGCGCCGCCGGCGCCTTCGAAGCGCGCGTAGACGCCGCTTTCGGCCGGGCCTGCGGCGAGCTGCGCGGCCGCCGGGTCAGAGCGCAGCCGGCTCCAGGGCCCGACCAGGACGCGGATCGCGCCCCGCGGTTCTCCCGACGCCAGCGTCACCCCGGCGGCCCCCAGCGCCTGACGAGCGAGGCCGCAGGCCGCGCCCCCTCCCTCGCAGAGCAGCACCACCGGGTGCTCGCGGCCGCCGTAGCCGCCGCGCAGCGGCGCCGGGAAGGAGCCGACCACCGCCGGCACGTGGCTGGCCGCGGTCCAGTCGCGGAAGTCCCACCAGATCCGCTCGCCGCCCTGCAGCGAGTACTCGGCGGCGCCGATCGGCGACTCGACGCCGTCGACGAAGTAGAGCCAGTCGAAGAAGTGGCCGCCGTGCTCGCTGCCGCCGGCGCCGTCGATCGACTGCACGAAGCCACCGCCATAGCGGGTGGTGATCTCGGCGGCGCCTTCCAGCACCCGCATCACCGTCGCCGATTCCTTGACCTCGCCGACTTCCTTTTCCAGCACCTTCTCGGTGCCGAATTCGTGCGTCACCGTCAGCCGCACCGCGCCGACGTCGGCACCCGGTCCGAGGCCGCAGCCGGCGGCCGCCAGCGCTGCCAGAAGCAGCGCCGTGGCGACCGCCGCGCCGCGCAGCCGGCGTCTCAGGACGCGGCCGGGCACTTCCCCCCGATGCAGACGGGCACCTTGGCGGCGGGGATTTCACCGCTCTTGCTGGCGCCGAGCAGTCCCGGCCTGGACAGTGCGACCGTTGCCTTGCCGTCGGCGCCGGTGGTCCCCGACGCGCCGAGGATCCTCACCCCGGCGGCCGGCTTGCGCTTGCCTTTTTCGTCGTAGGAGAAGGCGCGCACCGTGAACGGCATGCCGGCGCTGACCTTGGGCGGCGCCTGCAGGACCAGCTCGTTCGGGTAGGGGTAGCTCGGCGCCAGGTCCCAGAGGACTTCGTCGCCGGGCTTCACCTTCGCCTGGTCGCCGCCGATCGCCAGCGACTTGTGGTTCACCTTCAGGTACCAGGACGCCTTGCCGGAGGCGACGCTGGAGCCGACTCCGCAGAGCGCGATCCCGAAGCTGAAGTGGTCGCTGATCAGCAGCGGGCTGATCGTGTGCGTCGACTTCGAGCCCGCGGCGAGCACGCCCATCGCGGTGTCGCCGAGCAGCGAGACCGACTTGCCGCTGCCGCCGCTGCCGCTGCCGAAGCAATCGGCCTTGGCACTGGTCTTGACCGAGGTGGTCGCCGTCCGCACGGTCTTTTCGGTGAGCACCTTGCTCCCCTTGCCGACCACGCGCAGCTCCACCTCGAAGCCCTTGGCGAGCGCCACCGGCGCGAACAGCAGAGAGACTGCGATGACCGACGCGCACGCGGCCGCCAGCCGATTGAGGGTACTTCTGGGCATATGAGCCACCCTTTCCTCGAGGGTTGTCTTGGCTGGCCGGGGACAGGTCTCCTGGCTTCCGGGCGTTGGGCCGGTCGCACCTTCCCGGGGACTCTGTGTCGCCCCCAGTGGCTGGCGCCGAGGCGCCTGCGACCACCTTGACCCGGTCACAGTGGCGGGACCACGCCGGACTTACACCGGACTTCCCTTGACCACCGACCGTATGTACGCGGGCGAGTCTATCCCGCAGTGGCGGCGGCTGCCGCGGATTGCTCAGATAGGGTGCCGCCACTTAGCAGCCCGACAGCGGTCGGGCGCTCGTCCAAGAAGGGGGAAACAGATGAGCAGGGGGAACGGCCGGCGTTGGCCGGCGATGGTGGTTGCGACCGTGGCGCTGTTCGCGGCGCTCTGCGGCGGCGTCTATGCGGCGGCGCGGATCGACGGCCACACGATCAAGGCGAAGTCGCTGCCGGGAAACCGCCTGGTGCCGCGCTCGCTGCCGGCCAACCGGCTGAAGCCGGGGACGATTCCCGGCAACCGGCTGGCGCCGGGCTCGGTCACCGGCGCGCAGATCGACGCCGCGAGCCTGGGCCGGGTGCCGGAGGCGACCCACGCCCAGGAAGCCGACTCGGCCCGCCGCGCCGACTCCGCCCTGGTCGCGGCGACCGCGATCGAAGCCGAGAAGCTCAACGGCCACGTCGCCGCCTGCGGCGCCGGCACCCGCTACTTCGCCGGCTCCTGCTGGGAGACGGTCTACGCCGCCGACCCGCTCACCGCACCGGCCGCGGCGGAAGCGTGCGCCGACCGTGGTGGGGAACTGCCGCAGGCGCTGACGCTGGCGGCGTTCGCTGGGGAGCCGGGGATTGCGCTGGCTAGTGGGGGTGAGTGGAGTGGGGACATACCGGAGATCTCCGGACTCGAAACGTACGCCGTCACGATTGTCTTGCCCGGGGGTGAAATTGATCGGTCAATCTCGTCGGCCGAAAAGAAATTCCGCTGCGTGATCCCGCTCCTCAGCTGAGCGGGACGCGCCAGAGGTCGATTCCACGACAGTGCGCCCGAGGGAGGGTGCTCGCCACCCTCCATGGGCAGGTAGGGCGGCGAGCACCCTCCCCTCCCAGGCCTCAGCTGCGGGGCGCGCGGGTTGTGGGGGG
>JBEHWY010000213.1:0-4977 GCA_048498975.1 Actinomycetota bacterium | reverse complement strand
GCGGGGGCTCGCCACGCGCAGCGCGATTCCGGCGAGAATCGAGGCCGTGCCCAGCGAACGCTTCCCAGCCCAGGTCGAGGCGGCGGCCTACTTCGTCGTCGCCGAGGGGATGACCAACGCCGCCCGCCACGCGACCGGCGCCGCCGCGGTCGCCGTCCGCGTCAGCGGCGAGGGCGAGCGCCTGGTGGTCGAGGTCAGCGACGACGGCCCCGGCGGCGCCGTCGCCGACGGCGGCGGCCTGCGCGGGCTCGCCGACCGCGTCGCCGCGCTGGGCGGTTCCTTCGAGGTCGAGAGCCCGGCCGGCGCCGGCACCCTGCTGCGAGCGGAGATCCCGTGCGCGTAGTGATCGGCGAGGACTCGGTGCTGCTGCGCGAGGGCGCCGTGCGCCTGCTCGAGGAGGCCGGGATCGAGGTCGTCGGCCAGGCCGGCGACGCCGAGGACCTGCTGCGCAAGGTCCGCGCCCACAAGCCCGACGTCGCGATCGTCGACATCCGCATGCCGCCCGACAACAGCGACGACGGCCTGCGCGCCGCCGCGGTGATCCGCGCCGAGCTGCCGGGGACCGGCATCCTGATCCTCTCCCAGTACGTCGAGGAGCACTACGCGGTGCAGCTGCTGGCCGACGGCAGCGAGGGCGTCGGCTACCTGCTGAAGGACCGCGTCGCCGAGGTCGACCGCTTCCTCGACGCGGTCCGCCGCGTCGCCGACGGCGGCTCGGTCCTCGACCCCGAGGTCGTCGCCCAGATGCTCGGCCGCCGCCGCGAGGCGGGCCCGCTGGACACGCTGACCGAGCGCGAGCGCGAGGTGCTGAAGGCGATGGCCGAGGGCCAGACCAACAAGGAGATCGCGGCGGCGACGTTCGTCTCCGAGCGCGCCGTCGAGCGCCACGTCACCGCGATCTTCCAGAAGCTAGGCCTGAGCGACGGCGACGGCGGCCACCGCCGCGTCCTCGCCGTCCTCACCTACCTGCGCCAGTAGCGCGGCGCCGGCCTCGGCGCGGAAGGCGTCGAACCCCTTGGCGGTGAACAGCATCGACCCCTTCACCGGCTGCGAGTGCACGAAGGTGGACCCGTCATCGAGCTCCGCGACGACGGCCATCGCCGCCAGCGGGCGGTCGGTGGTGTAGGCGATCTCCTCGCCGCGGCTGCGCAGCTCGGCGGCGTCGCCGAGGGTGAGGAAGAGGCCGTCGCGGTCGGCGCCGGGGATCGGGCCCGCCAGCACGTGCGCGGCGACGGCGGGGAGGGCGAGGTGGCGATGGGCGGAGTGGAAGCGCCAGCGGTCCTCCTCGCGCAGCCCGCGCGAGCGCGCGTATTCGCGGACGAAGGCCTCCAGTGCCAGGCGCTGGGCCGAGATCGGTCCCCAGCTGTAGCGGTAGCCGGCCAGTTCGCGGCCGAGGGCGAAGCCGGCCGGGAGCGAGAGCAGGCCGACCGGCACCCCCAGGATCGGGCCGTAAAAGAGGGCCCCGGCGGCGGCGCCGAGGACGAAGGCGAGCACCGCGCAGGCGAGGCCGCTGAGGACCACGGTCGGCCGCCAGCGGGCGGCGTGGCGGAAGCCCTCGAGGGCGGCGCCGACGCTGGCCGGCGGCTGCTCGAAGCGGGCCTTGCCGAGCGCCGCCTCGATCGCGGCCCGCTTCTCGGCTTCGTCGAAGACACCGCTCGCCTCTCCCTCCTCCTCGGCCTCCTCGCGCAGGCGCCGCGCGACCTCGGCGGCCAGCGCGCAGAGCTGCTCGGTCTCGGCCTCCTCGCGCAGGTGGCCGGGCAGGGCGACGACGAGGTGGCGCTCGTTGAGCTCGAAGGAGAAACCGGCGGGGACGTCGTGGGCGAGCCAGGCGATCAGCGCCGGCGAGAACAGCTCGCGGACGTAGATCGGGTCCTGGCCGGCGAGGAAGAGCAGCCGGTAGCGCTGGTTGAAGACCGTGCTCTCCAGCTCGACCGGCTGCCAACGCTCGGTCGGCAGCTGCGCCGGCGAGCCGCCGCCCAGCTCGCGGCGGTCGCGGCAGACCAGCGCCGGGGCGAAGGCGAGCCCCTGCGGCACTTCGGTGAGGACGACGGTCGACTCGCGGCGGCCGGCGCCCTCGGCGAAGACGTGGTGGCAGAGCTGGCCTTCGAGCCCGGGCGCGAGCTCGACGCTGCGCAGCGGCTGCACCCAGCCGCGGCTGCCGCGGAGGAGCGCCGGCGTCAGCTCGCGGCTGGGGTCGGCGGCGGTCATGCGGCCAGCAGCTCCAGCAGCGCGTCGGTCTCCTCGTCGTCGACCGTGTTGGGCCGCCAGACCTCGATCTTCTCGCCGCCGAGGGCGAGCGTGCCGTGACCGTCCTTGCCGGGCAGCGCCGCGAAGGAGATGCCCTGCCGCGGCCAGGAGCCCTGCTCCTTGCGGACGATGACGCGGTAGTTCTCGCCGTCGTCGTCATCGGCGACGCCGGTGCAGGCGTAGGCGAGCGCCCGCGTCGGCGTCAGCGCCAGGACGAAATGCTTCGGCACCGACTTCGAGCGCCGCGGCCGCGCCAGGTCGATCAGCGCCGTGCCGGTCAGCATCGACGCCATCGAGGGCTTGTGGCCCTGGCGCATCTCGCCGGCGGCGATCACCTCTTCGCCGGTCTTCTCTTCGACCTGCTTCCGCATCGTCTCGACCTGCGAGCTGAACAGCTTCGTCAGGGTTCCCATCACTTCGCCTCCCTCTTTGCCTTGTTCGTGGCTTTGCTGATTGAAATCCGTTGCGAAGCGCTGGCGCTGGCGCCGCCCGCCTGGGCCGCGACTTCGACCTGCGCCCGCACCCGCTTGCCGCGCCGCAGCGCCGCCGCCACCCGTCGCTTCTCCCTGGCGGTGAAGCGGAGGAGGAGGCGGGTGTCGGCGCCGGGGGCAGCGCTGGCGCCGGCGGCCCGCAGCGGCAGCCGCCGCTTGGAGCCGGCGATCGCCAGCGTGCCGGTGGCGCGCAGCGCCGCCGGCTGGTCGCTGCTGGCGACCTCGACCACCCCGCCCTGCTCGAGGGCGCGCTGCACGGCGCGGCCGTGGAGGCTGAGGCTCGGCGGTTGGGGCGGGCTCGCCGGGGGCGGCGTGCAGGGCAGCGCGTGCGCTTCGGGGTAGCCCGGGCAGAGGTCCTGGCTGTCGTCGCCGTAGCCGTCACCGTCCGCGTCGCGCTCGACCGTCGCCTGCACCTCGAGCGCGAAGAAGCTGCCGAAGCCGGTGGCGCCGATCGTCGTGCCCATCGCGGGGTCGAGGCCGACCGGGAAGGCGCTCTCGGTGTAGGCGCTGCCGGAGAAGTAGGAGCCGCAGTTGACGCCCGAGGCGTAGAGGCCGACGGCGTCGCCGGGCTGGATCGGGATCCGCAGGCCGCCGAAGCTGGGAGCGCTGAGGGCCGCCACCGGGCGCGGCCCGTCGCTGCCGATCACGGCGTACTGGTTGGCCGCTCCGGTCGGGCGCAGGACGAGCAGCTTCGCGCTGCCGGCGCTGGGCCCGGTCTGCGTGCGCCAGCCGGTGATCACGGCGTCTTCGCCCGGCGGCAGCCAGTAGACGGCGGTGCCCGGCTGCACGCCGGTCTGCACCACCGCCGCCGGCCCGCAGACGGCGCCCGAGTACGGCGGGTTGAGCTGGCCGATCGAGTCGCTGGCGAACGCCGGAGCGGCCGCCGCCAGCGTGAGCAGCGAGAGGGACAGGGTCGCGAGGGCGAGCTTCGTCTTCCGCATCATGCGCCCAGGCTCCCAGCGCGGCGGCGCCCGATCCATGGAGCGAGCCGCCAACCTCGGCGTCGGTTTTCCGCCAGCCTGGCGGGAGGGCGCCGTATCCTGGGCGCCCTCGATGCGGATGCCCCGATTGGACGGCAGGGAGCTGGCGGCGATCTACGCCGGTGGCATGGTCGGCGCCCTCGCCCGGGTGGGGCTGGCGCAGGCGGCGCCGCACGGGGCGGACGCCTGGCCCTGGGCGACGTTCGTCGCCAACCTGCTCGGCGCCGCCGCGCTCGGCTACTTCGTCACCCGCCTGCAGGAGAGGCTGCCGCCGTCGAGCTACCGGCGCCCCTTCCTCGGCACCGGCTTCTGCGGCGCCCTCACCACCTTCTCGACCCTGCAGCTGGAGCTGTTCGAGATGCTCGACGCCGGCCAGGCCGCCCTCGCCGCGGGCTACGCCGCGGCAACGCTGGCCGGCGGCTTCGCCTGCGTCCACCTGACCACCGCCGCCGTGCGGCGGACGAGGACGCTGCGGTGAGCGCCGCCGCCTGGGTCGGGGTGGCGCTGGTCGGCGGCCTCGCCGCGCTCGGCCGCTTCACCCTCGACGCCGCCGTCTCCGAGCGCTTCGCCGGGTCCTTCCCGGTGGGGACGCTGGCGGTCAACCTCAGCGGCGCCGTCGTGCTCGGCTTCCTCGCCGGCGTCGCCCTGCACGGCGCCGCGCTGACGATCGTCGCCGGCGGCGGCCTCGGCTCCTACACGACCTTCTCGACCTGGATGTTCGAGTCGCACCGCCTCGGCGAGGCCGGCGATGCCCGCCGCCTCTGGTTCAACCTCGGCCTCTCGCTGCTGGCCGGTTTGGCGGCGGTGGCGCTCGGCCACTGGCTCGGGGGCGCCCTGTGAACCCGGGCGGCGACGCGCTCAAGCTCGTCTTCTTCTTCGGCGAGCACGACCGCCACGACGGCCGCTTCCTCTCCGAGGCGGCGCTCGACGTCTTCGAGCGGCGCGGCCTCGACGCCGCCGTCCTCCTCCGCGGCGCCGAGGGCTTCGGCCACGCCCAGCGCCTGCAGACCGACCGCCTGCTCTCGCTCTCGGAGGACCTGCCGCTGGTGGCGCAGGCGGTCGGCGAGCCCGGCGCGGTCAAGGCGGCCGCCGAGGAGCTGCGCGGGATCGCCGCCGGCGGCCTGCTGACGGTGGAGCGGGCGCGGCTGGCCGGCGTCGCCCGCCGGCCCGAGGACGAGCCGCAGGAGGAGGTGAAGCTGACCGTCTACTGCGGCCGCGGCGCCAGCCGCGGGGGGGGGCCCGAGCCAGTCGCCACCGTC
>JBEHWY010000212.1:0-4982 GCA_048498975.1 Actinomycetota bacterium | reverse complement strand
GCGGGCGGCCCGGCGCACCCACAGGGCGGGTAGGTGCGCCGGCCCGCCCGCCTCGGAGCCCCCGCCCCCGAAAGTCGTGGTTCCTTTGTCCTGTATGGGAGGACAAAGGAACCGCGCGATCGGAATGGAGCCGATTCGCTCATCCCGTGGTTCCTTTGTCCTGTCCACGCGGACAAAGGAACCACGGGATTCGCACTCCCGGGTCCGGGAGGGGAGGGTGCCTGGCCGCCCTACCTGCCCAGAGAGGGTGGCCGGGCACCCTCCCTGCCTACGCCAGGCCTTTTGAGGACCTCCGGCGTGGTTGGGGACCCCCGGCGACGCTAGCTTTGCCGCTCATGTCCCGCCACGAGCTGCAAACCGAGCGGCTGCTGCTGCGGCCTTGGCGCCCCGCGGACGAGGCGGCGATGGCGGCGATCAATGAAGACCTCGAGGTCACGCGCTACCTCAACCGGCCGGTCGGGCCTGCCGAGACCGCCGCCTTCTACGCCAAGGCGCGCGAGCACTGGGAGGAGCACGGCTTCGGCTTCTTCGCCGTCGAGCTGCGCGAGGACGGCCGCTTCATCGGTTTCGTCGGCGTCGGCTACCCCGCCTTCCTGCCCGAGCTGGCGGCCCGGCCGGAGCTCGGCTGGCGGCTGGCCCGCGAGGTCTGGGGCCAGGGCCTGGCGACCGAGGGGGCCCGCGCCGCCCGCGAGGACGCCTTCTCCCGCCTTGGATTGCCGGAGCTGATCTCGATCATCCATCCCGAGAACGCCGCCTCGCGCGGCGTCGCCGAGAAGATGGGGATGACGGTCGAGCGCCAGGTCCACAACCCGGTCCTCGGCCGCGACGTCGACGTCTGGCAGGTGCGCGCGCCCGATGGCAGCTAGATTCGCCCGATGACGCCTGACGTGGACCCGACGCTGGCGCGGATGTATATCGATGTCGAGCGCGACGGCGAGCGCGACGCGGTCGCGATCGAGGAGCCGCTCGAGATCCGCGTCGACGGCGAGCCGCTGAGCGTGACGATGCGGACGCCGGGCCACGACGAGGAGCTGGCGCTCGGCTTCCTCTTCGGCGAGGGCCTGATCGACGGCCCGCGCCGCGCCGGACTCACCGACGACCTCGCCGCCAACGTGGTCGAGGTCGAGGGACCGCTGCTGCGCGACCCCGGCGCCCGCCGCTTCTACACGACCTCCTCCTGCGGCGTCTGCGGCAAGGGGGCGCTGGAGGAGGTGGCGGTGGCGAGCGCCCCGGCCGCCGCCGGCCCCCGGGTCTCGCGCGAGCTGCTCGCGTCCCTGCCCGACCGCCTCGCCCAGCCGACCTTCGCTCGTACCGGCGGCACCCACGCCACCGGCCTCTTCGACGCCGCCGGCGAGCTGCTGATCGCCCGCGAGGACGTCGGTCGCCACAACGCGATGGACAAGGTCATCGGCCGCGCGCTCCTCGACGGCCTGCTCCCCCCCCATGACCGCATCCTCTGCGTCAGCGGTCGCCTCTCCTTCGAGTTGGTCCAGAAGGCCGCCGTCGCCGGCGCCCCGATCCTGGTCGGCGTCGGCGCCCCCAGCTCACTCGCGATCGAGCTTGCCGCCGACCGCAACATCACTCTCGCCGGCTTCACCCGCGCCGGCGCCACCAACGTCTACAGCGGCGCCGAGCGGCTCATCGACTAGCTCGGCGGGTTGATCCGCGCCGCGATCTCGCCCAGTTCGGTGGCGGCGCGGCCGGAGCGGCCGGCGGCCCAGCAGGCGAGCGGGGCGGCGGGGCGCTCGGAGTCGTGGGCCGCGGTCGCAGCCAGCGCCAGCAGGGCGTCCATTTCCTCCGCCGAGGGCGGGTCGACGCCGATCTGCTCGCAGAAGGTCAGCAGCCATTCTTCGCGGTTCATTCAGCCTCCGATCGCGCTCATCGTCCGCGCCGGCGGCCGGAAGCCCGGCTCGTCGATGCGGTGCTTCAGCTCCTTGCGCCAGACCGCGTCGCGCACGATCTCGCCGAGCTCCTCGTCGCTCGCCCCCTCGCGCAGCGGCCCGCGCAGGTCGGTCTCGTGGCGGGAGAAGAGGCAGGTCCGCAGCTTGCCGTCGGCGGTCAGCCGCAGCCGGTTGCAGTCGGCGCAGAACGGTTCGGAGACCGGGTTGATGAAGCCGATCTCCCCACCGCCGCCGTCGGCGAACTCGAAGACGCGGGCGGTCGCGTGCGGCTCGCGCGGGCGTTCGCGCAGCGGGTGCTCAGCTTCGACCATCGCCCGCACCTCGGCGCCGCTGAGCACGTCCTCGGCGCGCCAGGCGCGGTCGCCGTCGAGTGGCATGAACTCGATGAAGCGGACCTGGAAGCTGTGGTCGCGGGCCAGAGCGCAGAAGCGGCGCACGTCGTCCTCGCCGAAGCCCGGGATCGGCACCGCATTGACCTTGACCGGCGCCACCTCTGGGTGGGCGGCGATCGCCTCCAGCCCGGCCAGGACCCGGTCCAGCGCGTCGCGCCGGGTCACCTCGAAGAAGCGCGCCCGCGCCAGCGAGTCGACCGAGACGTTGACCCGGTCGATCCCCGCTGCGACCAGCGCCGGTGCCTGCTCGGCCAGCAGGTAGCCGTTGGTCGTCAGCGAGAGGTCGCGGATCCCCTCGATCGCCGCCAGCTTGGCGACCAGCGCCGGGAAGTCGCGCCGGACCAGCGGCTCGCCGCCGGTCAGCCGCACGTCGCGGATCCCCATCCCGACCGCCAGTCCGACCAGCCGCTCGATCTCCTCGAAGCTGAGGATCTGCTCGCGCGGGGTCCAGGGCACGCCCTCGGCCGGCATGCAGTAGCGACAGCGGAAGTTGCAGCGGTCGGTGACGGAGACCCGCAGGTCGCCGAGCAGTCGGCCGTGGGCGTCTTCGAGGGCCATCGCCGTGCGGCTACCCGTCGCCGTCGTCATTCACGCCGCCGTGAGAGGCCTGCCCGTCCGCCAGCAGCGCCAGAGCGTGGGGGAGGGCGCCGGCGATCGCCTCGCCGGTCTGTTCGATGCTGCGGGGGCTGCCGGGGAAGTTGATGATCAGGGTGTGGCGCCGTGTACCGGCGACCCCGCGGGAGAGCATCCAGTTCGGCGTGTGCGGCTGGGAGGCGAGCCGGATCGCCTCGGCGATGCCCGGCGCCTCGCGCTCGAGCACCGCCCGCGTCGCCTCGGGGGTGATGTCGTCGAGCGAGAAGCCGGTGCCGCCGCTGGTCAGGATCAGGTCGACGCCGACCCCGTCGGTCCAGTGGCGCAGCCGCGCTTCGATCGTCGTCTGCTCGTCGGGGATCACCTCGCGCCCGGCGACCTCGCCGCCGAGCCGCGCGACCAGCTCGGCCAGCCGCTCGCCGCTCTCGTCGACCCCCTCGCCGCGCGCCTTCGAGGTGCTGATCGTGAGCAGCGCCGCCCGCACCTCAGCTCTCCTCCAGGCGCCAGTCGTGGCGCCCGCCGGTCTTCTCCAGCAGCACGATCTGCTCGATCGCGACGCCGCGCTCGACGCCCTTGACCATGTCGTAGACGGTCAGCGCCGCGACCGCGCAGGCGCTCATCGCCTCCATCTCGACCCCGGTGCGGCCGACCGTGCGCGCCTCGGCGACGAGCTCGACCAGGCCCGCCTCGGCGTCGACGCTGGCCTCGACGTCGACGAAGCTGAGCGGCAGCGGGTGGGCGAGGGGGATCAGGGTCCCGGTCTGCTTCGCCGCCTGCACGCCGGCCAGCCGCGCCACCTCCAGCACCTCGCCCTTCGGCCCCGCGCCGGCTTCGACCAGCCGCGCGGTCTCCGGCGACATCCGCAGCCGCGCCCGCGCCCGCGCCCGCCGCTCACTCTCAGCCTTCGCACCCACGTCAACCATCCGCGCCCGCCCATCCTCGCCAATGTGACTCAACCCGCTCACGATCCCTCCAGGGACCGACGGGCCGATTTGTCCACGTATGGACGACATTTCGTCCCGTCGAGCCTCATGGGGTCGCCTCGGGGGCGGGGGTGCCTGGGACCCAGCGTGACTCGCGGGCGTCGATTTCGCGCTTCCAGATCGGGGCCTCGGCCTTGATTCGGTCGATCGCCTCGCGGGCGCCGGCGAAGGCTTCCCCGCGGTGGCCGGCGCTGACCGCGACGACGACGCCGGGCTCGCCCAGAGGAACGGCGCCGACCCGGTGCTCGGCGGCGGCGGCGAGCAGCCCGTGGCGCTCGGCGCACTCGGCGAGGATCGCCGCGATCCGCTCTTCCGCCATCTCCGTGTAGGCCTCGTAATCGAGCCGCTCCACCTCCCGCGTCACACCCTGGAAGGTGACGACCGCACCGGCGGCAGGGTCGGCGACGAGGTGGGTCAGGGTCTCGGCCGAGAGCGGCTCGGCGCTGACGCGGGCGTGCAGGCGCGGCGCGGCGCCGCCGCTGATCGGCGGGATCAGCGCCAGCTCGTCGCCGGGCTCGATCGCGGTCCCCGAGTTCGCGTACTCGCGGTTGACCGCCAACCGCACCGACGTCCCCGCCAGCGCCTCGCCCAGCCCCGGCTCGCGCGCCAGCTCGGCGAGCGCGTCGGCGACCGTCGCCCCGGCGGGCAGCTCGAGCTCGACCGCGTCGCGGCCGGCGCGCTCGCGGAGGAAGGCGAAGAGTCGCACGCGCAGGGTCATCGCCCGATGCTAGCTCCACGCGAGATTTCTTCACTGGAGACCGTGCCCGCGCCGCCCACCCCGTCGAGCAGCTCGACCGTGACCGTCTCGCCGGCGCTGCCTCCCGGCCCCTCGGCCGGGACGAGGGCGAGCGCGTCGGCGCCGACCAGGGAGGTGAGGACGTGGGAGCCCTGGTGTCCGGCGGGGTGCGCGAGCCAGCCGCGCTCGGTCAGCTCCAGCGTGCAGCGGACCGCGTGGGCGCGGCCGGCGGGCCGTTCGCAGTCGGCGGCGAGGACGGCGCGGGTGCGGCGCGCCGCCGCGTCGCCGCCGCCGAGCGCCAGCAACGCCGGCCGCGCCAGCAGGACGAAGGTGACGATCACCGAGACCGGGTTGCCGGGCAGGCCGAAGACGAGGGTCG
>JBEHWY010000211.1:0-4991 GCA_048498975.1 Actinomycetota bacterium | reverse complement strand
CACACGCGTCCCGCGCCCGGGTCCCGGAGGAAGAGGGTGCTCGCCGCCCTACCTGCCCACGGAGGGTGGCGAGCACCCTCCCGCCGCCGCCTCATCGCGCCCGGCCGTCGAATCAACCATCTGCGGAACCCGCCGCCGCGACCTCCGCGAACCAGGCCTCGGCGGCGGGGCGCAGCGCCTCGTGGGCGGCGAGGAAGACCTCGTGCGCCGCGCGCCCGTGCCAGTCCGGCGCCAGCAGGGCCGGCGGCAGGTCGGGGTCGCGGAAGGGGAACATCCGGTAGCGGTGGACCAGGTCGACCCGCTCGACCATCGCCCGCTCGCCGCGCAGCCGGCCCAGCGTGCCGCGCGAGAGGCGGCGGCCGACCTCCCGGGAGAAGGCGGCGTAGTCGCGGTCGAGGCCGGCGAGGTCCCAGCAGCGCCGGGCGATCTCGCGGTCGGCGGCGAGCCCGCGGCTGCGGCTGTAGAGGAACTCGGCGCGGGCCTCGCCGCCGACCTCCGCCAGCTCCGCCTCGACCTGGGCGAAGCGGTCGTGGGCGGAGATCCAGACCCCCGGCGCGAGGCTGCCGAAGCCGAGCCAGGTGAGGCGCCGGCGCAGCCGGTCGCGGGCGCCGCGCTCGGACTCCGGGACGGTGAGGACGACGGTGAACCAGCTGCCCTCCCAGCTCTCCTCGGCGCGGTGGAAGATCCGCTCGCGGCCCTCGTCGAGGACCTCCCAGGCGCGGTCGGTCGGACGGTAGACGGTCTCCCTCCCGACCCGCTCCGCCTCGAACCAGCCCTCGCGGCGCAGCCTCTGCATCACCACCCGGGTCGTGTCGTCGGCGACGTCGAAGGCGCCGAGCAGCCGCGCCAGCGTGCGCAGCCGGATCGCGCCGCCGGCGTAGCGGACGTAGTCGCCGAAGAGGTCGAAGACGATCGAGCGCGGGCGCGGCGGCCCCTCGCTCGGTCGCTCGCCTCCCGGCGTCGAAACGGCGTCGGCGTTCACCGCCGCAACCTATTCGAGTTGACACCGCTCATCGCAAAAGCGTACAGTTCACACACGCTCACGTTTCATTTGTCCTCTTTTATCGATGGAGAAGGAGCCCATGCAGACGAGCACCGAGCTGGAGAAAGATCTCGACGCGTCGATGCGCGCCGCTCACCTGACGCCGCTCTGGCAGCTGGAGAGCGAGATCATGCCCCTGACCCCCGCCCCGAAGACGCAGGCCTGGCTGTGGCGCTGGAGCGAGCTGTATGAGATCGCCGCCCGCGCCGGCGAGCTGGTCACGGTCGAGCGCGGCGGCGACCGCCGCGCGATCGCGCTCTCCAACCCCGGCCTCGGCGGCCTCCCCTACGCGACCTCCACCCTCTGGGCCGCGGTCCAGTGGCTGAACGGCCGCGAGGTCGCGCCCGCCCACCGCCACACCTCGCAGGCGATCCGCCTGATCGTCGACGGCGCCGGCTCCTACAGCACGGTCGAGGGCGACAAGGTCTTCCTCGAACGCGGCGACCTCGTCCTCACCCCGCCCTGGCTCTGGCACGACCACGGCAGCGAGTCCGAGGAACGGGCGGTCTGGGTCGACGCGCTCGACATCCCACTCAACAACTACCTCGACGCCAGCTTCTTCGAGCCCCACACGGACGACAGCCAGGAGATCACCGAGCAGCTGAACGGCACCGTGCTCAAGTACGGCGTCGGCCAGATGCGGCCGAGCTGGGAGCAGCCGTCGACCGCCTACCCGCCACTCTCGACCTACAAGTGGGCCGACACCGAGCGGGCGCTGGAGAACCTCGCCAAGGCCGACGCCGACCCCTTCGACGACGTCTCGTTGGAGTACGTCAACCCCCATACCGGCGGTCCGGTGATGCGCTCCTTCGGCTGCCGGATGCAGATGCTGCGCCCCGGCGTCCACACCCGCGCCCACCGCCACACCGGCAGCACCGTCTACGTCGCCTTCGAGGGCGAGGGCGCGACCGTGATCGACGGCGTCCGCTTCGCCTGGAGCCAGGGCGACATGTTCGTCCTGCCCAGTTGGGCGGTCCACGAGCACGTCAACGGCTCCGCCACCGAGCGCGCGCTGCTCTTCTCCGTCCACGACACGCCGCTGCTGGAAGCGGTCGACAAGCACCGGGTCGAGGCGCTCGCGGGCGACGGCCGCCAAACGGTGAAGGCCGAGTTCGGGGAGGTGGCCCGATGAGGCTGGCGACGCTGGCCACGGGAGCGGGCACGAGCGCGGTCGTCGTCGACGGCGACCTCGCCTACCCGGTCGACGGCTATGCCGACGTCGGTGCCCTGCTGCGCGCCGGCGAGGAGGGCCTGGCGGCGGCGCGGGCGGCGAGCGCGGGCGGCGGCGAGGCGTTCGAGCGCGAGCGGCTGCGCCGGCCCGTGCTCGAGCCCGGCGCCGTCGTCTGCGTCGGCCTCAACTACCGCACCCACATCCTCGAGATGGGACGCGAGCTGCCCACGTCCCCGACCCTGTTCGGCAAGCTGCCGCGGGCGCTGACCGACCCCTACGCCGATGTCGTGATGCCGGCGATCAGCGACAAGATCGACTACGAGGCCGAGCTCGCGGTCGTGATCGGCAAGGCCGGGCGCAACGTCGACCCCGCCGCGGCCTGGGAGCACGTCGCCGGGCTCACCGTCCTCAACGACGTCACCGCCCGCGACTTCCAGCGCCGCAGCGTGCAGTGGTTCGCCGGCAAGACGTTCCAGGCGAGCACCCCCGTCGGCCCCGTCGTCGTCACCCCCGACGAGCTCGGCGACCTCGACGGCCTGGAGATCTCGCTGAGCGTGAACGGCGAGGAGCACCAGCGCAGCCAGCTCGGCGAGCTCGTCTTCGACGTGCCGGCGCTGGTCGCCGACCTCTCGCGCCTGGTCGAGCTGGCGCCCGGCGACCTGATCGCGACCGGCACGCCCGGCGGCGTCGGCGACGCCTCCGGCCGCTTCCTCGCCGACGGCGACGTGGTCGAGGTCGCGATCGACGGGATCGGGTCCCTGCGCAACACCTTCCGAAAGGAGCACTGACGATGTTGATCGACCCCACCCAGCTCGACCGCCGCCAGCGGTCCGAAGTCGTCAACGGGCTGGTCGCGCCGCGACCGATCGCCTGGGTCTCGACCCTCGGGCCCGACGGCCCCAACCTGGCGCCGTTCTCGTTCTTCGGCGCCTTCTCGTTCGACCCGCCGACGATCGGCATCGGCCCCGGCAGCCGCGGCGGCGTCAACAAGGACTCGCTGCGCAACGTCAAGGCCTCGGGCGAGTTCGTCGTCAACATGGTCAGCCGCCGCCTGGCGGAGACCGTCAACGCCTGCAGCGGTGAATTCGGCCCCGAGGTCGACGAGTGGGAGGTCGCCGGGGTCACCCCGGCCGCGTCGACCACCGTCGCGCCGGCCCGCGTCGCCGAGGCGCCGGCGGCGCTGGAGTGCCGCGTGCGCCAGGTGCTCGAGCTGGGCGAGAGCGACCGGGCCAGCAACAACCTGGTCGTCGCCTGGGTGACGGCGATCCACGTCGAGGACGAGGCGATCGACGGCCTGCGGCCCCGGCCCGAGGTGCTCGACCTGGTCGCCCGCATGGGCGGCGACCTCTGGTGCACCAGCCGCGACCGCTTCGAGCTGCCGCGCCCGGCCAGCGCCGACCCCGTCGTCGTTGCCGCCGCGCTGCGAGCCGGCGCCGCGAACGGGAGCGTCGCGTGAGCCGCCCGGCGCAGAGCCCGCTGCGCACCGCCGTCGTCGGCGGCGGCCCGGCCGGCCTCTTCTACGCGGCGCTCGCCAAGCAGCGCTTCCCCGAGCACGACGTCGTCGTCCACGAGCGCAACGCGCCCGACGCGACCTTCGGCTTCGGCGTCGTCTTCTCCGAGCGCACCGTCGGCGGCATCGCCGCCGCCGACCCGGCGCTGGCCGCGGCGCTGGCCGCGCACGGGGTCGCCTGGGAGGACATCGAGCTGCGCCACCGCGGCCGCACGATCCGCTGCGGCGGCAACGGCTTCTCGGCGATCTCGCGCAAGACCCTGCTGCGAGTGCTGCAGGAGCGGGCGCGGGAGGTCGGCGTCGACGTCCGCTTCGAGTCGCTGGCGACCGCGGCCGACGTCGGCGAGCACGACCTCCTGGTCGGCGCCGACGGGGTCAACTCGCGCCTGCGCGAAGCCGCAGCCGACGTCTACCGGCCGAGCTGGCGCAGCGGCCGCGCCCGCTACATCTGGTTCGCGACGCCGCAGCCGTTCGACGCCCTGACGATGATCTTCGTCGAGAACGAGCACGGCTGGTGGGGCGCCCACGCCTACCCCTTCGAGGACGGCACCAGCACCTTCATCGTCGAGACCGACGAGGAGACCTGGCGGCGGGCCGGCATGGACCGGCCCAAGGAGCTCGCCCACGGCGAGACCGACATGGAGTCGCTGGCCGCCTGCGAGCGGATCTTCGCCGAGCACCTCGGCGGTGCCGGGCTGATCGGCAACAACTCGCGCTGGCTGCGCTTCCGCACCCTGACCTGCGAGCGCTGGCACGACGGCAACACCGTCCTGCTCGGCGACGCCGTCCACACCGCCCACTTCTCGGTCGGCTCGGGGACGAAGATGGCGATGGAGGACTCGGTCGCGCTGGCCGACGCCGTCGCCGACGCGGCCGACCTGCCGAGCGCGCTCGGCGCCTACGAGGCGAAAGCCCGTCCGAGCGTCGAGCGGATCCAGGGCGCGGCGGCCCCGAGCCTGTTCTGGTGGGAGCGGTTCCGCAACCTCGGCGAGCTGCCGATCGAGCAGTTCGGCGTCCACTTCCTCTCCCGCAGCCCGGTGGTGACGCTGGAGCGGATCCGCCTGCGCGACCGCCGCTTCACCCGCGCCGCCGAGCGCTGGGCCGCGGCGGAGCTCGGCACCGAGGCCGGCGAGGGTCCGCTGGCGGCGGAGCTGCGGCTGGGCGAGCTGCGGCTGCCGAGCCGCCTCGTCGCCGAGCAGCCGAGCGGCCCCGACCCGCTGGTCGCCCTCGGCGGCGCCGCCCAGCTCGGCGCCGGCGCCGTCGTCGGC
>JBEHWY010000210.1:0-5038 GCA_048498975.1 Actinomycetota bacterium | reverse complement strand
TCCTGGGAAATCGGCCCGTCGGCGCGGGGGGTCAGGCCTGGCGGCGGGCCTTGAAGGCGGCGGCGGCCTGGTTGTGGTCGACGATGGGGGGTGGGTAGCCGAGGCGCTCGAAGCCTTCGATCAGCCAGGGGCGGAAGATCGCCTTGCCGTGGACCCGCTCCAGCTCCGGCACGTAGCGGCGGACGTAGTGGCCCTCGGGGTCGAACCGTTCGGCCTGGCGGACGGGGTTGAGGACGCGGTTGGGGCGGCTGTCGTTGCCGTTGCCGGCGACCCACTGCCAGTTGCCGGCGTTGTTGGCGATCTCGCCGTCGCTGAGCAGGTCCCAGAAGTGCCAGGCGCCCTCGCGCCAGTCGAGGTAGAGGTCCTTGACGAGGAAGGAGGCGACCGCCATCCGCGCCCGGTTGTGGACGAAGCCCTCGGCGGCGAGCTGGCGCATGCCGGCGTCGACGAGCGGGTAGCCGGTGCGGCCCTCGCGCCAGGCGTCCAGCGCCCGCCGCGAGCGCGACCAGCGGTCGCCGCGCGGGCGATAGTCGCGGCGCGGCAGATCCGGGTTGGCGGCCAGCACCTGGTGGTGGAAGTCACGCCAGCAGAGCTGGCGGACGAAGGGCGCCCCGCCGCGCCGCTCGCGCGCCGCCAGCATCAGCTCCAGCGACGAGACGCAGCCGAAGCGCAGGTAGGGGCTGAGCCGCGAGGTGACGTCGCCGGCCAGGTCGTCGTGGCCCTCCTCGTAGCCGGCGAGGCGGTCGCGGAGGAAGGCGGCCATCAGCCGGCACCCCTCGCTCTCGCCGCCGCGGGCGCGGTCGGGGGAGAGGGGGCGGCCGGTCAGCTTCGCCAGCGCCGGCAGCCGCTCGCTGCGCAGGTCGCCGGGGACCTTCAGCTTGCGCGGCGCGGCGAGGACGCGGCGCGGCGGCACCTCGCTCCAGGCGCGGTGGTAGGGAGTGAAGACCTTGAAGTGGTCGCCGCCGGCGGGGGTGACGGTGCCGGGCTCGACGATCGTCGTCCCCGGGTGGGCGCGGAAGCCGACGCCGGCCGCGGCGCAGGCCGCCGCCAGCCGCTGCTCGCGCCGGCGCGCGTAGGCGCTCCAGTCGGCGCTGACGTGCAGCTCCGCGGCGCCGCACTCGCGGACCACGGCCATCGCCTCCGCCACCGCGTCGCCGCGGCGCAGGAAGAGGCGGCCGCCGGCGCGCCGCAGCGAAGTGTCGAGGTCGGCCAGCGCCTCGCGCATGAAGGCGACCCGGTTGGGCGCGGCGAAGCGCGAGCGCAGCAGCTTCTCGTCGAGGACGAACAGCGGCACGGTCCGCTCGGCGCCCGCGGCGGCCGTCAGCGCCGGGTTGTCGTGGACCCGCAGGTCGCGGTTGAACAGCACCACCGCCGTCCTCACCGTGTTTATCCGACCCCGCATCAAGGCTATGTTGGCCTATATGGAGGAGCGGCCTTCGGGCAGAGAAGAGACCGAGGAGGAACGCCTCGACCGCAACCTCGGCGAGCTGCTGCAGGAGCTGCGCGTGGCGCTGCCCGGGGTGCAGGTGCTGTTCGCCTTCCTCCTCGCCGTGCCCTTCCAGCAGCGCTTCAGCCAGGTCTCCCCGTTCCAGGAAAAGATCTACTTCGCGACGCTGCTGCTGACCGCGCTCTCGGCGGCGCTGCTGATCGCTCCCTCCGCCTACCACCGGCTCACCTTCCGCTACCAGCAGAAGCACCGCCTGGTCTTCATCTCCAACCGGCTGGCGATCGCCGGCCTCGGCTGCCTGGCGCTGGCGATGACCTGCGCGATCGTCTTGATCACCAACGTCCTCTTCGGCACCACGGCGACGATCGTCACCGGCGTCGTCGCGCTCTCGGTGTTCGTCGTGCTCTGGGCGGTGCTGCCGCTGAAACGGCGGCTCAGGTACCGGCGCGAGGGGCTGCCGTTGCTCGACCCTCCCGAAGCAGGCTGAGCTCGGCTTCGAGCTGGCCGAGGTAGGGCAGCGCCGGGCACTCCTGGCGCAGCATCCCGAGGTCCGCGTGCCAGACGTCGAGCTTCAGCTCGAGCGGCACCTTGAACTCCTCGGCGACCGCCTCGCCCTGCTCGGCGTAGGCGCCGCGCAGGGTGCGGACGTTGGCCAGCTTGTCGGCGCCGTAGATCGCCTGCGCCTCGGCCCCGGCGGCGACCACGCGGTCGCGGTGCTCGTCCTTGCGGGCGCGGTAGTCGTCGATCGATTCGTCGTCGCTGAGCGCGGCGACGAGCTCGGCGACGTGGTCGCCAAACTGCCCGCGCAGTTCCTCGACGGTCGTCTCGCTGTCCTCGACGACGTCGTGCAGCAGCGCCGCCGCCAGCAGCTCCTCGTCGTCGTAGCCATGCTCGGCGAGCAGCGCCGCGACCGCGATCGGGTGCTCGATGTAGGGCATGCCGCCGCTGCCGTTGCGGACCTGGCCGGAGTGGGCCTCGCGCGCCTTGGCGAGTGCCGCCGCCACCAGCGAGGAGCCCGCGATCGCGGCGTCCAGCGAGGGCGAGTCCGACCCGGTCACGAGCGGGAGAGAGTTGCGACCAAGGACACTGCCCGGGAGGGTAGCGGTAAGCCCTCCTAAACGGTGGCGCGCAGCGGTTCGCCCTCGAGCACCGCGCCGGGCACCGTCTCCGCCAACTCGTACTCCGCCCCCTCGACGCCGAGCGAGACCGCCTCGCCGACGCCGCCCTGGGCCGCCCAGGTCTCCTGTGCTTCGGCCTGCATCGTGTCGAGGAAGGCGTCGGAGTGGAGCGGATCGTGATGGAAGAGCAGCGTGCGCTCGGCGCCGGCGCGGCGGGCGAAGGCGAGCGTGTGCGAGAGCGCCGAGTGGCCCCAGCCGACGTGTTCGGGGTACTCGGCGTCGGAGTACTGGCCGTCGTGGATCAGCAGCGTCGCGTCGCGGGCCAGCTCGAAGCCGGAGATCCAGTCCTCGTCGAGCTCCTCGAGGTCGGCGCCCAGCGCCGGCTCGTGGTCGGGGATGTAGGCGAGCGAGGAGCCGGCGTCGTCGATCCGGTAGCCGAGCGTCGGCCCGCGGTGAGAGACGGCGGCGGAGCGGATCCGGGCGGGGCCGATCTCCCACTCGCTCTCCGGGCAGTGGCGGAAGGAGACGTCGCAGGGCAGCTCGCGCACCTCCAACGGCGAGAGCGGCGCCGAGACGTAGCGGGCGATGCGGTCGCGCAGCGAGGCCTCCGGTGAGGCCGGGCCCCAGATCACGATCTCGGTCTGCGGCCGGAAGGCGGGGGCGAAGAAGGCGAGGCCGAGGATGTGGTCGAGGTGCAGGTGGGTGAGGAGGATGTTCAGCCGGGCCGGCTCGTCGGGGAGGGTGAGGCCGAGGCTGCGGATGCCGCTGCCGGCATCGAGCGCGAGCAGCGAGCCGTCGGAGAGGGTGACGCCGACCGAGGAGGTGTTGCCGCCATAGCGGACGGTCTCCGGCCCGGGGGCCGGGATCGAGCCGCGCGTCCCCCAGAGCTTGACCTTCACGCCGGTTCCGCCCCGTTGCCGTTGGTGGCGCTGCCGTTCTCCGCCGGCCAGAAGATCGCGATCGCCCCCTGCGAGCCGTGCGCGGTGAGGATCGGGAAGGCGGAGACCTCGACCGAGTGTGTGGTTCCCGCGGCGGAGCGGATCGCGAAGGTCGCGTGGGCGGGGTGGCCCTGGCGCACGGCGGTGACCAGCGGCAGGTCGTCGTAGGGGATCGCCTCGCCGTCGGGGTCGAAGGGTCCGAACATCGAGCCCCACTCGTCGGGCCCGACGGTGCCGACGTCCTCGAAGCGGCGCCCGAGCAGCATTCCCGCCGCCTCGTTGAAGAAGACGAGCAGGCCGCCCTCGTCGACGAGAAAGGCCGGAGTCGAGAGTGCCGACATCAGGTTGCGGGCGAGGATCAGCTCAAGTGGCTTTTGCGACATGCTGGGTCTACTGTAGTTCCGCTCGGCCAGGCCGTCAGGAAAACGCCGGGTTTACCCTGCTGATGAGCAGAAACGCAGCCTCCTGCGCTCGCCTACCCGAAAGCGTGACTTTCATCACTTAGAGAAAACCGTGCGTCCGTTCATCCTCATCCAGATCAGCGACCTCCACATCGGCGCGGCCTGGTCAGACGGCGACCCGGCGCAGGCGGTCGCGGCGGCCGTCGCCGCGGTCGGCCGCTTCCCCGACCGGCCCGACGCGGTCCTCGTCAGCGGCGACCTGACCGAGCGGGGCGGCGATGCCGAATACGCGGCGGTGCGCGAGCTGCTCGCCGGGCTGCCGGCGCCCTACCACGTGATCCCCGGCAACCACGACGAGCGCGCGGCGCTGCTGCGCGCCTTCGACCTCCCGGGCGAGGGGGCGGAGCCGATCCAGTACGCGGTCGACCTCGGGCCGCTGCGCCTGCTGGCGCTCGACACGCTCAGCCCCGGCAGCGAACACGGCGCGCTCGACGGCGAGCGCCGCGCCTGGCTCGAGCGCGAGCTGGCGCGCGAGCCCGAGCGGCCGACGCTGCTCGCCCTGCATCACCCGCCGCTGCGGATCGGGATCGAGGTCTGGGACGAGATCGGACTCGCCGCCGCCGACTGCGAGGCGCTGGAGCGCCTCATCGCCGCCAACCCGCAGGTGCTCGGCACCGTCTCCGGCCACGTCCACCGCGCCCTGGTCGGCCAGCTCGGCGGCCGCCCGGCGCTGGCGATCCCCAGCGTCTACCTACAGGCCCGGCTCGCCTTCGGCCTGGAGGAGATCGAGCTCTGCGCCGACCCGCCCGCCTTCGCCGTCCACACCCTTCTCGACGGCCGCCTCGTCTCCCACGTGCAGCCGTATTAGTTCGTCGAGCCGCCGCCGGGCCGATCTGAAGACCGCGGTTGAGCTTTACCCCGAGTAGCGAGAGAAGACGCAACCACACCGGCCGGGCCGGTTGGCGCGGCGGGCGGGCCGACGCACCCACAGGGCAGGTAGGTGCGCCGGCCCGCCCGCGAGTGCGCCAGCGCCCGGTGGGGACGTAGTTCCCGCCGCTTTGCCGTGAAGACGCAGTTCCTCCCGGTATCCAGGAGGAACTGCGTCTTCCCGGGACTGACCACCCCCTCGGCCCG
>JBEHWY010000209.1:0-5246 GCA_048498975.1 Actinomycetota bacterium | reverse complement strand
GGGAAGAACAAAGGAGACAAAGACGATGAACCAAGCCCTCCCGCCCTCAAACGCCCCGAACTCGGCCTGACCCGCACCCCCACATGGGCAGGTAGGGGTGCGAGCAGGGGCGGGTCTGCGTTGGGGGCGGGCCTCGAACAGCGTTGTCGACTTTGTGGCCCCTATGAGGGCTCAAAAGTCGACAGCGGCACGCCCCCCTCAAGCGTTGTCGACTTTGTACCCCCTATAGGGAGCACAAAGTCGACAACGGCACGGACCCAAGCCGTCCCGCCCTCAAACGACCCGAACTAAGGCCTGACCCGCACCCCTACCAGCCCTGCGGGGGTGCGGGTCAGGCCCTACCCGAGCTCTTCGATCAACGCCGCGACCACCTCAGGGTCGAACTGGCTCCCGGCGTGCGCCCGAAGCTCCGCAACCGCATCCTCGCGGTCCATCGCCGCCCGGTAGCTACGGTTGGAGGTCATCGCGTGGAAGGCGTCGCAGGTGGCGATCACCATCGCGCCGCGGGGGATGTCGTCGCCGGCGAGGCCGTCGGGGTAGCCGCCGCCGTCGTGGCGCTCGTGGGCGGAGCGGACGAGCGGGGCGACGGGGGCGAGGAAGGGGATGCGCTGCAGCATGCGGGCGCCGATCGCGGTGTGCTCGTCCATCAGCTCGCGCTCGGCGGGGCTGAGCGGGCCGGGCTTGCGCAGGACCTCGCCGGGGACGCCGATCTTGCCGACGTCGTGGAGCAGGGCGCCGTAGCGGAGGCGGTCGAGCTCGACGCCGCTCATCCCGAGGCGGGTGCCGACGGCGACGGCGAGGTCGGCGACCTCGTTGGCGTGGTCGGCGGTGTAGGCGTCGCGCAGCTCGACCGCATCGGAGAGGACGCCGATCGTCGTCAGGAAGGCGCCCTCGAGTTCGTCGACGAGCTGGCAGCGGTGGACGGCGGCGCCGACCTGGCTGGCGACGACGTGGGCGAGCAGCAGGTCCTCCTCGGCGAAGGCGCCGGCGTCGAGCTGCTCGATGTTGAGCACGCCCCAGGTCGAGCCGGCGACGTGGATCGGCAGCGACAGCTCCGAGCCGGGGTCGGTGCGCGGGTTGCGGGCGAGGTAGTCGGAGTCGAGCCGGGTGTCGTTGATCATCGCCGCGCGGCCGGTGCGGGCGACGCGGCCGTTGACGCCGATCTCGACCGGCTGCTCCCAGGCGAGGAAGTCGGCATGGCCGTCGGCGAGCGGGCCGGCGCCGGCGACGACCCGCAGGTGGCCGTCGGGATCGAGCCGCTGGATCACCGCCAGGTAGTAGTCGAAGGACTCGTGCAGGAGCAGCACCGCCTCGCCGGCGATCTGGTCGGCCGAATGGGCTGCGGAGAGGCTGGTCGCGAGGCGACTGGCGACGAGCAGGCGGATGCCCTGGGGCGAGGCGTCCTCGAACGAGGACACGACGGGAAGGATGCTCGTTTTCGGCTCCACGCACGGGGTTATCGGCGTACCGTTGAGTTCCTTTAGACCGGTGCGCCTGCCTGGGGGGGCGCGCCGGGGCCTGCCCTTTATCCTCAAGAGCCGATGAGCAGCAACGGTTCCGACATCGTCGTGATGAAGTTCGGCGGCACCTCGGTCGCCGGCGCCGAGCAGATCAAGCGCGCCGCCGGCCGCATCGTCGCCGCCCGCGAGGCCGGCAACCGGGTCGTCGCCGTGCTCTCGGCGCGGGGCAAGACGACCGACGAACTGGTCGCCCAGGCGCTGGAGATCTCCGACCGCCCGGTCGCCCGCGAGATGGACATGCTGCTCTCCACCGGCGAGCGGATCTCCTGCGCGCTGGCGGCGATGGCGATCCACGACATGGGCCACGAGGCGATCTCGCTGACCGGCTCCCAGGCCGGCATCGTCACCGACTCGACCCACACCAAGGCGCGCATCATCGACGTCCGCGCCGACCGCATCCGCGCCGCCCTGGAGGAGGACCGGATCGTGCTCGTCGCCGGCTTCCAGGGGGTCTCGACCGAGAGTCGCGACGTCACCACGCTCGGCCGCGGCGGCTCCGACACCACCGCCGTCGCCCTCGCCGCCGCCCTGCAGGCGAGCGTCTGCGAGATCTACACTGACGTCGCCGGCGTCTTCAGCGCCGACCCGCGGATCGTCCCCGACGCCCGCAAGCTGCCGGTCGTCTCCTTCGAGGAGATGCTCGAGATGTCGGCCTCCGGCGCCGGCGTCCTGCAGCTGCGCTCGGTCGAGTACGCCCGCAACCACGGCGTCCGCATCCATTGCCGCAGCAGCTTCGAGGACGGTCCCGGTACCCTCGTCGTCTCAGAGGAAGAGACCATGGAGCAACCCTTCGTCACCGCCGTCACCCATTCCAACGCCGAGGCCCGCGTGACGCTGACCGGCGTCCGCGACGAGCCCGGCGTCGCCGGCCGCATCTTCGGCGCCCTCGCCGAGGCCAACGTCAACGTCGACGTGATCATCCAGAACGAGCCGGTCGGCGGGGAGCAGCTCGCCGACCTCTCCTTCACCGTCGATCGCGACGACCTCGCCACCGCCAAGGACGTGATCGCCGGCCTCGGCGAGGTCTCGCGCGAGGTCCGCACCGACGAGCAGATCGGCAAGGTCTCGATCATCGGCGCCGGCATGCGCTCCCACCCCGGCGTCGCCGCCAAGGTCTTCCAGGTGCTCGGCGAGCTGAAGATCAACATCGAGATGATCTCCACCTCGCCGATCAAGATCTCGTGCGTCATCTCCGCCGACCGCGTAGCCGACGCCGTCAACGCGCTGCACACGGCGTTCGAGCTGGGCGCCGAGGCGGTCAAGCCCGAGGACCCGACCGGCCCCGAACAGCGGCCGACGGTCGCCGGCTGAGCGCCGCCCCGAAAGAGCGCGAGCGATGAGCGGCGACGGCTACAGAGTTGGTGTACTCGGCGCGACCGGCCTGGTCGGGACGACGATCCTCGAGCTGCTGGCGAGCCGCGGCTTTCCGGCCGCCCAGGTGGTGCCGCTGGCCTCCGCCCGCTCGGCCGGCAAGGACGTCGAGTGGAACGGCAAGATCCTCACCGTCAAGGAGATCAGCGAGGAGGCGATCCACGGACTCGACCTCGTCCTCTCCTCGGCCGGCGGCTCGGTCAGCGCCGAGTGGACGCCGAAGCTCGTCGCCGCCGGCGCCGTCGTCGTCGACAACACCAGCTACTGGCGGATGCACGACGACGTGCCGCTGGTCGTCTCCGAGGTCAACCCCGAGGCTCTCGACGGCCACAACGGGATCATCGCCAACCCCAACTGCTCGACGATGCAGATGGTGGTGGCGCTGAAGCCGCTCTACGACGAGGCCGGGATCGAGCGCCTCGTCGTCTCCACCTACCAGGCGGTCTCCGGCACCGGCAAGGCGGCGATCGACGAGCTGCTCGACGAGTCGCACGCGATCCTCCACGGCCAGGAGCCCGCGGCGCCCTCGATCTACCCGCACCAGATCGCCTTCAACGTCCTCGCCCAGGCCGGCAGCTTCCCCGAGGGCGACGACCACACCGACGAGGAGCGCAAGCTGATCAACGAGACGCGCAAGATCCTCGGCGACGAGTCGATCCGGGTCTCCGCCACCTGCGTCCGCGTCCCGGTCGTCACCGGCCACTCCGAGGCGGTCAACGTCGAGACCCGCGAGCCGCTCTCGCCGGAGCGGGCGCGCGAGCTGCTGGCGGCGGCGCCCGGCGTCACCGTCGTCGACGACCCCGCCAACTCGCGCTTCCCGATGGCGATCGAGGCCGCCGGCCGCGACGACGTCCTCGTCGGCCGCATCCGCCGCGACCCGGGCAACGAGCGCGCACTCGACCTCTTCGTCGTCGCCGACAACCTGCGCAAGGGCGCCGCGACCAACGCGGTCCAGGTCGCCGAGCTGCTCGTGCAGCGTGGCCTGATCGGCGCCCGGGAGTAGCGCGTGGACATCGGCTTCGGCGAGGCGCTGCTGCTGTTCGGCGGCCTGCTCGCAGTCGTCGCCTCGCTTTCGGGGGTGATGCGGGGGACGGTGCTGTCGGCCTCGGTGCTCTCGGTCGCGGCCGGCATCCTGCTGGCGGCGACCGGCGTGGTGCACGTCGACGCCGGCGACGAGGCGATCGTCGAGCTGATCGAGCTGGCGCTGATCCTCACCCTCTTCTCCGACGGGATGTTCGTCGAGCGCGAGCTGCTGCGCCGGCACTGGAGCCCGGTGGCGCGGGCGCTGGTGATCGCGATGCCGATCACGATGGCGCTGCTGGCGCTGGCGGCGAAGGCGCTGTTCCCGGAGCTGAGCTGGGCCGAGGCCTTTCTGCTCGCCGCCGTGCTCTCGCCGACCGACCCGGTGGTGACCTCGGCGGTGGTCACCTCGCGGCTGGTTCCCGCCTCGGTCCGCCACACGCTCAATCTCGAGTCGGGGCTCAACGACGGGCTGGCGCTGCCCTTCGTCCTCTTCTTCCTGGTGCTGGCGACGCCGGGCGGCGACGCCGCCACCGAAGCGGCGAAGCTGATCGGTCAGGCGGCGGTCGGGGGGCTGATCGGCACCGCCCTCGGCGTCGCCGCCGGGCGCCTGCACCACCACCTGCCGGGCGGCGGCATCACCGCCCGTTACGAGGGGATCTACTCGGTCGGTTTCGCCCTCTTCGCCTTCGGCCTTGCCGAAGTCACCTGGGGCAACGGGCTGATCGCCGCCTTCGTCTGCGGGATCGCGATGGCGGCCTCAGAGCGCGACGTGCCCGAGGGCTTCGTCGAGTTCGCCGAGAACACCAGCACGATCTTCCAGGTCCTCACCTTCTTCGTCTTCGGCGCCCTGATCGTCGCCACCGGCTTTCATCACAGCATCCCGCCGCTGATCCTCTTCGTCGTCTTCGCCCTGCTGGTGGCGCGGCCGGCGGCGGTCCTGCTCTCCTTCATCCGCACCGGCATCCCCCGCTCGGAGAAGGTCTTCATGGCCTGGTTCGGGCCCAAGGGCGTCGCCTCGATGCTGTTCGCCCTCTTCGTGCTCAAATCGCAGGTCGACGACGGCAACCTGATCTTCGACGTCGCCTCGATCGCGATCATCACCTCGATCGCCGCCCACGGGCTGACCGACACGGTCGGCGCCAAGATGCTCGCCGCGCGGTTGCGGGACGGGCGCGAGTAGGGAAGGGCCTGGGCGTGAGGGGAGGGTGCTCGCCACCCTCTCTGGGCAGGTAGGGCGGCGATGCCTGCGCACCTGAACAAACCTGAGCCGTTGCGGGGGCCATCGGGAACCAACGGACTCGGACATGGAGCGGCTCGTTGCCTCGTTAATTG
>JBEHWY010000208.1:0-5249 GCA_048498975.1 Actinomycetota bacterium | reverse complement strand
CCTCGCCGCCGGCATCGTCACCGCGATCGCGACCACCAGGAGCAGGGGGATCAGGGCCGGGATCAGGTTGCGGGCGAGGACGAAGTCCTTGCTGGTCGAGATCAGCGCCAGCGCCACCGGCACCCCGGCGGCGGTGAGGGCGGCCAGCAGCGGCAGCGACGCCGCGCGGCGCGCCTCGCGTTCGCCGCGCCAGGCGAGCAGGGCGAAGGCGCCGAGGCAGAGGGCGAGCGGCACGAAGGCGAGGGCCGGCCGCTCGGGCTGGCCGATGATGTCGCCGGTCTCGCCGGTGACGAAGGTCGCGGCGGTTTCCCAGACGCGGTGGCCGAGCGAGAAGTTGCCGATCCACTCGGCGTGGCCGATCGACATCTGGTGCAGCGCCAGCGGCGCCAGCAGGAGGCCGGCGAGGGCGACGACCCAGAGGCCGTGCAGGACCTCGCGGCGGCGCCGGCGGGCGAGGGCGAGGGCCTCGCCGAGGACGAGGAAGAGCGCGAAGTAGTGGGTCGCCACCGCCAGCGCCGCCCAGAGCCCCCAGAGGGTGAGGTCGCGGCGGCGCCCGTAGCGCAGCGCCCGCACGGAGTACAGCAGCGAGAGCGCGCAGAACAGGGTCAGCAGCGCGTAGGCGCGCGCCTCCTGCGAGTACCAGAGCAGCATCGGGTTGACCGCGGCCAGGGCCGCCGCCATCAGCCCGGCGCGACGGCCGCGCAGCTCGGCCCCGACCAGGTAGAGGACCGGCACGGTGGCGATGCCGGCCAGCGCCGAGAGCGAGCGCAGCCCGAACTCGCCCGTCCCCCAGGCCTGCGTCCAGACCCAGGCGACGGCGTAGTAGAGCGGCGGCGTCGACTCGCTGGAGCCGACCGTGCTCATCGCGTGCGTGAAGCTGCCGCCGAGCAGGCGGGTCGCGGTGACGATCTCGTCGTGGTGGTAGCTCTGCAGGCCGAGGGTGGCGCCGCGCAGGACCGCCGCCAGCGCGGTTAGCCCGGCGACGATCCAGAACGCGCGCGAGCGCGCCCGCACCGCTTCGGCGAGCGACTGCGTCAGCGGCGCGGAGCCGCCCCGGCGTAGAGCGCCGGCCTCCATCCCTACTTGAGGGCGACGTCGAGTGCCTGGGCCACTTCGTCCACGTAGACGAACTCCAGGCCGCCGAGCTCGTGCTCGGGAATCTCCGCGACGTCTCCCGCGTTGCGCTCCGGAACTATCACTCGCTTGATGCCGGCCCTCTGCGCCGCCAGCGACTTCTCCTTGAGGCCGCCGATCGGCAGCACCTGGCCGGTCAGGGTCACCTCGCCGGTCATCGCCACATCGTTGCGAACCGGCCGGCTGCTGATGAGCGAGGACAGCGCCACGGTCATCGCCACCCCTGCCGAGGGCCCGTCCTTCGGTACCGCCCCAGCCGGTACGTGGACGTGGATGTCGTGCTCGCCGAACCACTCCTCGCCGAGCTTCGGCGCGATCTCCTGCCAGTGACCGCGCACGTAGGAGAGCGCCGCCTGCGCCGACTCCTTCATCACCTCGCCGAGCTGGCCGGTGATCGTCAGGCGGCCGCTGCCCGGCATCGCCGTCGCCTCGATGAAGAGGACGTCGCCGCCGACCGGGGTCCAGGCGAGGCCGGTGGCGACGCCGGGGACTTTGGTGCGGCGGCGCTGCTCGGCGAAGACGCGGCGGCGGCCGAGCAGCTCGCGCGCTTTCTTCCCGGACACGGTCACCTTGCGCTTGACCTTGCCCTCGGCGACGTCGCGGGCGACTTTGCGGCAGACGGTGCCGATCTGGCGCTCGAGGTTGCGGACGCCGGCCTCGCGCGTGTACTCCTCGATGATCGCGGTCAGCGCCGCGTCGGTGATCTCGATCTGGGAGGGCTTGAGGCCGTTGGCGGCGATCTGGCGGCCGACCAGGTAGCGGCGGGCGATGTGCCGCTTCTCCTCCAGCGTGTAGCCGGAGAGTTCGATCGTCTCCATCCGGTCCAGCAGCGGCCCCGGGATCGTGTCGAGGACGTTGGCGGTGGCGATGAAGACGACGTCGGAGAGGTCGAACTCGAGGTCGAGGTAGTGGTCGCGGAAGCTGTCGTTCTGGGCCGGGTCGAGCACCTCGAGCATCGCCGAGGCGGGGTCGCCGCGGAAGTCGGCGCCCATCTTGTCGATCTCGTCGATCATGAAGACGGGGTTGCGCGAGCCGGCGTCGCGCAGGGCGCGGACGATCGTCCCCGGCAGGGCGCCGATGTAGGTGCGGCGGTGGCCGCGGATCTCGGCCTCGTCGCGGACGCCGCCGACCGAGATGCGCTCGAACTTGCGGCCCAGCGCCTTGGCGATCGAGCGGCCGAGGCTGGTCTTGCCGACGCCGGGCGGGCCGACGAAGCAGAGGATCGGGCCGGGGCTGTCGGGGTTGAGCTTGCGCACCGCCAGGTACTCGAGGATCCGGTCCTTGACCTTTTCCAGGTCGTAGTGGTCGGCGTCGAGGACCTTGCGGGCGTGCTTGATGTCGAGGTTGTCCTCGGTCTCGACCGCCCAGGGCAGCTCGACCAGCCACTCCAGGTAGGTGCGGATGACGCCGTGCTCGGCGGCCGCCGGCGGCAGTTTCTCCAGCCGCGAGAGCTCGCGGTCGGCGGCTTTGCGCGCCTGCTCGGGCAGCCCGGCCGCCTCGATCCGCTCGCGCAGTTCCTTGACTTCGGCCTGCTGCTCGTCGCCCTCCCCCAGCTCCTCCTGGATCGCTTTCAGCTGCTGGCGGAGGACGAACTCGCGCTGGCCTTTGTCGACTTCGGACTGGACCTGGGACTGGATCTGGGTGCCGAGCTGGATCACCTCGAGCTCGCGGGCGAGGATCCGGGCCAGGTGGCGCAGCCGTTTGCCGACGTCGACCTCCTCGAGCAGCTTCTGCTTCTCCTCGGTGCCGATCCGCAGCGAGCCGGCGATCAGGCTGGCGAGCGCCGCCGGGTCGTCGATGTTGGCGACCGCGAGGCGCAGCTCCTCGGGCAGGTAGGGAATCTGCTCGACGATCTCCGAGAAGGTCTGCTGGACGTTGCGGGTCAGCGCCTCGAGCTCGTTGCTCGGCTCGGAGACGTCGGGCAGCTCGGTGATGCGGGCGAGGAGGTAGGGCGTCTCGGTGACGTAGGAGTCGAGGCGGACGCGCTGCATCCCCTGGACCAGGATCCGCAGGCTGCCGTCGGGGATCTTGACCATGCGGGCGACGAAGCCGACGACGCCGACGTCGTAGAGGTCGGCGGGGCCGGGCTCCTCGATCTCGGGGTCGCGCGAGGCGACCAGGACCAGCATCCGGTTGGTGCCGAGCACGTCGTTGACGAGCTGGACCGAGCGCGGCTGGCCGACGGCGAGCGGGTTGATCGTCTCCGGGAAGCTGACCGAGTCGCGCAACGGCAGCACCGGCAGCGCCTCCGGCAGCGGCTGGTTGGCGAGGATCGCGTCCTCCGCGTCGAGCGGCGACTCGACGATCTCCAGAACCGGCGAGCCCTCCATCACTTGCGGCCGATCGGCACGCGGCGGGTCGTCTCGGTCGGGTCGCGCAGCGGCAGCTCGATCCGCAGCACCCCGTCTTCGTAGGTCGCCGTCGCCCGCTCGGCGTCGACCTCGACCTGGAGCTCGATCACGCGGCGGAAGGGGCCCGAGGGGATCTCGATCTGCTGGTAGACGCGGCCCTCGGTCTCCTGCACCGGCCGTTCGCCGGTGATCGCCAGATGGCGGCCGCCGACCTCGATGCCGACGGCGCCGAGCGAGACGCCGGCGAGGTCGACCTTGACCACGGCGCGCTGCGGCTCGCCGCAGTAGTAGACGTCGACCGCGGGCGAGAAGCCGGTGGTGCGGCGCTGCACGTAGCGGGTGCGGCCCCAGGCGTCGCCGAGCATCTGGTCCATCTCCCGTCTCATCCTGGCGAAGTCGCTGAACAGGTCGCGTTGGGGCACGCCCAAAACATAGCCAGCGACCGCGGTGCGGCGGTGGAACCTAGGCGGTCTGGGCGCGGTTGGCCCAGCGGGGGGCGCGCATCAGGAGGACCGGCTGCTTGGGCGGGACGAGGCCCTCGGGGCGGTTGGGGCGGAAGGTCGCGCAGGTCTCGCCGAGCTCGAGGGCGCAGAGGAGGTTCTTGTGGAAGTAGCAGTCCTCGCAGGTGGGTGGTTTCGGCTTGCGCGGCATCGGGGGGTCGCCATCCAAGCACGCTGCCGTGCCTGGCGCAGGCGTCGATTTCGCAAATCGCAACCTCTTTGAAACAGCTCCATCACATCTTCCCCGCGTCTTGCGGGTGGGCGGGGTCGCGTCGCTAGACTCTCGTTCGATGGAGGCTCATTCCAGCCGCAGCGAGAAGCTCTCCGCCTCGCCGCCGCTCTTCAAGAGCGAATTCCTCAATTTCTTCTCCCGCGTCCACCCGGCGATCCCGGCGATCATCTTCGTCCCGGTCGTCGTCGTCATGGAGTGGCTGGCCTTCGACAAGGGCTGGGACCTGCTGCAGGTCGTCCTCCTGACCGCGGCCGGAGTCGCGTTCTGGACGCTGACCGAGTACTGGCTGCACCGGCTCGTCTTCCACTGGGAGCCGGACAACGCCTTCGGCCGCCGCATGCACTTCATCATCCACGGCATCCACCACGACCACCCCAACGACAAGCTGCGTCTGGTGATGCCGCCGTCGGTCTCGATCCCCCTCTCGGCCCTCTTCTTCCTCGCCTTCTGGCTGATCCTCGGCAACGCCGCCTTCCCCGTCTTCGCCGGCTTCATCGGCGGCTACCTCGCCTACGACTACACGCACTACTACGTGCACCACTTCGTACCGAAGACCAAGTTCGGCAAACGCCTGCGCGAGCACCACATGCGCCACCACTTCCAGGACCACCGCTACGGCTACGGCGTCTCCTCGCCGACCTGGGACGTCGTGTTCAAGACGCTGCCGCGGCAGCGCAAGAAACGGGACTGAGGGGCAAAGCGCTTTGGGGTTGTGGGGCCTGACCCACACCCCCGCTGGGCTGGTAGGGGTGCGGGTCAGGCCGAGTTCGGGAGGTTTTGGAGGGACGCGCGGCGTTGAAGGGCGGGACGCTCCGATTCGTCCGCGTTGTCGACTTTGTGCTCCCTATAGGGGGTACAAACTCGACAACGGCGGCGTGGATGGATGGAGCGACTGGTGCGGGCGTGCCGTTGTCGACTTTTGAGCCCTCATAGGGGCCACAAAGTCGACAGCGGCATCCCGGACCCCGCCCTTCCCACAGACCCGCCCCTGCTCGCACCCCTACCTGCCCACGGAGGGGTGCGAGCAGGGGC
>JBEHWY010000207.1:0-5356 GCA_048498975.1 Actinomycetota bacterium | reverse complement strand
CGGGCCGGGGCTCGCCCGCCGGCAGCGGCGCCGCGGTCGTCACCGCGAGCCGCGGCCGTCCCGTCAGCGCCGCGGGCAGCTCGGCGTCCTCGGGATGCAACACCAGGTCGGGGACGCTGTCGGCGAGGACGTGCTCGAGTTCGCGGCTGCCCGCCTTCGGGTTCAGTGGCACCGCCGTCACTCCCGCCCGCAGGGCGCCGAGCACGGCGACGCAGGTCTCGGCGCCCGGCGTCGCCCAGACCGCGACGCGCTCGGCGCCGCCGATCGCCGCCGCGACCCCGTCGGCCAGCCGCGCCAGCGCCGCGTAGTCGAGGCTCAGCCCGGGGACCAGCAGCGCCGGGTCGGAGCCGGGCTCGTCGAGATGAGGGAGGAGCCGGTCGGGCTCGGTCATCGAACGCCCCCGCGCTGCGGCGCCGCGGGCAGCGGGAGCTGCCAGTCCTCGCCGCGACTCTCGAACCCGAGCCGGCGGTAGAAGCGCTGGGCGCCCTCGCGCTGGTGCCCGCACTCCAGGCGCAGGACGTGGCAGCCCTCGCAGGAGGCGAGGCCGACCGCCGCCTCGACCAGGGCGCGGCCGACGCCGCCCGCCCGCTCGCCGTCGGCGACGACGAGGTCGAGCAGCCGCGCCTCGGGCGAGGCGTGGCCGAGCCGCGGCAGGAAGAGGAGGCAGGCCAGCCCGAGCACGGTCCCGTCGGCTTCGGCGACCAGTACGCGGGTGTCCTCGCGGCCGAGGATCCGTTCCGCCGCCGCCCGCGTCGGGGCGGGTGCGTCGGCGTCGCAAGGACGCCCCAGCTCGCCCAGCAGAGCGAGGATCGCGGCCATCTCCGTGGGTCGGGCGGGACGCACGGATGGCCTTTTCCTCATGGTAAATATGATATATCCTCCTCCAAATGCACCGACCCCTTCAGGTTCACCAGGCCGACGAGGGATGCAGGAGCCAGATGCGAGATCCGGTCGCGCCGCCGCGCAGCCCGACGCTCTGAAAGGAAAGGAAAGGATGTCTGTTCCCTCGCAAACCGCCGTACTCGACGCGGTCGACACCGACGACGTCGTTGCCGTGACGCAGGAGATCGTGAAGATCCCCAGCGTCTGTGGCGAAGAGGCCGAGATCTCCGACGCGCTCGCCGCGCGCATGCGGGGGATGGGCTTCGACGAGGTCTACCAGCAGGAGGCCCTGCCCGGCCGCAACAACGTCGTCGGCGTCGTCGACTCCGGCCGCCCCGGGCCGACGATCGTGCTCACCGGCCACATCGACACCAAGCCGGTCTGCGTCGGCTGGGACGAGGACCCCTACTGCGGCCGCCTCGACGGCGACCGCCTCTACGGCCACGCCGTGATGGACATGAAGGCCGGGATCGGCGGCATCGTCGCCGCCGGCGACGCCCTCTCGCGCTGCCGCGACCAGTGGCGGGGCAAGGTGATCGTCAGCGGCGTCGTCGACCACATGGGCCAGCAGATCGGCGCGATCGAGTTCTTCGAGGAGCACCGGGCCGACTACTGCCTGCTCGCCGAGCTGACCGACAACGACATCTACCTCGGCCACCGCGGCCGCCTCTACTGGGACGTCACCTGCTACGGCAAATCGGCCCACACCTGCCGCCGCCACGACGCGATCAACTCGATCGCCCTCGCCGTGCCGGTGATCGAGGAGATCGAGAAGCTGCGCTGGGAACCGGAGGTCGAGAGCTGGATCACCGACCTCGTCGGCCCCGAGCTGTTCACCGCCGTCGGCCGCATCTACGGCGGCCTGCCGCCCGGCGGCCCGTCGATGATCCCGGACGAGACCGTGCTGCGGATCGACTCCCGCCCCCACCCCGGGATCGAGGCCGAGCAGGTGCGCGAGTACCTGCAGGCGGCGATCGACCGGGCCGCGGCGAAGCGTCCCGACGGGCGCTACGAGATGGTCCTCGCCGACCGCAAAGACTCCTACCTGATCGAGCGCGACCACCCGCTGGTCGAGGCCCTCGACAGCGCCTACGAGTCGGTCGCCGGCGCCAAGCCGCGCTATGCGGCCGGCTCCTGGCTCGCCGACACGGCCAGCTTCGGCAAGCAGGTGCCGACGGTGATCTTCGGCCCCGGTCACGACCCCGTCTACACGCCGAACGAGTGGCTCGACGTCGCCGACATCAAGCTCGCCGCCCGCGTCAACACCCTGATGACCGTGCTGCTCTCCAACCGCGACGCCTAGCCGGATGCGGGCCCGGGTCGACGGCACCGAGGGCCTGCGCCGGCTCGCCACCGCGTGCGCCGGCGTCAGGCCCGGGGAGCAGTGCCTGTTGATCACGGACACGCGCGCCGACCAGAGCGTGGTCGAGGCGTTGGCGGTGGTGCTGGGCTCGCTCGGGGCGGCGGTCGTCACCGTCGCCTCCGAGCCGGTGCAACTGCCCGGCGACGAGCCGAGCCCGGCGGTACGGGCGGCGATGGCGGCGCCTGAGGTCGAGGTCATCTTCGAGCTGACCTCGATCTTCGCCGGCTCCAGCCAGGCGCGCCGCGACGCCTGCGCCCGCGGCGCCCGCTACGTCACCGTGCCGGGGCTCTCCTGGCGCAGCCTGCGCGCCGGCGGCCCCTTCGCCGCCGACTTCCCCCGCCTCGGCGAGCACGCCAAGCGGCTCGCCGAGCGCTTCGACGACGCCTCGGAGTTCCACCTGGTGAGCGAGCTCGGCACCGACCTGCGCGGCAGCTTCGAGGGCCGCGCCGGCCGCCCGCTCTGGGGCGTGGTCGACGAGCCCGGCGCCTACGGGGCGCCGCCCGACGTCGAGGTCGGCTCGGCCCCGGTCGAGGGCAGCGCCGAGGGCACGGTGGTGATCGACGGCTCGCTGCTCTTCCTCAGCGGCGACCAGCTGCCGGCGCCGGTCACGCTGCGCTTCCGCGAGGGTGGGCTGGTCGACGCCGCCGGCCCCGACGCCTTCCGCCTGCTCGACGCGATCGAGCTCTCCGGCGACCCCCGCATGCGCAACCTGGCCGAGGTCTCGATCGGCCTCAACCCGCTCTCCCGCCCGGGCGGCTGCGCGCTCGAGCTGGAGGGAATCGTCGGCGGCGCCCACGTCGCCCTCGGCAACAACGTGCCCTACGGTGGCACGGTCGACGCCCGCTCCCACATCGACTGCGTGATGCTCGCGGCCGAGCTGCGACTCGACGGCGTCGCCCTCGACCCGGTCGCGAGCGCATGAGCCTGGTCGAGGACCTGGTCGCGATCGCCTCGATCCCGGCGCCGACCTTCGCCGAGGAGGAGCGGATCGCCTGGCTCGCGCGGCGGCTCGCCGACCTGCCCGGCCAGCGCCGCCGCGACGCGGTCGGCAACCTGATCTGGGAGTGGGGGGAGGGGCAGCCGCGGGTGCTGCTCGCCGCCCACGTCGACACCGTCTTCCCCGCCGAGACCCCGCTGCGCTTCGAGCGCCGCGGCGACTTCCTGGTCGGGCCCGGCGTCGGCGACAACGCCGCCGCGGTTGCCGTCGCGATCGAGGTCGTCGGCGAGCTGCTCGCCGTCGGCGAGCCGGCGCCCGGGGCGGTCGCGTTCACCGTCGGCGAGGAGGGGATGGGCAACCTGCGCGGCGCCATCCACGCCTGCCGCGAGATCGCTCCCGCCGCCTTCGTCGCGCTCGAGGGCCACATGCTGGAGGCCGCGGTGGTCGACGCCGTCGGCAGCATCCGCGCCCGGCTCACCGTGACCGCGCGCGGCGGCCACTCCTGGTCAGACCAGGGCGCCCCCAGCGCGATCCACGAGCTGCTCGGCCTCGGCCAGCGGCTGCTGGGGCTGGCGAGCCCGACGGCGCCGGTCAACATCGGCACGATCGCCGGCGGCCGCTCGGTCAACACGATCGCCGACCGCGCCGAGCTGGTGGTCGAGTGCCGCTCGACCGAGCAGCCGGCGCTCGACCGCTTCGCCGCCACCCTCGAGGAGCTGCGCGGGGGTGCCGACTGGCAGCTCGAGGTCGAGGAGCTCGGTCGCCGTCCCGGCGGCTCGCTCGACCGCGACTCGGAGCTGTTCGCCGCCGTCACCGCGGTCCGCGCCGAGCTCGGCCTCGAGCCCGGGCTGGCCGCCGCCTCGACCGACGCCAACGCCGCCCACGCGCTCGGCGTGCCGGCGGTCTGCATCGGCGTCACCCGCGGCTCCGGCATGCACTCGCTGCGCGAGCAGATCGACCTCTCGACCCTGCCCGTCGGCATCGCGCAGCTGCGGGCGCTGCTGATGCGGCTCCTCGACGTGCCGACCACCCCGACCGCCGCCCCGCGGCCCACCTGAGAAGGAGGCAGTACCGATGCGCTACGGCGTCACCCTGCAAGGCGTCATCCCCCCGGCGGAGTTCGCGCAGCTGGCCCGGCACATCGAGGAGCTCGGCTTCGACGACCTCTGGATCACCGATTCCTCGCTGCACGCCGGCGACATCTACGTCTATCTGACGACCGCGCTGCAGGCGACCTCGCGCCTGCGCATCGGCTCGGCGGTGACGAACCCGCTGACCCGGCACCCGGGGATCACCGCCAACGCCTTCCGCTCGCTGGAGCAGCTGGCGCCGGGCCGGGTGCGCTGCGGGATCGCGGTCGGCGACCGCCCGCTGTTCGAGTTCAAGATGAAGGTGGCGAAGCTGAAGGAGCTGCGCGAGACGATCGAGGCGATGCGCCGGCTGTGGGCCGGGGAGACGCTCGACGGCAGCTTCGGCCCGGCCGAGTTCGAGGGCGCCAAGCTGCTCTCCGCCGCCGGCGAGATCCCGGTCTACATCGCCGCCAGCGGCCCGAAGACCCTGGCCCTGACCGGCGAGGTCGCCGACGGCGTCGTCCTCCTCGCCGGCCTCTTCCCGGAGGGGCTGGAGTTCGCCCGCGAGCACCTCGACCAGGGCCGGGCGCTTTCGACCCGGCCGGCCTTCGACCGCACCGCCTTCCTCTACGGCGCGATCGACGAGGACCGCGACCACGCGATCGCCGTGGCGCGGCCGATCGTCGCCTGGTTCCCCCAAACCTCGCCCGCCCACGCGCGCCTGGCGGGGATGAGCCAGGAGCTGATCGACCAGGTGGTCGCCCAATACAGCGGCGGCGAGTTCCAGCACGCGGCCGGCGCCGCCAGCCTGATCCCCGACGAGTTCGTGACCAAGGTCGCCTTCGCCGGCACCCCGGCCGAGGTCGGCGACAAAGTCGACTGGCTGCGCGATCAGCAGCTCGACGCCCTCACCGTCTTCCCACTCGGCGACGAAGCCACCCGCCTGCGCACGATCGAGCACTTCGCCGCGGTTACCGTGGCGCGGCGCTGAGGGGCTTCCACGACTCCTCCGTCCTGAGAGACGGCGAGGGGCGTTGCGCGCGGCAAACGGCGGGCGGCCCGGCGCACCCACAGGGCAGGCAGGTGCGCCGGCCCGCCCGCCTC
>JBEHWY010000206.1:0-5443 GCA_048498975.1 Actinomycetota bacterium | reverse complement strand
GTTGCCCTGGCCGTCGACCAGCATGTAGCGCAGCGAGAAGTCCTGCGCCATCCGCACCAGCGTGTCGTAGATCGCCGAGTCGCCGTGCGGGTGGTACTTGCCCATCACCTCGCCGACGATGAAGGCGCACTTGCGGTACGCCCGGGTCGGCTGCAGGCCGAGGTCGTGCATCGCGTAGAGCACGCGGCGGTGGACCGGCTTGAGCCCGTCGCGGACGTCGGGCAGGGCCCGGCCGACGATCACGCTCATCGCGTAATCGAGGTATGACGAGCGCATCTCCTGCTCGAGAGCGCGGTCCTCGATGTTGCCGGTCAGCGCGTCGAGCGCCATCAGCGAATCACTCTCCTAGCACCGTTGGCTGCTTGTTCAGACGTCAAGGAATTTGACCTCTTTGGCGTGCGTCTCGATGAAGTCGCGACGCGGGGCGACCTGGTCGCCCATCAGCATCGAGAAGATCGTGTCGGCGGCGGTCGCGTCTTCGAGCGTCACCCGCGCCAGCGTTCGCGAGGCGGGATCCATCGTCGTCTCCCGCAGCTGCTTTGCGTTCATCTCGCCGAGACCCTTGAAGCGGGTCAGCTGGACCCCGTGGCGAGCGAGCTCGAGGACCGCACCGCGCAGGGCCTGGAAGGAGAGGGCGACGTTCTGACGGGCGCCGAGCTCGATTTCGAACGGCGGGCGGCCGACCTGTTTCAGCAGCGCCTCGTGGACGTCGGTGAACTTGCGGTAGTCGTTGTGGCTGAACAGCTCCGCTGGCAGGCGGTGAGTGCGGGCGAGGCCGCTCTTGCGTTCGGTCGCCTTGACCACCAGCAGCTCGTCGCTCTGCGAAAGCACCTCGGTCTCGAAGGGCTCGCTCTCGGGCGTCGGCTTGCCGAGCAGCGCCGCCGCCGCCTGCAGGGTCGCAGCGCGCTCGTCGAGCAGGTTCGACTCCTCGAGGAAGCGCACGACCTCGTGGCCGAACTCGGCCTGCAGTGAGGAGCCCCAGCCCTCGTACTCCTTCGAGCGCCTGATGTACCCCTGCCAGCGGCTGTGGGTCAGTTTCTTGCCCTCGCCGCTGGCGTCGGTCAGCTTGATGCTCTCCAGCTTGTCGCGGAGGAGCAGCTCTTCCAGTTCGGACTCGCGCTCCAGGTAAGTCTCCTGGTTGCCCTGTTTCACGCGGTACAGCGGCGGCTTGGCGATGTAGACGTAGCCGGCGTCGATCAACTGCGGCATCTGCCGGTAGAGGAAGGTCAGGACCAGGGTGCGGATGTGGGCGCCGTCGACGTCGGCGTCGGTCGCCATCACAATCTTGTGGTAACGGGCGTCCTCGATGTCGAACTCGTCGTGGACGCCGGTGCCGATCGCGGTGATCAGCGCCTGCACCTCGTTGTTGGCGAGAACCTTGTCGATGCGGCTCTTCTCGACGTTGATGATCTTGCCGCGCAGAGGGAGCACCGCCTGCGTGTTGCGGTCGCGGGCCTGCTTGGCCGAGCCGCCGGCGGAGTCGCCCTCGACCACGAAGAGCTCGGCCAGGGCCGGGTCCTTGACCGAGCAGTCGGCGAGCTTGCCCGGCAGGGTCGAGTTCTCCAGCGCCGACTTGCGGGTCAGGTCGCGGGCTTTGCGGGCGGCGGCGCGGGCGCGGGCGGCGTCGATCGTCTTGCTGATGATCTTGCGCGCCTCCGGCGGGTTCTCCTCGAGGAACTCGGCCAGCTTGCGGTTGACCGTCTCCTCGACCAGGCCTTTGATCGGCGGGTTGCCGAGTTTGGTCTTGGTCTGCCCCTCGAACTGGGGGTCGTGCAGCTTGACCGAGATCACCGCGGTCAGCCCCTCGCGCACGTCCTCGCCGGCGAGGTTGTCGTCCTTCTCTTTGAGCAGTCCTTTGGCACGGGCGTAGGCGTTGAGCGTCCGCGTCAGCGCCGCACGAAAGCCGGACATGTGGGTCCCGCCCTCGTGCGTGTTGATGTTGTTGGCGAAGCTGAAGATCGACTCCTGGTAGGAGGCGTTCCACTGCATCGCGATCTCGACTTCGCCGTCCTCTTTCTCGCCCTCGAAGTAGACCGGCTTGCTGTTCAGCACGTCCTTGTTGGCGTTGAGGTGGCGGACGAAGTCCTCGATGCCGCCCTCGTACTGGAAGGTGATGCTGTTGGTCTCGCCGCGCTCGTCGATCAGCTCGATCTTCAGGCCGCGGGTGAGGAAGGCGGTCTCGCGCAGGCGCTCGGCCAGGGTCTCGAAGTCGAACTCGACCTCTTCGAAGATTTCGAGGTCGGGGAGGAAGGTGATCGTCGTCCCGTGCTCGTCGGTGGCCTCGCCCTGCTCCAGCTTGGTCTGCGGTTTGCCGCGTTCGTAATCCTGCTCCCAGACGTGACCGTCGCGCTCGATCCGCAGGTGAAGGCGCTCGGAAAGGGCGTTGACGACCGAGGAGCCGACGCCGTGCAAACCGCCTGAGACCTTGTAGCCGCCGCCTTCGCCGAACTTGCCGCCGGCGTGGAGGACGGTGAGGACGACTTCGGCCGCGGGCCGGCCCTCCTTCTCCATCGTCTCCACCGGGATGCCGCGGCCGTTGTCCTGGACCGTGCAGCTGTTGTCGGGGTGGAGCACGACACGAACGCTGTCGCAATAACCGGCGAGCGCCTCATCGACGGAGTTGTCCACGATCTCGTAAACGAGGTGATGGAGACCGCGTGGCCCGGTCGAGCCGATGTACATGCCGGGGCGTTTGCGGACCGCTTCCAGGCCCTCGAGGACGGTGATGTCCTTGGCGCCGTAGGAGTCGCCGCTTTTGCCGCTGGCTTTTTTCTCAGGCAATGAGTCCCTTCCGGTTGACACAGAAAGCCCCGGACGCATGGAGGTCGGCTCCAGGCGACTCGGGGCTGAAGCGAGTTGCCATAAGAATACCAGTTCGGTGCTCCGGAACGAACCCCGGCGCCGGATAAAATCCCTGCAAATCGTGTACAAACAAGCGCTAGAAGCGCGCTTCGTTCACACGGAACCGCAACGCCTGCGGCGCCGCGCCGCCCAGCGCCTCCCGCAGCCGCTCCAAAAGGGTCGTCTGCATCAGGTCGAGCTCTTGGGCCAGGACGGCGTCGGCGCACTCGACGGTGAGGGTTCCGGCGCGCTCGGAGACGGGGGCGGTGACCGCCGCCAGGTGCTCGCCGACCACCTCGCGCCAGGTGCTCTGGATGGTGGCGAGGCCGGTCTGCGGCGCCGCCAGGTCACGGGCCGCTCGAAACGCCGAAGCGGCCTGCCGTGGGGCGCGGCGGCGACTCACGCCGCCTCCGCGTCGGGGACCGCCGGCGGACGTGGCATCCGCACCACCGACTGCAGGGCCGCCGGCGGCAGCGACTCTTCGTCGGCGGCGGTGATCAGCGCCTGGCCGCCGTCGGCGAGCCGGCCGACGAGCCGCTCGCGACGGCCGGGGTCGAGCTCGCTCATCACGTCGTCGAGGAGGAGGAGCGGGATCACCCGCCGCGCCTCCAGGAGCACCGCGCGCTCGGCGAAGAGCAGCGCCAGCAGGCCCGCCCGCTGCTGGCCCTGGGAGCCGTAGCGGCGCAGCGAGCGGCCGCCGGCCTCGAGCTTCACCTCGTCCAGGTGCGGTCCCCAGGAGCTGCGGCCGAGCCTGATGTCGGCTTCGCGGCGCTCCTCGAGCCCGGCGCGGATCTGCTCGGCATCGCCCTCGGCCCGCGGCGCGTAGGCGACCGTGCCGCCGGCATCCAGCCCGAGCTCCGTGGCGGCGGCGGCGAACGGAGCGGCCAGCTCGGCGACCGCCTCGGCGCGGGCCGCGACCAGGGGCGCGGCGGCGGCGGCCATCCCCGCGTCCCAGACGTCGAGGTCAGCCGGGCTCCCGTAGCCGGCATGCAGCCGCGCCAGCAGCGCGTTGCGCTGCGCCACCGCCTGGCCATAGCGCTTGCGCAGCTCGTTGCGCGAGGGCCAGCGGGCGGTGACGAAGCCGTCGAGATGCGCGCGGCGCTCCGCCGGCGGGCCCTTGACCAGGCTCAGCCGGTCGGGGGCGAAGACCGCGACCGGAGGACGGTGGCGGGCGATCGTCGCCGGGTCGGCGGGGCTGCCGTCGAGCAGGTGCCGGCGCCCTTCGCTGCGGCTGACCGAGGCCAGCAGGCGATGCTCGAGGCCGTCGTCGTCGCGGATCCAGGCCTCGGCGCGGGCCAGCGAGCCGCCGAACGGAATCAGGTCGCGGCGGTCGGAGGTGCGAAAGGAGCGGCCGGTGAGGGCGAAGTAGAGCGCCTCCACCAGGTTGGTCTTGCCGACCCCGTTGGGGCCGACGATGCTGACTATCCCCGGCTCGAGCTCGACCCGGATCTGCTCGAGGCTCCGCAGCGGCCTCGCTTCGATCGCGGTGACGAGCACCGGCGCATCACCTCAGACGTTGAGCCGGATCGGCATCACCAGGTAGCGGAAGTCTTCGCTGTCGACCGTCTGCAGCAGCCCGGGACGCAGCGGCGAGATCAGCCGCAGCAGGACCTCCTCGCCCTCGACGCTCTCGATCCCCTCCTTGAGGAACTCGGGGTTGAAGCCGATCTCCAGCTCCTCGCCCTCGAAGGCGACGGGCATCGTCTCGCTGGCGTCGCCGACGTCGGGGGTTTCCGCCGCGACGGTCAGCTCGCCCTGGCGGAAGGAGAGCCGCAGCGGCGCGTTGCGCTGCGCCAGCTGGCTGACGCGGCGGGTGACGTCGAGGAAGTCCGAGCGCGGCAGGCGGACGTCGTGGTCGTAGGACTCCGGCAGGAGCTGGCGGAAGTTCGGGAACTGGCCGTCGATCAGGCGCGTCGTCAGCTTCACCGAGCCGGCGCTGAAGACCGCCTGGTTCTCGAGCAGCCAGATCGTCGCCTCCGCGGCGCCCTCGGCCGAGAGGATGCGACCGAGCTCGCGCAGCGCCCGCGCCGGGATGTTGGCCTCGAGGTCGCCGTCCAGCGCGCTCTCCAGCTCGGTGCGCTTCACCGCCAGCCGGTAGGAGTCGGTGGCGACCATCGTCAGCTCCGCCCCCGAGCCGCTGACGAAGACGCCGGTGAGCACCGGGCGCATGTCGTCACGCGAGGCGGCGCGGGCGACCAGCTCGATGCTCGCCTCGAGCGCCGGCGCCGGCAGCTTCAGCCCGCCGTCCTCCCCCGCCGCGGGCAGCGTCGGGAAGTCCTCGGCCGGCAGGGTGCGGAGGTGGAAGGACGAGGAGCCGCTGCGGATCTCGACGTCGCGCTCGGCCTCCCGCGACTCGATTTCGACGGTGTCGTCGGCGAGCGAGCGGGCGACTTCGGCCAGCAGCCGTCCCGGCAGCAGCGTCGTGCCCTCCTCGCCGGTCGAGGCATCGACGGCGGTCTCGAGGCTGAGGTCGTTGTCGGTGGCCGCCAGGGTCAGCTTGCCATCGCGGGCGCTGAGCAGGATCCCGGAGAGCGCCTGGATCGTGGCGCGGGTGGAAACAGCCCTGGAGACGACCGAGAGCTTGGCGACGAGTTCTTCACGT
>JBEHWY010000205.1:0-5453 GCA_048498975.1 Actinomycetota bacterium | reverse complement strand
GCAGGTAGGTGCGCCGGGCCGCCCGCCTCGAAGCCCCGCCCCCGAAAGTCGTGGTTCCTTTGTCTCGAATATCGCGACAAAGGAACCGCGCGATCGAGATCCAGCCGTCCTCTTCATCCCGTGGTTCCTTAGTCGCGCATATGGCAACTAAGGAACCACGGAATCTCGTGCGCCTGGGTCTGGGGCGCACCTCGACCTGGGAGGGGAGGGTGCTCGCCGCCCTACCTGCCCATGGAGGGTGGCGGGCACCCTCCCCCCGGGCCACGGAAGGTGGGCGGCACCCTCCCCGGCGCCGGCCGGTCGTCGGATCGCTCAACCAGCCCTCTGCCACATGGGCAGTCAGAGCGCGACGAGGACCGTTCCCGCCACGAGCAGCGCGGCGCCGGTGAGGCGGCGCGGGTCGAGGGGGCGGGGGCGGAGGCCGAGCAGGCCGGCGCGGTCGAGGGCCAGCGAGGCGATCATCTGGCCGGTGACGCCGGCGGCGGCGACCGCACCGGCGCCGATCGTGCCGACGAGGACGAGCGAGGCGGTGGCGTTGACCGCGCCCATCAGGCCGCCGAGCAGGTAGTACCAGCGGACGCGGCGCAGGCCGCCGAGCCGCGGCGCCTGGCCGCTGAGCGCCAGCGCCGCCGCCAGCGCCAGGCTGGCGACGAGGAAGTTGACGGTGGAGGATGGGAGGTCGCCGATCGAGCCGGCGAGGTCGTGGTTGAGCGGGTGCTGGAGGCCGAGCATGGCGCCGCCGGAGATCACAGAAAGGGTAGGAAGCAGGCGCCGGCCGAACCCGCCCTCGCGGCCGGCGCGCGGCCGCCCGCCCTCACCACCGACGACCAGGAAGGTGCCGAGCAGGACGGCGCCGGCGCCGAGCAGGAGCACCGCGGTCAGCGAGCGCTGCTGCAGCTGCAGGGCGCCGCCGGCGTCGAGCGCGAGCGAGGCGACGAGCTGGCCGGTGACGGTTGCGGCGGCGACGCCGCTGGCGCCGATCGCGCCGACGCTGAGGATCGCGATCAGGACGAAGGCGGCGCCGAGCAGGCCGCCGGCGAGGTGGCCCACCGGCACCTCGAAGGCGCCGTCGACCGCACCGAGTTCGCCGGCCGCGGCGCAGACCGCGAGGACGGCGAGGAGGCCGACGAAGAAGCTGACGAAGGCGGCGGCGACGCCGCTGGTGAGGCGCGAGAGCTCCCGGTTCAGCGCCGCCTGCGGTGCCAGCTGAACGCCGACCAGCACCATCAGGAAGACGGCGACCGCGTCGCTCAGCGCGGCGCCTCGGGCAGCGAGTCGTCGAGCCCGGCCCGCTGGCGCAGCAGCGGTAGGACGGCGCTGAGGTCGAGCTCGCCGAGGCCGGCCTCGATCGCTTCGGCGGCCACCGCCTGCGTCGCTTCGGTGCCCGGCACCGGGACGCCGGCGCCGCTCGCGCACTCGACGACCAGGCCGAGGTCCTTGGCCAGCATCGCGATCGAGAAGGTCGAGGTGTAGTCGTCGGCGACGAGCGGGGCGCTCTTGTACTTGACGAACGGCGAGCCGACCGCCGAGGCGGAGATCACCTCCAGCATCTGCGCCCGCTCGAGGCCGCTCGCCTCGCCGGTGGCCAGCGCTTCGGCCAGCATCTGGTTGGTGTCGGCGAGCATCAGGTTGAGGACGAGCTTCATCACCCGCGCCTGCTCGGCGGCGCCGACGTGGAAGAGGTTGGGGCCGATCGCGCCGAGCAGCGGCCGCACCCGCTCCAGTGCGTCCTGGGGCCCGGAGGCGACGATCGTCAGGTTGCCGGCGGCGACCACGGTCGGGTTGCCGCTGACCGGCGCCCGCAGGTAGTCGAGGCCGGCGGCGGCGGCGCGGGCGGCGACCCGCTCGGAGGCGGCGACGTCGATCGTCGACATCTCGATCCAGGTGCGGGGCGGGTCGGTCGCCGCGACCGCACAGAGCTCGTCGCCGATCTGCTCGACGATGGCGCCGTTGGGCAGCATCGAGACGCAGGCCTCCACCTGTTCCAGCAGCTCGCCCGGGGACTCGGCGACGGCGACCCCACGGGCCGCGAACTCCTCGGCGGGGGCGGGGGAGCGGTTCCAGACGACCAGCTCGTACTCGTCGTTCTCCACGAGGCGGCGGGCGATCGCCGCGCCCATCGCTCCCAGTCCGATGACGCCCACCTTCATTCGCCGTCCTCCTCTCGAATCGGCGAGCCGGCGGCCCGCCTGGGTTGACACCGGTATGTAGTATTACTGAACACCTTGGCCCCGCCGAATCACCACCATAGGGCGACTCTCTGCGAGACCACGATGGGCACGCCGCTGGCGTTCGCCGCGCACAGCGCCGGCTTCCGGCGCCAGTCGATGGTCGACGGCTCCCACGGCTCGGTCCACACCTCCTTCGGCGTCTGCTCGCTGGCGCCCGAGGGCCGCGTCGACCCCCACGTGCACTCCTTCGAGGAGAGCTTCTACGTGATCGAAGGCAACCCGCTGCTCGACATCGGCGGCGAGACGGTCGAGCTGGCAACCGACCGCTGCGGCCTGATCCCGACCGGCACCCCGCACGCCTGGCGCAACCCCGGCCCGCAGCCCTGCCGCTGGCTCGAGATGCAGGCGCCGTGCGCCCGCGGCGCCGACGACCCGGCGCCCCCCGACACCTTCTTCGTCCCCGAGCAGGTCGGCGGCGACTCCCGCCCGGTCGACCTCCGCGACCCCCGCAACCAGCGCTTTTTCCGCCTCGACGAGGGCCAGATGGAAGTCGACAGGCTGAAAGCCGGGAGCACGGTCGGCGCCCCCCAGGTCTCCGCCAGCATGGCGACGGCGCTGCTCGCCTACAGCGGGATCACGGTCAAGATGCTGGTCGACGAGCGCCTCGGCGCCGCCCTGCACACGATGTTCATGGTCGAGTATCAGCCCGGCGGCGTCGCCCATCCGCACGACCACCCGCTCGAGGAGGCCTATTACATCCTCGACGGCGAGGTCGTCGCCGAAGCCGACGGCGAGCGCTTCACGCTCGGCCCCGGCGACTTCCTCTGGACCGGCGTCGGCTGCGTCCACGCCTTCTACAACGAGACCGAGACGACGGTGCGCTGGCTCGAGACCTCCTCGCCGCAGCCGCCCGCCCGCAACTCGTACCGCTTCAACCGCGACTGGGACTACCTGGCGGAGCTGCCGGGGGTCGAGCAGGCGCGGGGCTCGACCTTGCAGTAAGTCGGCGCTTCACAAACGCGGTGGGGAAGAGGAGACGGAGATGGGTGAGCAGGGCAAGGTTCTGATCCGCGGCGGCACGGTGCTGACCCTCGACCGCGAGCTCGGCGACTTCGAACGCGGCGACGTCCTCGTCGAAGGCGAGCGGATCGCCGCCGTCGGCCCCGAGCTCGAGCTGCCCGAGGGCGCCGAGGTGATCGACGCCTCGCGGGCGATCGTGATGCCCGGCTTCGTCGACACTCACCGCCACACCTGGCAGGCGCCGCTGCGGACGATCGCCTGCGACTGGACCCTGGGCCAGTACATGACCGGCCTGCACTCCGGCCTCAGCGGCCACTTCCGCCCCGAGGACACCTACGCCGGCAACCTGCTGGGCACGGTCGAGGCGCTCGACTCGGGGATCACGACGCTGCTCGACTGGTCGCACAACCTGGCGACCCCGGCCCACGCCGACGCCGCGATCGAAGGCCTGATCGAGTCGCGCGCCCGCGCCGTCTTCGCCCACGGCGGCGGCGCCCCGCAGTGGGACGTGCTGCCCAATGCGGTGCCGCACCCCGAGGACGCGCGCCGCATCCGCGACCGGTACTTCTCCAGCGACGAGGGCCGGGTGACGATGGCAATGGCCCTGCGCGGCCCCGAGGTGGCGACCCGTGAGGTGACGGTCACCGACTACGAGCTGGCCCGCGACCTCGACCTGCGGATCACGATCCACATCGGCAACGGCGAGATGGCCAAGGACCGACCGGTCGAGTGGCTGCACGCGAACGGCCTGATGGGCCCCGACGTCACCTACGTCCACTGCAACGCGATCTCCGACGAGGAGCTGCGGATGGTCGCCGACTCCGGCGGCACCGCCTCGGTCTCGCCCGACATCGAGCTGCAGATGGGCCATGGCTGGCCGGCGACCGGGCGGCTGCTCGCGGCCGGGATCCGGCCGACGATCTCGATCGATGTCTGCAGCTCCAACGGCGGCCACATGTTCGGCTCGATGCGGGCCCTGATCGGCACCCAGCGCGGCTTCGACCACGCCGACGCCGCCGGCCGCGGCGAGCCGCTGGACCACGTGCCGCTGAGCTGCCGCGAGGTGGTCGAATTCGCCACCATCGACGGTGCCCGCGCGGTCGGCCTCGACGACCGGGTCGGCACCCTGACCCCCGGCAAGCAGGCCGACGTGATCCTGCTCAGCACCGAGTCCTACGGCATGTTCCCGGTCAACAACCCCTACGGCGCCGTCGTCTACAACGCCCACCCCGGCGTCGTCGACACGATCCTCGTCGGCGGCGAGGTGGTCAAGCGCGACGGCGAGCTGATCGGCCTCGACCGCGAGCGGCTGCGGCGGCTCGCCCACGAGAGCCGCGACTACATCTTCGAGCGCGCCCGGGCGACGCCGGCGACGGCCGACGCCGCGATCGGCGGCGGCTGGATGCCGCACCACTTCTGATGCGCCCGGCCTGGGAGGACCTGCGGGTCCAGGCGGGGATGGAACGTTTGCTGGCGCGCCGCGCCGAGCTGCTGGACGCCGGCGCCAAATCGCTCGGCTGGAAGCTCGCCTTCGGCCCGCCCGCCGCCCGCGAGCCGCTCGGGCTCGCCGGTCCCGTGGTCGGCTTCCTCACCGATGCCACGCTGCTGCCGAGCGGCGGCGAGTGCGCGGTGGGGGAGTGGACGGCGCCCCGCCTGGAGCCGGAGATCGCGATCTTCGTCGGCGCCACGGTGGCGCCGGGGGCGAGCGCCGCCGAGGCCGCGCCGGCGATCGCCGGCGTCGCCGCCGCGATCGAGCTCGCCGACGTCGAGCTGCCGGCCAGCGAGCTGGAGGAGGTCCTCGCCGGCGACATCTACCACCGCGCCGTCGTCCTCGCCGCCGAGCCGCCGGCCGCCGGCCCCCCGACCGCGCCGCTCGCGGTCACGATCACCCGCGACGGCGAGCCGCTGGCCGCGACCGACGACGCCGAGGCGACCACCGGCCCAGCAGCCGAGCTGGTCGCCTATGTCGCCACCTACCTGCACCAGTTCGGCGCCGCGCTGAGCCCGGGCGAGGTGATCATCAGCGGCTCGACCGTGCCCCTGATCGAGGTCGCCCCCGGCCAGCGCATCCGCTCCGAGGTAGGCGGTGCTGGGAGCGCTGAAGTCGTGCTGACGTAAGCAGTAGCGGGCGGCCCGGCGCACCCACAGGGCAGGTAGGTGCGCCGTACCTGCCGGAGGTGTGACGTCCCAGTTGCGGGTACCGCAGTGAAGGGGGAGCCGGCCGTTGCAGACCTTCTCCAGATGCAGCCAGGGCGCACCAGG
>JBEHWY010000204.1:0-5537 GCA_048498975.1 Actinomycetota bacterium | reverse complement strand
GCGGCCGCCGACCTCGCCGCTCCCGGCGAAGGGTCGCGGACCCCGCACGCCGCCGTCGACGCCGACGGCGACGCCGTCGCCGTTTGGGCCCGCGCCGAAGGCGAAGGCGCGAGCCTGATCCAGGCGGCGAGCAAGGGGGCCGGCGGCGGCTGGGGTGGGGCGGTCGACCTCTCCGCGAGCGGTGAGCCGGCCTCGCTGCCCGCGGTGGCGATCTCAGCCGCGGGCGAAGTCGCCGCGGTCTGGGAGCACGACCCGGCGGCGCCGGCGAAAGAGGCCTCGGTCGAGGCGGCGACGAGGAGCGCCGGCGGCACCTGGGCGCCGCGCCAGCGGATCTCGCCGCAGCTCGTCGCCGCCTCCGAACCACAGGTCGGCGTCGATCGGGACGGCGGCGCGGTGGCGGTCTGGCGCCGTCACGAGGACGTCTCCCCGGTCGACCCGGAATTCAGCGAAGAGACGATCGAAGCGGCGAGCCGTCCGCCCGGCGGTTCCTGGGACGGGCCGCTGGCGCTGGTCGAGTACGGCGACCCCGCCGAAGGCGAGGGCCCACTGGGCGAACCGCAGGTCGGCGTCGATGCCGACGGCAACGCGGTCGCCCTCTGGCGCAGCGACGCCGCGCCGAACGTCGGCATCGAGGCGGCGGAGCTGGCGGAAGCTCCGGTCAGCGTCGCGCCTCCCGTTGCCAGCGGCATCTCGGCGATCGGCCACGACGTCAGCTGCACGACCGGGACCTGGCTCGGCGCTCCCGACCCCGGCTACGCCTACAAGTGGTTCCGCGACGGGGTCGAAGTCGCGGGCGTCACCGCCAGCACCTACTTCACCGGCCAGGCCGACGCCGGCCACGGCATCTCCTGCGAAGTCACCGCCAGCAACGCGGTCGGCTCCGCCTCCGCCGCCTCCAACGCGGTGCCGATGCCGGCGCCCGGGCTGTTCTGCGCCGGGGTCGGCGTCACCGGCACCGGGACGCCGCTGCAGGTCGCCGCGCACGGCGACATCTGGGGCCCGGCGCTGCCGACGATCGCCGTCTGCCTCGACGGCCCGACCGTCGGCTACCAGCCGCAGGCCGACGCCGCCGCGATGAACGCCTGGAGCGCCGACGGCAAAGCCGGCAGCCTCGACACCGACTTCTCCTTCGTCGGCACCGACCAGCCGCCGAGCGCGGCGCAGATCGCCAACGTCAAGGCCGCCGCCGGCGCTGGGGTCCAGCTCGCCGTCGTCCCGGTCGCCCAGACCGCGGTGGCGGTGATCGCGTCGCCGCCGGCCGGCTGCACGGTCGAAGAAATCACCTCGGCCGACCTCACCGCGGCCTTCGAGGGCAGGCTGACGAAATGGAGCCAGCTGGCGAGCGCCGAAGGCAGCTGCGGTGCGCCGATCGTCCGCGTCGTCCCGCGCGACGCCGAGGGCGTCACGACCCAGCTCAAGAACTACCTCTTCCAGCTCAACAAGAAGGGCCTCGCCTGCGCGCCCGGCAAAGCCACCTGGCAGGGACTGCAGGCGCAGAGCACCGTCTGGCCGGAGAGCTGCGTGGAAAGGGCGCTGAGCCCGCTGGTGCGACCGGCCTCGGCGGGCGGCGCCGCCGAGGCGGCGACGGTGGCGGCGACCCAGGGCTCGATCGGCTTCGCCACGTTGCCCGACGCGACGGCGGCCGGTGCCACCACCCTGCGCCTGCAGGACAACGGCTTCGCCCCCGCGGCCGAAGCCGCCTTCGCCTCACCGAGCGCCGGCCCCTCGGCCAACTGCGGCGAAATGTCCTACAAGCGGCCGGCGGGAGGCGGCGGCCTCGACCTCGACTGGTCGGGCGTCTACGGCGCCAAGCCCGCGATCGGCTCCGGCGCCTACCCGCTCTGCATGCTGACCTACGTCCTCGCCTTCCACGGCTACGAAGCTGCCGGCTTCAGCGTCGGCCAGGGGGCGACGGTGAAGGACTACGTCAACGGCTACGTCGTCACCGCCGCGGGCCAGGCGGCTGTCGAAGCCGACGGCTACGCGCCGCTGCCGAGCTCGACCCTGGCGCAGTACGACATCCGCGGCGAGGCCCGCAAGGCCGCCGCCAAGATCACGCGCTGACGGGGGCGGCGCCGCTCTCGACGGGGTGGCCGCCGTCGCGCCAGGTGCCGACGCCCTGGCCGACGTGGACGACCTCGCCGAAGCCCTCGCGCTGCAGGATCGAGGCCGCCAGGCCGCTGCGCTTGCCGCCGCGGCAGATCGTCGCCAGCGGCCGCTCGCGGGGGATCTCGTCGAAGCGGGCGGCGAGGTCGCCGTAGGGGATGTGGAGCGAGCCGGGGATGTGCTCGGCCGCGTACTCGGCGGCGTTGCGGACGTCGAGGACCACCGGCGGCTCCGGTCCCTCGACCCGCGCCGCCAGCTCGTCGGGCGTGATCAGCTCGATCCGCTGCACCGGCCGCTCCTCCTCGCGCCAGGCGGTCATCCCGCCCTCGAGGAAGCCGCGCACCCGCATCCCGACCGAGGCCAGCAGCTCGGCCGCGTGCCGCTCGTCGCCGTCGGAGGCGGCGACCATGATCAGCTCCGCGCCCGCCGGCGCGACGCGCGAGACCTTGGTCGCGAAGCCGGTGTCGTAGGCGGAGGTGCTGAGCGCGCCGGGGATGTGGGCCTCGTCGAACTGCTCGTTGGTGCGGCCGTCGATGACGACGGCGCCGCCTGCGACGCACTCCTCGACCTCGTGCGGGGACATCGGGTGCGGGTAGCCGAAGTCGTCGACGAAGGGGCCGCGGTTGAGCGAGACGATGCGCTCGATGTTCGGCGGTTTGTCGCCGAGCGAGGCGAGCTGCGCCGCGACGAACTCGCCGGGGTCCTCGATCGCCAGCGCCGGGTTGCGGCGGCGCTCGAAGCCGATCGTCGAGGAGGTCTTGAGGTCGAGGGCGGAGCCGCCGCAGAGCGAGCCGCCGAGGTGGCCGGGCCAGATCTCGACTTCGTCGTCGAGGCTGAGCAGCCGCTCGTGCAGGGAGCTGAACATCTGCTCGGAGCCTTCGCGCGGCTCGATCGCGAGGTCGGGGCGGGCGACGTCGCCGATGAACAGCGAGTCGCCGCCGAGCACCGCCCAGGGCGTGCCGCCGCGGCTGGCGTCGCGCAGCAGGAAGGCGGTGTGCTCGGGCCGGTGGCCGGGGGTGTGGATCGCCTCGATCGTCACCTCGCCCAGCTCCAGCTTCCAGCCGTCGGCGAACGGCTCGTGCGGGTACTCGGCTTCGGCCAGCTCGTGGATGTGGACGACGGCGCCGGTGGCGCGGGCGAGGCGGCCGTGGCCGGAGACGTGGTCGGCGTGGTTGTGGGTCTCGAGGATGTGCTCGATCCGCACCCCGTGCAGGCGGGCGAGCCGCCGGTAGGGATCGATGTCCCATTGCGGGTCGATCACGGCGGCGTGGCCCGCGTCGCGGTCGGCGACGAGGTAGGACGCGCAGCCGAGGTCCTCGTGGATGATCTGGCGGAAAAGCATCGTGAACCGGAGGGTAGCCCCTCCGGGCTTACTGGACCTGCTTCTCCAGCTTCGCCACTCGTTCGTCGAGTTCTTCGATTTCCGCTTCCAGCCCCTGCTCGCCAAGGGTCAGGTTGGAAATGCTCTTCTTCTGCTTTTCGTCTTCGGCGGCGAGGTTGGCGACCTCGGTTTCCAGCGAAGCCGTCCGCTTCTTCAGCTTCCGCAGTTCGCCTTCGCCGCCTTCGACGGCCTTGTTGACCTCGCGCTTGATCCGCTTCTGGTCTTCGCGGGCGAGCTGATCGCTTTCTTCCTGGAATTCATTCGCGGCTTCGACCGCTTCGTTCAGCCCCGACACTTCTTCCTTCACCTGCTCGGTCGCTTCGTTGACGATCTTCTTCTGATCGACCGTTTCGTTGTTCGCCGAAATCGCGATCACGAGCGCGACGATGGCCACCGCGGCAAGCGCGGCGACAAGGATCCAGAACCAGGGGCGGGTATCGCGAATGTCGTCCATGGCGCGCAACCTACCTCGCCCGTCGGGCGCCAGTGTGAACGCCCGACAACACCCAGCAGCCCCCCGAACGCCGCTCGCGACATTGACCAGCCCCTGTTGGGGTCAATATCGCGAGCGGCGGTGAAGCGGCGGCATTCCGGCCACAGCAGCTAAGATCCGCCTCCACGCGGCTGTAGCTCAGCTGGCTAGAGCGTCTGCTTGCCATGCAGAAGGTCGAGGGTTCGAATCCCTTCAGCCGCTTCTTACTTCCCATTCTAGAGCCAAAAATCGAGGGGTGGTTCTTCTCCATTTCTCGATTTGGCTCTGGGAGCCGGATCGGCGGTCCAGCCTCAACCCAGAGGAAACGGACCGGAGCAAGCCGATCAGAGCGCAAGACGACAGCCCCTCGAGCACGCAAGTAGGCGGAACCCAGCGGCGGGCCGCGGCACTTCCCTCGCGTGCCCACCAGAGAGAGCAATCGCTTCAGCCGACTCGGCTCTGCCTCGACTCCGTTCCTCGATCAACTGAACGAGGAGCTACGGATGAACCTATCCAACGACCAGCTGATCGCCGAGGCGATCCTTGTCAATCACGCCCACGTCGGCAAGCCGGCGACCCTTGAGGAATACCGGCGCTCGCTGACGCATTTCTCCAGCTACCTGGCGAGCGTCTATGGCGAGGACTTCTACACCGCTCGCCGCAAGCACGTTCTCCTTTTCCTTGCTCACCTAGAGAAGCAGGGAGGGAGAAAGCCCGACGACGCGCGGCTGCGCTGCGAGTGGTGCAAGGCTCGCGGCTATCCAGACGGCAGGGCAGGCTGCGGCTTCTCGCCATCGACGCGCAAGCGCTACCTGGCGGCCATGCGGTTTCTCTACCTGCACTTCCAAGTCGAAGAGGACCTGCCAGATATCAACCCGACCTCAATGGTCCCAGCGCCGAAGGTCATCCACAAGATGGGCTTCACGCCGACTCGCGAGGAGATCAAGAAGCTGTTCGCCGTACCGGCGCAGCCGAAGGCAAGGCTGCTGATCCGCTGGACCTTCTATGCGCCCTCGCGGGCAGATACGTTCGCCAAGGCGCTCTGGTCGGACATCGATCTTGACCGCGGGAAATGGGAAGTGGTCGGTAAGGGCGACAAGGTCGACGTCTTTGACCTTGCACCTCCGCTCATTCGAGAGCTGCGGATGTACCGGAAGTGGCAGCTCGAGCAGGCAGAGCGGAATCAGCGGATGCTGGATGCGCTGAGCGATCGGGATAAGGCGTTCGTCCTGATGACCCGCAGCGGCCGGCCGATGACGAAGACCCAGATCTACAAGTGCCTTCGGCGTTTGGGTGTCCGGGCTGGCGTCGGCGTGAGGGAAGCGCCGAGCCACTGGGACAGCGCGGGAGGACGGACGTCCAACGTGACGCCGCACGCGATGCGTCGCGCCTGGGCGACGACGGCGCTGAATGACGAGGAACAGCCGTTGGACGTCGTCCAGGAGGTCCTGAAACACAGCGAAATCTCGACCACCCGCAGGCACTACGCCCCAACCAAGTCGGCGCGCGCTCGGGAGGCCCTGGTGAGCATGAGCGTGACCTGAGCGACCCTCGTGCACCCGCTACTGCAGCGGGTGC
>JBEHWY010000203.1:0-5542 GCA_048498975.1 Actinomycetota bacterium | reverse complement strand
GGCGCCGATCGCGATCTGCCCCGGGGTCGCCTTCAGCCCGAAGCGCAGCAGCGCCGGCAGCACTTCCAGCCCGGCGCGGAATTCGGCCCAGCCGAGGCGATGGTGGAGGAAAGGGCGGGCGGCGATGGCGCGGTGGACGAGGGCGATCGCCGAGGCGCCGATCGTCGCCGCGACCAGCGCCCAGACCGAGTGGGTGAGGAAGGAGAGCGCGGTGACCAGCACGGTGAAGCCGACCGCTTCGTTCAGCCGCACCCAGAACAGCTGGCGCCCGGCGACGAAGGCGGAGAGCACCGAGTCGAGGTTCCAGCCGGTGTTGGTGACGAGCGTGTAGCCGGCGATCGAGACCAGCGCCGGCGCCAGCAGCTGCGGCGCGTCGAGCGGCCCGGGGAAGACGAAGCAGCAGACCGCCGCGTCGAGCGCCGCGACGGCGAGCGTCAGCCCGGTGGAGAAGGTGAAGACGGCGGCGAACAGCTGCGTCACCCGCGGGTGCCCGGGGGCGAGCAGGGTGATCTCCTTGATCAGCGCCTGCTGCTCTTTGACCGTCGAGAGCACCCAGAGCGCCGCCACCGGCGCCCAGACCAGGGCGTAGTCGCCGACCACGTCGACGCCGTAGAGGCGGGCGGTGAGGATGCTGGAGAGGAAGCCGACGGCGAGCGCGGCGCCGAAGCTGAGCGTGCCGAAGAAGAACCCGGAGCGGTAGCTGCCGCGCTTGCCGGCCATCGCCTAGCTCCCCGCCGCCATCTCGAACACGGTGCGCAGCCGCCGCCCCGACTCGCGCACGTCGAACTCGGCCTCGACCCTGGCGCGGCCGGCGGCGCCGAGCCGGGCGCGCAGCGCCGGGTCGGCGGCGAGCCGGGTCAGCGCCGCGGTCACCGCGTCGGCCCGCCCCGGCGCGACCAGCAGGCCGGAGACCTCGTCCTCGACCAGCTCGCCGATCCCCATCACCCGCGTCGTCACCACCGGCACCCGCAGCGCCATCGCCTCCATCAGCACGACCGGGATCCCCTCGGCGAAGGAGGGCAGGCAGAAGGCGTCGGCTGCGCGGTAGAGGTCGCGGATCTCGTCCTGGCCGACGGCACCGGCGAAGCGGGCGGCGTCGCCGAGCCCGAGCCGGGTGGCGCTCGCTTCGAGCGGCGCGCGGGCCGGCCCCTCCCCGACCAGCGTCACCGTCGCCTCGATGCCGCGGGCGCGCAGCGCCGCCACCGCCTCGAGCAGGATCCCCTGCCCCTTGAAGGGGACGAGCCGGCCGACGCAGAGCACGTTGAGCCTGCCCGCGGCGTCGGCGGCGGCCGCCTCCGGCACCACCGGCCCGGGGTCGAACTCGGTCGGGTCGACGCCGCAGCGGACGACGGTGAAGCGCGGCCAGCGCTCTTCCGGGGTGAAGGCCATCACCTGGCTGCGAGCGAAATCGCCGATGCAGGCGACGGCGTCGGCCTCGCCCGCCTTCTGCGCGAGGCGGTAGTGCGAGACGTCGTAGAGCTCGTTCGGCCCGTGCATCGTGAAGCTCCAGGTCCAGCGCCCGTCGTCGCCGCGGTCGTTGGCGTAGCGGACGGCGAGCATCGCCGCGTCGGCGGCCTGGTTGAGGTGGTGGGCGTGGAGGTGGCGCACGCCGCGGCGGCGGCAGCGGTCCCAGACGAGGATCGCCTCGACGAAGTAGAAGAGCTGCCAGGTGCGCCCGCGCAACCCCGGCGGGCCGTCGCGCAGCGCCCCGGCCAGCGTCCTCAGGTAGGCGCCGGGCCGCGACAGCGCCCGCAGGTGCGTGCGCAGCAGCGTCCCCCAGCGCACGGGCAGCAGCGCGTAGGTGCGCTCGCGCTCGGCCCGGTCGAGCGCGGAGAGGACCTCGTCGTCGGGGGCGCGGTGGACCGAGATCGTCTCCACCTCGGTCCCCGCCGCCCGCACCGCCTGCACCTCGCGGGTGACGAAGGCGTGCGAGACCGCCGGGTAGCGGCCGATCACGTAGGCGACGGGCTCAGCGCTTCTCAAGTCCGTTACCTCCCGCCGCCGGGCCGTACCTAGGCTGGCGCCGATGACGCGGGTGACGATGCTGCTCGAGAACAACCCCTACCCGCAGGACGTGCGGGTCCGCAGCGAGGCCGAGAGCCTCGCCCGCGCCGGCCACCGGGTGACGGTGGTGGCACCGGCGGCGCCGGGACAGCCGCGGCGCGAGACCCTCGCCGGCGTCCGCGTGCGCCGCTTCGGCCTGCCGCAGACGCCGGCCAGCCCGCTCGGCTTCGTGCTCGAGTACGCGCTCGCCAACGCCCGCCTCTACTGGGCCGGCCTCGGCGAGCTCGCCCGCGGCAGCCGCGTCCTGCACCTGCACAACCCGCCCGACACGCTGTTCGGGATCGGCCTGCTGGCGCGGGCGCTGGGGCGCGACGTCGTCTTCGACCACCACGACCTCGCGCCGGAGCTGTTCGAAGCCAAGTTCGGCGCCGGCCGGGCGGCGGCGCTGCTGCGCGGCTGCGAGCGGCTCACCTTCCGCGTCAGCAGCCAGGTGATCGCCGCCAACGAGTCCCACCGCGAAGTCGCCGTCGGCCGCGGCCGCGTCGCCCCCGGCCGGGTCGCCGTCGTCCGCAACGGGCCGCCGGCCGCCGCCTTTGCCGCCGCCAGCGAGCCCCGCGACGGCCTCCTGATCGATCCGCGGCTGCTCTTCCTCGGCAGCATGGAGAGCCAGGACGGCGTCGACGACCTGGTCCCGATCATGGTGGCGCTGGCCGCCGACCACGGCCTCGAGCGGGCGAGGCTGACGGTGGTCGGCGAGGGCTCGCGGCGGGCGCCGGTGGAAGCGGCCGCGGCCGCGGCCGGCCTCGCCGAGCGGGTCACCTTCACCGGCCGCGTCCCCCACGCCGAGGTGCCGGCGCTGCTGGCCGCGGCGGATGTCTGCCTCGACCCGGCGCCCTGCAGCGAGCTGAACCAGCGCTCGACGATGATCAAGATCGCCGAGTACATGGCCGCCCGCCGCGCCGTCGTCTCCTTCCCGCTGGTGGAGACCTGGCGCACCGCCGGCGAGACGATCGCCTACGCCGAGTGCGGCGACCGCCTCTCCTTCGCCGCCGAGGTCGCCCGCCTCTGCCGCGAGCCCGAGCGCCGCCGCGCCCTCGCCGCCGCCGCCGCCGAGCGCGCCGCCGGCCTCGGCTGGGACGCGTCGGAGCGCGAGCTGCTCGCCGTCTACGAGCGCCTCGGCTAGGCGACCGACGTAGATCGCCGCTCGCGATATTGACCCCACCAGGGGCTGGTCAATGTCGCGAGCGTCTCCGGGGAGGGTGCTCGCCACCCTCTCTGGGCAGGTAGGTGCGCCGGCCCGCCCGCTTCAAGCCCCCGCCCGCCTAAAGTCGTGGTTCCTTTGTCCCTACAGGGCGGACAAAGGAACCACGGGATTCGCACGCACGCACCAGGAGGGGAGGGTGCTCGCCGCCCTACCTGCCCATGGAGGGTGGCGAGCACCCTCCCCGCGCCACACCCCCGGTCCGCCACGCCCCCGGATATGCGTCCAAGCGAGCGCCAAGGCTCGCCTCGCACGCCCCTCGCAGCCGATACGGGCCAAGCATGGCCCACGATCCTCCTCCGATCGGCCGCACCTGGCGCCACCGCCGCATGGCGGTGCCCCTGGCGTTGGTCGCGGCGGCGCTGCTGGCGCTGGCCGCGGCCGCGCCGGGGGCCGGCGCCCGGGTCTTCAGGGGCCACGCGGTGGCGGCGCTCGCCGCGACGTCCCGCTCCGCCCAGCAGCGCCCCGCCCCCCACTTCCGCTTCTTCTCGCCGACCAGCTTCTGGAACACGCCGGCCGACGGCGCCGAGGCGCTCGACCCGCGCTCGGCGGCGCTGGCGGGCGCCCTCGCCGAGGAGGTCCAGGGCGAGCTCGCCGACGGCGAAGGCCCCTCGATCAGCACCACCCGCTACGGCGTCCCCGTCTACACCGTGCCCGCCGAGCAGCCGACCGTCCGCGTCGCCCTGCGCTCCCCCACTCCCGCGCCGGCGCTGCAGGCGGCCTTCGAAGCGGTCCCCCTCCCCGCCGACGCGAAGCCGACCGGCGGCAGCGACGCCAACCTCGTCGTCTATCAGCCGGCGAGCGACCGCCTCTGGGAGTTCTGGCGCCTGCGCCGCGGTGCCGAAGGGCCGGAAGCCTCCTGGGGCGGGGCGATGGAGCACGTCTCCTCCAACCCCGGCGTCTACGGCCCCGAAGCGTGGCCGGAGGCGAAGCCGTGGTGGGGCTCCTCGGCCTCCTCGCTCTCGATCGCCGGCGGCCTGATTCGGCTCGAGGACCTGCGCCGCGGCTCGATCAACCACGCCCTCGCGCTCGCCGTCCCCGACGTGCGCGCCGGCGTCTTCGCCCTCCCCGCCCAGCGCAGCGACGGCCAGTCGAGCGACCCGCGCTCCCTGCCGGAGGGCGCCCACCTGCGGCTCGACCCCAAGCTCGACCTCGATGCGCTGGCGATGCCGCCGCTGACGCGGATGATCGCCGAAGCCGCGCAGCGCTACGGCATCTTCGTCCGCGACGGCGCCGGCGTCGTCCACTTCTTCGGCGAGGACCCGGTCACGATCGCGCCGAAGAACCCCTACGCCGGCCCTCATGGCTACTTCGAAGGGCGCTATCCCGGCCAGCTGCTCGCGTCCTTCCCCTGGGGCCGGCTGCAGGTGCTGCGGATGGAGCTGCGCTAGCGCCCGCGCGGGCGCGGAAACGGCGCCGGGCGTCGCGCAGCCGCGCCCGATCTCGCGCGTTGAGGCCGCCGCCGGCCAGCAGCACCACGACGTAGGCGAGCGCCCCGGCCGCCAGGACCAGCGGCAGCGCCGCCAGCGCCGGCAGCAGCGAGGCGACCAGCAGCGAGGCGCCGCAGCCGGCGAGGTAGGCGGGCAGGAGGGCGAGCCGCTCGCTCAGCGGCCAGGTCGCCCGCAGCGGCGCCGCCAGGTGCGAGCGCAGCGCCCAGCCGAACATCAGCACCGAGAGCAGCATCCCGGCGAGCAGGGCGACGGCGGGGCCGACGTAGTGGGCGTGCGGGGTGATGAGGACGAGCCCGACGATCGTCACCGCCAGCCGCAGCAGGGCGACGATGCTGGTCAGCCCGGGCCGGTCGACCGCCCACAGCCCCTGGATCTGGGTCTGGATGATCGAGCCCAGGACCGGGAAGAAGAGCAGCAGCACCAGCGCCGGCGCCGCCGGGCTGAAGCCGGGGCCGAAGAGGTTCAGGACGGTGCGGGCGCCGCCGCCGATCGCCGCCGCCAGCGCCAGCATGCCGATCACTTCGTAGCGGATCGAGTCGACCAGGGCGCGGTCGAAGCCGGCGCCGTCGCCGTCGCTGTGGCGGCCGACCAAGGTCGGGAAGAGGACGTCGGTGATCCGCGTGCTCGCCTGCTGCACGTTGCGCGGGATCAGGTAGGCGCGGCTGTAGGCGCCGACCGCGGCCGCCGGCGCGACCATCCCGATCGCCCAGATCCCCCCCTGCTGGCTGGCGCCGATCGCGATCTGCCCCGGGGTCGCCTTCAGCCCGAAGCGCAGCAGCGCCGGCAGCACTTCCAGCCCGGCGCGGAATTCGGCCCAGCCGAGGCG
>JBEHWY010000202.1:0-5562 GCA_048498975.1 Actinomycetota bacterium | reverse complement strand
GGGCGCCTTCTCGGGTAGGACCATCCCATTGAGCGGGTCGGTGCGCTGCCATTAGGCCGCCCTGCGTCCTTGCCCCGCTTGGTCCGGCGCTCGCCAGTCGCACACGCGGCATTCTGAAAGGGCCTCTAAGCTGGGCCACGGTGTTCGACCAGCTCTCAGAACGACTGCAGTCCACGCTCTCCGACGTCCGCTCGCGCGGCAAGCTGAGCGAGTCCGACGTCGATGCGGCGATGCGCGAGATCCGCCTCGCCCTGCTCGAGGCCGACGTCAACTTCAAAGTCGTCAAAGCCTTCACCAAGACGCTGAAAGAGCGCTGCCTGGGCGCCGACGTGCTGAACAGCCTCGATCCGGGCCAGCAGGTGGTGAAAATCGTCAACGAGGAGCTGGCGGCGCTGATGGGCGGCACCGGCGCCGAGCTGGCGATGTCGGGCAGCGGCCCGACCGTGATCCTGATGGCCGGCCTGCAGGGCTCGGGCAAGACGACCGCCTGCGCCAAGCTCGCCCAGTACTTCCGCAAGCAGAACAAGGACGTCGCCCTCGCCGCCTGCGACGTCTATCGCCCGGCGGCGGTCGAGCAGCTGGTGACGATGGGCGGCCGCGCCGGCGCCCACGTCTACGAGAAAGGCACCGACGCCGACCCGGTCGACATCGCCACCTGGGCGCTGGCGCAGGCGCAGACCGAGCGCCGCGACGTGCTGATCGTCGACACCGCCGGCCGCCTCCACATCGACCAGGACCTGATGAACGAGCTGGCGCAGATCCGCAAGAAGACGCGCCCCCACGACGTCCTCCTCGTCGTCGACGCGATGACCGGACAGGACGCCGTCGGCGTCGCCGAATCGTTCGCCGAGGTTGCCGAGTTCGACGGCGTGGTGATGACCAAGCTCGACGGCGACGCCCGCGGCGGCGCCGCGCTCTCGGTCAAAGCGGTGACCGGCAAGCCGATCCTCTTCGCCTCGACCGGCGAGAAAATCGAGGACTTCGACAAGTTCCACCCCGACCGGATGGCGCAGCGCATCCTCGGCATGGGCGACGTCCTCAGCCTGATCGAGAAAGCCGAGGCGCAGGTCGACGAGAAGCAGGCCAAGGACCTGCAGGAGAAGATGCGGAAGGACCAGTTCACGCTGGAGGACTTCCTCCAGCAGATGAAACAGGTCCGCAAAATGGGCCCGCTCAGCGGCCTGCTCGGGATGATCCCGGGGATGGGGGCGATGAAACAGCTGAAGAACGCCGACATCGACGAGCGCGAGCTCGACCGCACCGAGGCGATCATCCTCTCGATGACCCCGGCCGAGCGCCGCGACCCGCACCTGATCAACGGCTCGCGCCGCAAACGGATCGCCAACGGCTCGGGCGTCCGGGTCCAGCACGTCAACCAGCTGGTCAAGCAGTTCGACCAGATGCGGGTGCTGATGAAATCGATGGCGAACGGCAAGATGCCGAGCCCGGAGCAGATGGCACAGCTCTCTGGGGCCGCCCCGCAACGACCCAAGATCCGTCGCCGCTAGCGATTCTGTAACCTGCTGCGGCTCATGGCTGTCCGAATCAGACTCAGAAGGGTGGGTTCCAAGAAGAACCCGATCTGGCGCATCGTCGTCGCCGACAAACGCTCGCCGCGCGACGGGCGCACGATCGAGACGATCGGCCAGTACAACCCGCAGACCGAGCCCTCGACGATCGTGATCGACGAGGAGCGCGCGCGGCACTGGCTCGAGCACGGCGCCCAGCCGTCGGAGACGGTCGCCACCCTGCTGCGGACCAAGGGCATCGCCGCTTCCGGCAGCTAGGCGCCTGCGATGACGGAGCTGCTCGAGTTCCTCGTCAAGGCTCTGGTCGAGGACCCGGAGGCTGTCGTCGTCGAGGAGCTGGAAGAGGACGGCGACCTGGTCTACGAGATCTCGGTCGCCGAGGACGATCTCGGCCGCGTGATCGGCAAGGGCGGCCGCGTCGCCAACGCGATCCGCACGATCGCCAAGGCGGCGGCGGTGCGGATCGACCGCCGCGTCATCGTCGACATCCTCGACTGAGCCCGAGCGGGCCGGTTCCGCTTTACTGGCGGGCGCGATGCGACTCGACGTCTTCACGCTGTTCCCCGAGGCCTTCGAGTGGTTCCAGACGCAGCGCTCGGTGACCAACGCGATCGCCGCGGGCAACGAGCTGCGCCTGATCAACTACCGCGAGACGACGCCGCTGGGCGCCGGCCAGGTCGACGACTCGCCCTACGGCGGCGGCGCCGGCATGGTCCTGCGGGTCGACGTCGTCGACGCCGCCCTGCAGGCCGCCTACGGCGACGGGCCGCGGCCGCGGATCGTGTTGCTCTCGCCGACCGGCCCGGTGCTCAGCGACCCGATCGCCGACGAGCTGGTCGCCGAACCGCACGTGGCGCTGCTCTGCGGCCGCTACGAGGGCTTTGACGACCGCATTCACCAGCACCTCGCCGACGACGAGCTCTCGATCGGGCGCTACGTCCTCGCCGGCGGCGAGCTGCCGGCGATGGTCGTCGCCGACGTCCTCCTGCGCAAGCTGCCCGGCGCCCTCGGCCACGAGGACTCGGCGGTCGAGGAGTCCTTCAGCCACGCGCTCGAGGGGATGCCCGAGTACCCCCATTTCACCCGCCCCGCCAGCTACCGCGGCTGGGACGTGCCCGAGGTCCTGCTCTCCGGCGACCACGAGAAAGTGCGCCAGTGGCGCCTGCAGCAAAGCCGCCAGCGGGCGGCCGAGTTCGAGGCGCGCGAAGCGGGTTGAGCTCGGCTTAGCTACCATTCGCGAGCCGCGCGGTTCCCGCACCGGGGCCGGCGGTTTTTTCTCGCCACCGAGGCATACCAAGCATGAGCTCCGTCATCGACAGCATCGAGCGCAGTCAGCTGCGCAAAGGCCTGCCGCCTTTCCAGCCGGGCGACCGCGTGCGCGTCCACTTCCAGGTGATCGAGGGTTCACGCAAGCGGACCCAGGTTTTCGAGGGCGTCGTCATCCGTCGCCAGGGCTCGGGCGTGCGCGAGACCTTCACCGTCCGCAAGCAGTCGTTCGGGGTCGGCGTCGAGCGGACCTTCCCGCTGCACTCGCCGAAGATCGAGAAACTCGAGGTTGCGGCGCGCGGAGCCGTGCGCCGGGCCAAGCTCTACTACCTGCGCGGTCGCGTCGGCAAGGCCGCTCGCGTCGCCGAGCGCCGCTGGGGGATCGACGAGGCGATGGTCTCGACGACCGAGGCGGAGGCCGCTACCGACGCCGAGGGCGTCAGCCAGGAGGAGGTCGTCCCGGTCGAGGCCGAGGAGACCGCCGCGGCGCCGGAGACGGCAGCCGAGGAGACTGCAACGGAGCCCGAGGCCGAGGCGCCCGCCGAGGAGGCAGCGCCCGAGGCTGAGGCGGCCGCGGAGGAGCCGGAGGCGGCAGCTGAGGACGCGACGGCGGCCGAGGCGGGGGAGACCGAGGACAGCGCAGCGTCGAACGATGCCGAGGACGAGGCACCGGCGGAGACCGGTGACTCCGACGAGGACTCGGCGAGCTGAATCTCTCGATACCGAAGCCGAAGGGCAAAGCCGGCGGCCTGATCGAGTTGGTCGTCATCGTCGCGCTCGCCTTGGGGCTGGCGCTGGCGATCCAGGCCTGGCTGATCAAGCCCTACCAGATCCCCTCCGAATCGATGGAGCCGACCCTCGACGTCGGCCAGCGCGTCCTCGTCAACCGCTTCATCTACGACTTCAAGGACCCGAAGATCGGCGACGTCATCGTCTTCCATCCGCCGGCCGGGGCGGACAGCGGCACCGAATGCGGTGTCACCCCGAAGATCGGCGAACCCTGCCCGCAGCCGACCGCAGCCGAGTCGAGCCAGAACTTCATCAAGCGGATCGTCGCCGGCCCGGGCGACACGCTCTCGATCAAGGAAGGGCACCCGGTCGTCAACGGCGTCGAGAAGAAGGACGAGCCCTACGCCAACCCCTGCGGCGGCGGTGGTGCCTGCAACATGCCGCGCACGATCAAGATCCCGAAGGGCTACTACTTCATGATGGGCGACAACCGCGGCGCCAGCGACGACAGCCGCTTCTGGGGCCCCATCCCCGAAGACTGGATCATCGGCGAGGCCTTCTTCACCTACTGGCCGCCGGACCGCATCGGTTTCCTTTAGGCAATCGAAGTAGTCTGATCCCCGCAGGCAGGGGCGCGGCGCTCAGCGGCGGCTCCGGGAACAGGGACTCGACTTGCGGAAACTCTCGATACCGAAGCCGAAGGGCAAAGCTGGCGGCCTGATCGAGGTTGTCGTGATCGTCGCCTTGGCGATCGGGCTGGCGCTGGCGATCCAGGCCTGGCTGATCAAGCCCTACCAGATCCCCTCCGAATCGATGGAGCCGACCCTCGACGTCGGCCAGCGCGTCCTCGTCAACCGCTTCATCTACGACTTCAAGGACCCGAAGATCGGCGACATCGTCGTCTTTCACCCGCCGGCGGGGGCCGAACGGGAAAGCCCGGAACAGTGCGGCGTCCGCAAAGGCGCGCAGGAACCCTGCCCGACGGCGACCGCCGAAGAGGGCTCGGAAACCTTCATCAAGCGGATCGTCGCCGGTCCGGGCGACACGCTCTCGATCAAGGAAGGGCACCCGGTCGTCAACGGCGTCGAGAAGACCGACGAGCCCTACATCAACCCCTGCCCGAGCTGCACCCTGACGAAGACGATCACCATTCCACCCGGCCATTACTTCATGATGGGCGACAACCGTGGAGCCAGCGACGACAGCCGCTTCTGGGGTCCCCTCCCCGAAGACTGGATCATCGGCGAGGCCTTCCTCACCTATTGGCCCCCCGACCGAATCGGTTTCCTCTAAGCCAGCAGCGAAGCCGGGTGCCACCCACCGCCGCCGGCTCGCGCGCAGCCGTCGCCTCTTCGCCTTCGACCGCGGCCTGCAGAGCCGCTTCGTCGCCGGCGCCGACGAGGCCGGACGCGGCTGCCTGGCGGGGCCGCTGGTCGCCGCCGCGGTCCTGATCGACTACGAGCGCCTCTCGCATGCCGACCGGCGCGCCCTCAGCGGCCTGCACGACTCCAAGCAGATGACCGAGGAACGGCGGCTGGAGATGTATCCGGCGGTGCTGCGCGCCGCCGAGCGCGCCTGCGTCGTCGTCCGCTCCGCCGCCGGGATCGACCGCCGCGGCCTCCACAACACCAACATCGAAGCGCTCTCCTGCGCGCTGGAGGGCCTGGCCCCGAGCGATGAGGTGATCTGCCTCGTCGACGGCTTCGCCCTGCCGCGCTGCCGCGTCCCGCACCGCCGCGTGATCGGCGGCGATGCGACCAGCGCCGCGATCGCCGCCGCCTCGGTCCTCGCCAAGGTCACCCGCGACCGCTACATGCGCGAGGCCGCCCTGCGCCACCCGGGCTGGGGCTTCGAGGAGCACGTCGGCTACTCGACCCCCGAGCACCGCGCCGCGATCGACCGGATTGGGATCAGCCCGCTGCACCGCCGCAGCTTCCAGTCGGTCGCGTATACCCAGCTCGGGCTCGCCTGAGGGGACCGGGGCGCGCCGGGGAGGGGCGAAGGTGCGCCGGGGAGGGTCCCGGCCACCCTCCATGGG
>JBEHWY010000201.1:0-5642 GCA_048498975.1 Actinomycetota bacterium | reverse complement strand
CCTTATGGACCACATAGGTCCATAAGGAACCACGCGATCCGCCGCTCGAACCTGGGAGGGGAGGGTGCCGGCCGCCCTACCTGCCCTGAGAGTGTGGCCGGCACCCTCCCCGTGCGCGTGTCGGTTATGGAACTACTCACTCGTCGAGGGGCGATCGGGAAATCCGTCCATCGCGCCCGCCGGCGGGGATACGATCGCGCCATGCCAAGCTCGCTGAAGTCCAAGCTGATCCTGTCCCTCGCGCTCGTCGCCCTGCTCGCTCTGCCGGCGCTCGCCCAGGCGAAGATGGCGTTCGTCCGCGGGATGCTGAAGACGACCGTCTACGTCGCCAACGACGACGGCTCCGGCGTCCGCAAGATCGGCCCGGGGGCGACCCCGCACGTTTCGCCCGACGGCGCCCTCGTCGCCTACTCGCGCGAAGGCGCCGGGCACAAGTCCGAACTGGTGCTGGCGCCGACCGGCGGCGGCGCGGGCAAGAGGTTGATGACCGGCTGGCGCGAACCGTATTCGCTCGCCTTCACCCCGAACTCCGAACAGATCCTCGCCATCCGCGGGCCCGAAATCGGCAAGCGCAAGCTGGTCCTGATCACGATCGCGACCGGCGAGCAGAAGGTGATCGCCAGCGGCTTCTTCTACGGCTTCTCCTTCGACCCCGAAGGCAAACAGATCGTCTACGCCAAGGCGAACAGCGAAAAGTACCCGCCGCGCAGCGACGTCTACAAGGTCTCCGCCGCCGGCATCGGCACGGTCGCGCTGACCCACGACCACGTCTCCGAGTACCCGCTCTGGGGGCCGACGGGCAAGATCGTCTTCGTCAAGCTGCTCGAAGCCGACAGGCGCAGGTACGGGCCGAAGAACGAGCTCTACCTGATGGACGAAAGCGGCAAGGGCGTCAAGCGCCTCACCCACACCAAGGTCGACCAGCTGCTGCAGGGCCTGTTCCCGACCGCCTGGTCGGGCAACGGCAAGCGGATCCTCGCCCAGTTCGGCGGCCAGGACACGACCTACGCGGTCGGCGTCAACGCTCAGACCGGCGCCCAGCGCCCGATTCAGAAAGCGACCGAGCAGGGCCTCGTCGGCTCGGCGATCTCCTTCGACGGCAAGACGGTCTTCGGCTTCGAAGGCGGCTACGAAGGTGGCGCCAAGCGCAACGTCGTCAAGGTCCCCTTCTCCGGCGGCAAGGCGACGGTCCTGGTCAAGAACGCCTTCGAACCGAGCTTCGGCGGCTGAGCGCGGCTCCCGGTCTAATCGAGCAGGCCGACCTGGCGCAGGATCGAGACGCTGTCTGACCAGACGTCCTTGCGTTTGATCAGGCCGGCCTCGAACGGGATCACGTCGAGGCCGTCCCACTCGACCCGGCGCCCGGTCGGCGCGGCGAGGTGGTCGCCGCGCCGCATCGTCTGCGTGTGGGTCGCGGCCGCGGTCCATTCCTGGACGACGAGGCCCTCGCGGACGTAGAGGCGACGGGTGGTGAAGGCGATGTCGGGCCAGGTGGCGAAGATCGAGCCGATGTGGCCGCGCGCCGCCTCGCCGGTCGCCGACTCACCGGCGGTGTGGTTCTCGAAGACCATGTCCGGCGCGTGCATGGCCATGATCGCGTCGAGGTCGTGGGCGTTCCAGGCCGCGTTGTAGCGGTCGATCGCCTCGCGCAGCGCCGCCTCGCTGTCCTTGCCTGCGTCGGTCATCCGGGGTTAGAGTCGACCGTAATGGGCGCCGGCTACACGATCAAGCACCGCGACGAGTTCGAGTCGATGGAGGGCTCGGGCGACAGCACCTGGCGGCTGGCGCGCAAAGAGCTCGGCACCTCGGCCTTCGGCTTCAACCTGGTCGAAATCGAGCCCGGCGGGGGGATTCCCGAGCATGACGAGGCCCAGAGCGGCCAGGTCGAGCTGTACGTGATCCTCGAAGGCGAGGCGGTGCTGCGGATCGAGGGGGAGGACCACCCGGCGCCGGCCGGCACCTTCGCCTCGATCGAGCCGCCGGCCTCGCGCACGATCCTCAACCGCTCCGACGGCAAGGTCACCGCGCTGCTGATCGGCGTCCACCCCGAGGGCGGCTACGAGCCGATGAGCTGGGGCTAGCGGCCCTTGTATCCCTGCATTTGCGGGGAGTTTTGAGAATGCGCGGGGGGATTTGCGGCGCCCTCCTATAATTCCCGAACCCGTCAACCCGTCGCGCGCCCGCTCGAAGAAGGCGCGGATCCCGGGAGGTCACATGTCGAAGCACCAGTCCCCTGGCGCGCAGGTCGAGCGCTACTCGCCCGAGCGTCCCTACAAGCCACTGGTTTCTCCGCCCAGCGTCGAGGACAAGGACGCCTGCGCCATCTACGCCTCGGTTCGCAAAGACGCGACGCCGAGCCACGAGCCGATCGAACTCGCGATCCCGGCGATGCAGAAGATGCTGCACCGCGCCGGCAACGTCGACGGTGAGGGCGACGGCTGCGGCCTGCTGCTCGACATCCCGCGCAAGATCTGGGCCGAGGAGGTCCGCAGCGGCGGCCACGATCCTTCCCTCACCCTCGACGACGCCTTCGCCGTCGCCCACGTCTTCGTCGAGCGCTCCCAGGACCGCGAGCGGGTCATGCACGACGCCCGCGAGCTGCTCGGCGAAGGCGGTTTCCGGATCCTCGCCGAGCGGGTCGGCGTCGTCGACTCGACCGCGCTGGGCCCGACCGCGCGCGAGGAGGAGCCGGTCTTCTGGCAGGTCGCCGGGCTCGTCCCCGACGCCAGCCGCCGCGACCCGATCCTGTTCGAGCTGCTGATCGAGCTCGAGCGCCGGCTCGGCGTCCACGTCCCCTCCTTCTCGGCGACGACCTGCGTCTACAAGGTGATGGGCACGCCGGTGGTGCTCGGCGCCTACTACCCGGACCTGAGCGACGAGCGCTTCGAGACGATCGGCTGCTTCGGCCACAACCGCTACTCGACCAACACCTGGCCCTCGTTCAAGCGGGTGCAGCCGTTCTCGATGCTCGGCCACAACGGCGAGATCAACACGATCGAGCAGCTGCGCCAGGAGGCGAAGATGCTGGCCGTGCCGGTCCAGCCCGGCTCCTCGGACTCCCAGGACCTGAACCTGACGATCGAGACGATGGTCAGCCGCGAGGGGCTCACCCTGGCCGAGGCGATGGAGATGATCGTGCCGCCGATCGTGGCCGAGATCCGCGCCCTGCCCGAGGACCTGCACGGCTTCTACATGTACCTGCACCAGGCGATGGGGCCGTTCGCCCAGGGCCCGGTGGCGCTGATCGCCCGCCATGCCGACGAGTGCGTCTTCTCGGCCGACGCGATGGGCCTGCGGCCGCTGTGGCAGGTCGAGACCGAGGACGACTTCGTCTTCAGCTCCGAGCCCGGCGTCGTCTCGGTCCACAAGATGGTCTCCGAGCCGAAGCCGATGGCGCCGGGGGAGAAGGCCCTGGTCCTGATCGACCGCGCCGAGCGGCTCTCGACTCTGCACCCGCACGACGAGATGCTGCGGATCGTCAAGGACTCGTGGCTGAAGCGCAACGGGATCGACTCGGCCGCCGGCTACGAGCGGGCGCTGGTCACCGGCGGGCCGCTGGAGGGCGACGACGTCCCCGGCTACTCCGAAGCGGGGCCCGAAGAGCCGGTCAAGGTCGAGGACCGCGTCCTCGCCGGCTTCGGCTGGCAGCGCGACGACGTCAAACTCGTCCAGCAGATGGCCTCCAACGGGGCCGAGCCGGTCGGCTCGCTCGGCTACGACGGGCCGCTGGCGGCGCTCTCGCCCGAGCGCCAGAACCTCGCCGACTACTTCAAGGAGACGGTCGCCGTCGTCACCAACCCGGCGCTCGACCGCGAACGGGAGCTCGAGCACTTCTCGACCCGGGCGCTGTTCGGCCGCCGGCCCTCGATCGACACGGCGGGCGTCGACACGGGCACGGTCGAAACCGAGTTCCCGGTGATCCTCGGCGGCCACCACGGCCTGGCGCCGCTCTCCGACAAGACCTACCGCCAGATCGCCCGCGACCACCACACCTACCTGCTCGAGGACCTCTGGGAGGAGTTCCGCGGCCGCGCCGCCGCCGTCGACATCTCGCTGCTGGAGTCGGAGACGACCGCCGGCGCGATCGAGCGGATCAAGCAGGAAGCGGTGAAGAAGGTCCGCGACGGGGCCGAGCTGGTGATCCTCACCGACCGCACCGTCTACGACGCCGAGCGCCGCTTCCTCGACCCGCACCTGGCGACCTCGGCGGTCGACCAGGCGCTGAAGCAGTTCAAAGTCGAGCGCGGCGAAGAGAACCTGCGCCGGCGCTGTGGCCTGGTCCTGCGCTCGGCCGCGATCCGCAACGTCCACGACGTGATGCTGGCGCTCGGCCTCGGCGCCAACGGCGTCTGCCCGTACGTGATGGTCGAGGTGATCTGCGTCGAGGACTACGAGACCGACGTCGGCAACCTCTGCGCGGCGCTGCGCAAAGGCATCGAGAAAGTGATCTCGACGATCGGCATCCACGAGGTGCGCGGCTACGCGCGGCAGTTCTCCTCGATCGGGATCAAGCCCGAGCTGGCCGAGATCTTCCAGACCGAGGCCTTCGCTGCCTCGGCGAAGGGCGGCACCGGCTTCACCGAGCTCGACGAGGACACCAACGAGCGCGCCCGCATCCTCTGCGGCGAGGACGCGACGGCGAAACCGGCGAAGACGTTCCGCTTCTACCCCAAGGTCTACAAGGCGGCGATCGCGACCGCCAACGGCAGCGGCACCTACGAGGAGTACTCGGAGAAAGTCCGCGACCTGGAGAAGCAGAACCCGATCTCGATGCGCCACATCATGGGGCTGAAGGGCGACCGCCCGCCGGTCGACCCGGCCGGCGTCGACGCCGGCGTCGGCCACCACGACTACCCGATCGTGATCTCCTCGATGAGCTTCGGCTCGCAGTCCGAGCCGGCCTTCCGCGCCTACGCGGAGGCGGCGAAGGCGACCAACATCCTCTGCATGAACGGCGAGGGTGGCGAGATCCGCGACATGTACGGCCAGTACCGCAACTGGCGCGGCCAGCAGGTCGCCTCCGGGCGGTTCGGGGTCTCGGCCGAGATGCTGAACAGCTCCTACGTCGCCGAGATCAAGATCGGCCAGGGGGCGAAGCCCGGCGAGGGCGGCCACCTGCCCGGCAAGAAGGTCTCGGCCAAGGTCGCCGCCGCCCGTAACGCGGCGCCGGGGACGGACCTGATCTCGCCCTCCAACAACCACGACCTCTACTCGATCGAGGACCTCGCCGAGCTGATCGACGAGCTGAAGACGGTCAACCCCGACGTGCGCGTCTCGGTCAAGGTGCCGGTGGTGCCGAACATCGGCACGATCGGGCTCGGGATCGCCAAGGCGGGGGCCGACATCATCACCCTCTCGGGCTTCGAGGGCGGCACCGGCGCCGCCCGCCAGCACGCGCTGCGCCACGTCGGGCTGCCGAGCGACATCGGCACCCGCGCCGTGCACCGGGCGCTGATGGAGGCGGGGCTGCGCAACCGGGTCGAGATCTGGGCCGACGGCGGCTACCGGACCGGCCACGACATCGTCAAATTGCACTGCCTCGGCGCCAACCGGGTCGGCTTCGGCACCCTGGCGATGGTCAGCCTCGGCTGCACGATCTGCCGCGGCTGCCAGCTCGACACCTGCCACGTCGGCATCGCCAC
>JBEHWY010000200.1:0-5732 GCA_048498975.1 Actinomycetota bacterium | reverse complement strand
CCGGCGCGCAGCTCCCGCCCGCGTGTGGTGAGCAGCAGGTGGGCACGCTCGAGGTCGCCGGCGACAAGGCGCGCGGCGGCGGCGATCTCCTCCGGCGCGGCCGGCCCGCCCTCCTCGCCGCCCGGCCCCGCGGCCAGCTCGGCCTCCAGCACCGCCGCCGGCAGCGGCGCGAAGTCGACCGGCTGGCAGCGCGAGGCGATCGTCTCCAGCAGCGCCTCCGGCTCGGAGCTGAGCAGGACGATGTGGACGAACTCGGGCGGCTCCTCCAGCGTCTTCAGCAGCGCGTTCTGGCTCTCGTCGCGCATCGCCTCCGCCGCCTCGACGACGAAGACCCGCTTACCGCCTTCGAAGGGCCGGTAGGCGGCGGCGCGGATCACCCGTTCGCGCACCTCCTCGACCAGGTGCTGGGCGCCGCGCGGCGCGATCCAGACCAGGTCGGGATGCGGCGAGGGGTCGAGCAGGGCGCGGCGGCGGACGTCGTCGGGGTCGGCCGCGGCGGTGGCGAGGATCTCCGCCGCCAGCGCCCGTGCCGCCGCCCGCTTGCCGGCGCCGCGCGGACCGCGGAAGAGGTAGGCGTGCGAGGGGCCGGCGGCGAGCGCCGCGCTCAGCGCCACCCGGGCCCGCGCCTGGTGCTCGGTCGCCGCCTCAAGCGCGGCGCTCACGCACGGCCTCCATCACCCGCTCGTGAACCTCCTCGACGCTGCCCGAGGCGTCGATCACGACGACCCGGTCGGAGGCGATCACCGCAATCTCCTCGTAGGCGGCCGCCACCGCCTGCTGCAGTTCCAGGCCTTCGGCCTCGAAGCGGTCGCCGGACCGCGCTCGGCCGAGGCCGACCTCGGGGTCGACCCGCAGCAGCAGCGTCAGGTCCGGCCAGAGCCCGTCGCTGGCGGTGTCGCAGAGCCCGATCACCTCGCCGACGCCGAGCCCCCGCGCGGCGCCCTGGTAAGCGACGCTGGAGTCCGAGAAGCGGTCGCAGACGACGTCGCGGCCGGCCTCCAGGGCGGGCCGGATCACCCGCTCGGTGAGGTCGGCGCGGGCGGCGCAGAAGAGCAGCAGCTCGGCCATCGGCTCCAGCGCCAGCTCGGTGTCGACCAGCAGGGCCCGGATCCGCTCTGCCGCGTCGGTCCCCCCCGGCTCGCGGATCGCCACCGTCTCCGGCCCGAGCGCCGCAGCGAGCAGCTTCGCCTGCGTGCTCTTGCCCGACCCGTCCACTCCCTCGAGGGAGATGAACAAGGCCCGGGACCTCAGCCTTTGGCGGCCGCTTTGGCGCGTTTGCGCCCGCGGGTCGCCGTGTCGGCTTTCGAGGCTTTGACTTTGGATTTGGCTTTTTTCGGCGTCGCGGGAGCGTCCTCGTCGCCTTTCGGCGGCGGCTTCTTCTCCATCGCTTCCTTCGCCGCTTTCGCCGCTTCGCGCTCCGCCCGCCGTTTCTTCATCTCCTGCATCGACTCGCAGTCGTCGTTGAGGCAGAGGTTCCAGGGGCGGCCGCGGAAGGGGACGACTTTGAGCCGCGGAGTCTGGTCGCAGATCGAGCAGCGCTCCTCGAGCCGGAAGACGTCGCCGCGCTGGGGCAGCGGGAAGGTCTGGTCGCAGGAGTTGGGGTCGTCGAGGACCCAGCCGGTGCAGCCGACGAAGCGTTTGCCCGATTTTTTCGCGCGGATGATGCGCAGCACGTTGGGCGAGCCGTCCTCCTTGGTGCGACCGGCTTCCTCGCAGACCTTGCAGGGGCCGAGGATGCGGTCCTCGTCCATCCCTTTCCAGATCACTTTCGCCAGGTCTTCGCGGCTGCCGTCGATTTCGGTCCAGGTCTTGTGCAGCAGTTCGCGGCTCTCGCCGACGACGGCGCGCTTGGTCATGTCGCCGGCGGCGATCCGGTCCATCTCCGCCTCCAGCTGCGCCGTCATCTCCGGCGTCGCCATCGCCGGCACGTAGTTCTTGAACGCCTCGTAGAGGGCGATCCCGGTCTCCGAGGGGACCGGCGGGTTGCCATAGACGTAGCCGCGGTCGAACAGCTTCTGGATGATGTCGGCGCGGGTCGCTTTGGTGCCCAGCCCGCGCTCCTCCATCATTTCGATCAGTTTCGCCTGCGAGATCCGCGCCGGCGGCTGCGTCTCCTTGCCGACCGACCAGGGGTTGGTGGTGACGCCGTCCTCGCCGGCGACCTCGGGCGGCGCCGCCAGCGGCAGCTCCTGGCCCTCCTGCAGCGCCGGGATCTCCTCGTCGGAGGAGCGCGCGTAGGTGTAGATGCCGGCGTAGCCGGGGTCGACGACGACCGAGCCGCGGACGAAGAAGGTCTGGTCGCCGGCCTCGATGTCGGCCCGCGTCGACTCGGTGATCATCGGCGGGCTGAAGGTGGCGAGGAAGCGGCGGACGACGAGTTCGTAGACCCGTTTCTTGGAGCCCTCGAGGGCGCCCGGGTGGATTGCCTGGGTCGGGTAGATCGGCGGGTGGTCGGTCGTCTCTTTTTTGCCCCGGGTCGGCGTCAGCTCGGGCTGGTCGAGCAGGCCGGCGGCGGCCGAGAACTCCTTGACCCGGACCAGTGAGGTGATCAGCTCGCGCACCGGCAGGGATTTCGGGTAGACCGTGTTGTCGGTACGCGGATAGGAGATGAAGCCGTCCATGTAGAGGTCCTCGGCGATCCGCATCGCGCTGGCGGGGGTGATGCCGAGGCGGCTGGAGGCGTCGGTGCTGAAGGCGGTGGTGTTGTAGGGAGTCGGCGGTTTGCGGGTGTTTTTCCGCGCCGTCACCGATTTCACCGTGCCGGGAGAGCTGGTTCCGGCGAGCGCCGCGTCGGCCTCCGCTTTCTCCCAGAATTTGTCGGTCGCGTGGTGGGCCTCGAAGGCGCCGTCGGGGTGCTCGAACTTGGCGAACACTTCCCAGAAGGGTTTGGCGACGTGCGCGCGCCGCTCCATCTCGCGCTCGACGATCAGGCCCAGGGTCGGGCTCTGGACGCGGCCGACCGAGAGGAAGTTGGAGCCGAAGCGGCGGCTGGCGAGCGAGACCGCGCGGGTCAGCGTCGCGCCCCAGAGCAGGTCGATGTCCTGGCGGGCGGCGCCGGCGTTGGCCAGCGGGTAGGAGAGGTAGTCGAGCTCGGAGAAGGCGCGCTCGATCTCTTCCTTGGTCAGCGCCGAGTAGCGGGCGCGGAGCACTTTCAGCGTGCCGGCGTCGGTTTCCTCGCGGTTGCCGAGCTTCGGGTTGGCGTCGAGCATCTCCTCCAGCGCCTCGAGCCCGATCAGCTCGCCCTCGCGGTCGAAGTCGGTCGCGATCACCAGCTCCTGCGCGCCTTTGGCGAGTTTCCTGATCGCTTTGACGACGTTTTTGTCGGTCGGTTCCTTGATCAGCTCGGCGTCGATCAGGTCGTGCAGGTCGGTCTTCTGCCAGTTCGAGTAGCCCTCGGGGAAGGCCGGGCCGAGCACGTGGCCCTTGAGGCCGACGGTCATCTGCTCTTCGCCGCTCTCGTCGGTCCAGGTGTAGAAGGGGACTTTGAAGGTCTTGTCCTCCTTCGGGCCGCCGGTGGGGGCGCCGAGGATCTCGGCGATCTTTTTGGCGCTGCTGTTCTTCTCGGTCACGATTAGTCGCATCGGGCGGCGAGGGTAGCAGGGGCGGTCGGCCGCCCCCTCGGGGATCTCCCACAAGATCTTGTGCCTGCGCCAAGCCGATCCCCGTAGGATGCGCCGGGCTATGAGGTGCTTGGTAACTGGCGGCGCGGGCTTCATCGGCTCGAATCTGGTCGACGCTCTGCTCGCGCGCGGCGACGAGGTGACGGTGGTCGACAACCTCTGCACCGGGCGCCTCTCGAACCTCGACGGAGCGCTGGCCGCCGGCGCCGAGCTGCAGGAGATCGACATCCGCGACGCCGCGACGCTGACCGCGCTGGCGGCCGAACGCAAGCCGGAGGCGGTCTTCCACCTCGCCGCCCAGATCGACGTCCGCAAATCCCTCGAGGACCCGGCCTTCGACGCCGCCGTCAACGTCGGCGGCACCGCCAACGTGCTCGACGCGGCGCGCGCCGCCGAGTCCAGGCGGGTCGTCTTCGTCTCCACCGGCGGCGCCATCTACGGCGAGGGCGAGGGCCAGGACCTGCCGCTCGACGAGAGCGCGCCGATCGCGCCGATGTCCGCCTACGGCCAGAGCAAGTTCGCGGCTGAGGGATACCTCGCGCTCTACGAGCGCCTCTACGGCCTCTCCGGGGTCTCGCTGCGGCTCGGCAACGTCTACGGGCCGCGCCAGGACCCGCTCGGCGAGGCGGGCGTGATCGCGATCTTCTGCGGGCTACTGCAGTCCGGGGGAAAGCCGACCGTCTACGGCGACGGCACCCAGACCCGCGACTACATATATGTGGGCGACGTCGTCGACGCGGCGCTCGCCGCCGCGGCCTCGACCGTCAGCGGCCCGATCAACATCGGCACCGGCCGCGAGACCTCGGTGCTCGAGCTGGCCGAGGCGCTGGCCGGGCTCGGCGGCTCCGCGGGCTTCGAGCCCGAGTTCGCGCCGCCGCGGGCCGGCGAGGTGCAGCGGATCGCCCTCGACGCCGGCCGCGCCGAACGAGCCCTCGCCTGGACCCCCAAGGTCGGCCTCGAAGACGGCCTCCGCCGCACCCTCGACGCAATCTAAGCGCCCCTCAACCCTTGGGGCCGACGGGACGATTTGTCCCTCCCACGTGGACAAATCGGCCCGTCGGCGGCGGTTCACTAACCTTGGGCTCATGCCCGCTCAGGCCTATGCCGGCAAGGAGTGCGTCTGCCAGCTCCGCAAAGGGATCTGCGACCAGTCGTGCGTGCGCGACATGCTGGAGACGCCGTTCTACATCGCCTGCCTGAAGCTGACCGGGCGCCGCTGCCTGGTCGTCGGCGGCGGCGACATCGGCCTCGAGAAGGTCGAGGGCCTGCTTGCCTGCGGCGGCGACGTGACGCTGATCGCGCCGACCGCCCACCCCGAGCTCGAAGACCTCGCCCGCGAGGGCTCGCTCACCTGGGAGAAGCGCCCCTACGGCGGCGCCGAGGACCTCGACGGCGTCTTCATGGTGATCGCCGCCACCGACGACAGCGAGGTCAACATCAAGGTCTTCGATGACGCCGAGCAGCGGGCGATGCTGGTCAACGTCGTCGACGTGCCGCCGCTGTGCAACTTCATCCTGCCGGCGATCCTGCGCACCGGCCCGCTGGCGATCGCGATCTCGACCGCCGGCGCCTCCCCCGCCCTGGCAAAGCGGATGAAGCGCGAGATCTCCGAGCTGTTCGGCGAGGAGTACGCGCGCCTGGCGGTGATCCTCAACGACGCCCGCGGCTGGGCGAAGGGGACGCTGCCCACCTACCAGGACCGCAAAGAGTTCTTCGAGGGGATCGTCAACGGCGACCCCGACCCGATCGCGCTCCTCCGCGAGGGGCAGGAGACCGCGGTGCTGGCGATCATCGAGTCCGCCAAAGAGCGCGCCGCGGCGGCTTTGGCCTAATCCGCCCCGGACCGGCCTTTGCGGGTAGGGTGCTCGCCACCCTCTCTGGGCAGGTAGGGCGGCGAGCACCCTCCCCTCCCAGATCCTGGCGTGCGGATCCCGTGGTTCCTTATGGACCCAGGGAGTCCAAAAGGAACCACGGGATGGAGATCTCGGCCGGCCTGGCGTCCCGCGGTTCCTTTTGGAACCAGGAGGTCCAAAAGGAACCACGACTCTCGGCGGCGGGGGCTCGAGGCGGGCGGGCCGGCGCACCTACCTGCCCTGTGGGTGCGCCGGGCCG
>JBEHWY010000199.1:0-5770 GCA_048498975.1 Actinomycetota bacterium | reverse complement strand
CCCAAAGGGCAGGTAGGTGCGCCGGGCCGCCCGCGAGCACGGAGAGCGGCGCGGGTGAGTGCTCATTTCTCCCCGCTATACGGGGACAAATCCGCTCTCACACCTCGGCCCGGCGTGAGAGCGCCCTCCCCTCGGCGCCGCCCCGCTCCACTCCTCGCGCGTAATCACCCAGGCGCAGTCGACGCCCTCCTCGGCGGGGGCCTCGACCTGGTCGGGGGTCTCGGCGGCGAGTCGGTAGCCGAGCCGGCGTGGGATCGCGGCGCTGGCCCGGTTGGCGCGGTCGTGGTGGATCTCGACCCGGTCGACCCAGGGGAGGGCGAAGGCGGCGTCGGTGAGCAGGCGGGCGACGCGGGTGCCGAGCCCCCGGCGCGTCCGCGCCGCGGCGATCCAGTAGCCGATCTCCAGCGCCCGCGGGCCGCGGCGGCGGTGAAAGCCGCAGGACCCGGCGAGCTCGCCGCCAAGCAGGACTGCGTAGGTGACGTCGCCGCCGGCGGCCCAGTCGCGTTCCCACCCCGCCAGCATCCGCCGCCGCGCCGCCAGCCCCTGCGGCTCGCTCGCCGCCCACGGCATCCACGGCCGCAGGTGGTCGAGGTTGGCGAGGACGGCGGCTTCCTGCGCCTGGGCGTCGGCGACCCGCCAGCGCCGTAGCACCAGCTCGTCGCCCTCGATCAGCTCCCGCAGCGGCTCCATCGGCCGATGCTACGACGGCCGCGCGTGGCGCCGGGGAGGGGGTGCGGCTAGCACGACCGCGAGACACCGGCCGCCCGTATTGCCGCCGCCGGCGCGGCGGGGGATCATCAGCGCATGGATCGGCTCTCCCGGATCGGAACCTGGCTCGGCGCCAAGGCGGCGCGCGCCGGTCGTGACCTGCTCTACGTCGCCGCGGTCGGCGTCTGGAGCGTGGTCGCCTTCTGTGTCTGGGTCACCTGCCTCAGCCTCACCCTCTCGCTGCTGGTCTTCGTCGTCGGCGTCTTCGTCTGGCTCGGCAGCGCCTACGTCTTCCGCTGGACGACCTGGGTCGACCGCAGGCTGGTCGGCTGGGAGCGGGGCGAGCCGGTCGCCGCCGTCTATCGCGAGCCGCACGAGCCCGGCATCCTGCCGCTGCTGCGCACGATCACCGCCGACCCGCAGACCTGGAAGGACTGCGGCTGGCTGGTGCTCAACTCGATCGTCGGCTTCGTCGGCGCGGTGGTCTCGCTGACCGCGACCGTCGTCGTCCTCGCCTACGTCTTCATGCCCGCCTGGTGGTGGGCGATCCCCGACCCCACGACCCAGTACGGCACGCTCGAATTCGGCGTCTTCACGGTCGAATCGACCGGCCAGGCGTTCATCGTCACCGCGATCGGGCTGGTGCTGGTGCCGGTCGTCTGGTGGCTCAACCGCGGCCTCGTCGCCGGCCACGCGAGGATCGCGGTGCCGCTCCTCGCCCCCTCGGAGAGCCAGCGGCTGCGGGCCCGGGTCGACGACCTCGCCGCCAGCCGCGCCGATGCGGTCGAGGCCGCGCAGGACCAGCTCGAGCGGATCGAGCGCGACCTCCACGACGGCGCCCAGGCGCGGCTGGTCGGGCTGGCGATGGAGCTGGGGATGGCCGAGGAGGAGCTGCAGAAGGACCCGAGCGCCGCGGTCGAGACGGTGCGCAGGGCGCGCGACGAGACGCTGGCGGCGCTGGGCGAGCTGCGCGACCTCTCGCGCGGGATGCGGCCGGCGCTGCTCGAGGAACGCGGGTTGACGGCGGCCGTCGAGTCGCTGCTGGCGCGCTCGCCGCTGCCGGTCTCGCTCAGCGTCCTCGGCGAGGTCGACGGCGTCCCCGGACAGGTCCAGACGGCGGCCTACTTCGTCGTCGCCGAGGGGCTCGCCAACGCCGCCAAGCACAGCGGGGCGGAGCGGCTGCGGGTGCGGATCGAGCGCGGCGCGGCGGCGCTGACGGTCGCTGTCGAGGACGACGGCCGCGGCGGCGCCCGCGCCGGCGGCTCCGGCCTGGAAGGGCTGCGCAAGCGGGTCGCGGCGCTCGACGGGCGGCTCGAGGTGATCAGCCCGGCGGGCGGGCCGACCGTGCTGAGGGCGGAGCTCCCGTGCGGGTAGTCGTCTGCGAGGACAGCGCCCTGCTGCGCGACGGCCTGGTGCGGCTGCTCGGCGCCCACGACTGCGAGGTGATCGCCGCCGTCGCCGACGCCGATGCCTTCCTCGACGCGCTCGAGGCCGACCGCCCCGACGTCTGCGTGCTCGACGTGCGGCTGCCGCCGGGCTTCTCCGACGAGGGCGTGCGGGCCGCGCTCGAGGCACGCCGCCGCCACCCCGGGCTGCCGATCCTGATCCTCTCCCAGTACGTCGAGCAGACCTACGCGCGCGAGCTGTTCGCGGCGGGGGAGGGCGGCGTCGGCTACCTGCTGAAGGACCGCGTCGCCAATCCGAGCGAGTTCGTCGAGGCGCTGCGGCGGGTCGCCGGCGGCGGTACCGCCCTCGACCCCGAGGCGGTGGCCGAGCTGCTCGGCCCCGGCGAGGACCGCCTGGCCCTGCTCACGCCGCGCGAGCGCGAGGTGCTGGAGCTGATGGCCGAGGGCCGCTCCAACAGCGGCATCGCGGCGCGGCTGACGATCAGCGACCGCGCCGTCGAGAAGCACGTCTCCAACATCTTCTGGAAGCTCGACCTGCCGGCCGGGGCGGAGGACCATCGCCGCGTCCTCGCCGTGCTGCGCTGGACCGGCTCGCAATGAACCGGCCCGTAGACAACCGTATGAGAACGCCAGCGGTTTTCTTCCGGCACCTTCTCGGTTAACCTCTGCTGGTCAGCCGGCGGGGGAATGCCCGGGCGGGGTGGCAGGGAAGAGTGACGGCCGGCGAGTGCCGCAGCCGTCTCGCACTGATGAGAAAGGGAGACATGAACAAGTTTCAGCACAAGGGCCGTCGTCGCCTGGCGCTGGTGACGACGCTCGGCGTCCTCGCCGCCGTGGTCGTGGCCGGGGTCGCCTTCGCCGGCAGCGCCAAGGAAGAAGCCTGCATCGGCAACCTCTGCTTCAAAGGCGGCGGCGCGTTCGCGCCGAAGAAGCTGTCGAAGACCAAGCAGACGCCGCTCGCGCTCACGGTCGAAGGCGAAATCAAGGAGAAAGACGGCAGTCATCCCCCGGCGCTGACGAAAGCGATCGTCGAAACCGACAAGAACGGGATGATCAACGTCACCGGCTACCCCAAGTGCCAGCCGCAGAAGATCCAGTCGACCGACACCAATCACGCCGAAAAAGCCTGCAAGCCAGCGATCATCGGCAGCGGCACGACCGACGTCGAGGTGAAACTCGCCGAACAGCCGCCGATTCAGGCCCATTCGAAACTGATCGTCTTCAACGGCGGTGTCTCGGGTAGCACCACCACGCTCTACATCCACGCCTACATCACGGTGCCGGTGCCGGCTGCGATCGTCACCACCGTGAAGATCAAAAAGATCCACAAGGGGCGCTACGGGACCGAAGCGATCGCGACGATCCCGCCGATCGCCAGCGGCAACGGCTCGGTCACCAAGTTCCAGCTGAAGATCGACAAAAAATTCACCTACAAAGGTAAGAAGGTGAGCGTGCTCACCGCCAAATGCCCCGATGGCAGGCTGCAGGCGCACGGCACGGCCTATTTCTCCGACGGGACCAAGCTGTCGACTGAATTCCTGCGGCCCTGTACGGGGGTGTAGGGCGGGAGGCTTCGGCACCGCGACGGTGTTGAGGGCGACTACCGCCGAACCGATTCCCTCCGGCGGGTAGTCACGACAGAAAGGGGCGGTCCCGGGTATCTCTCCAGCTCCCGGGCCGCCCCTTTCTCATGCTTGTAGGCGTGGGAAAGGGAGAAATGAACAGGTTTCAGCAGAAATGCCATCGCCGCCTGGCGCACATGACGACGCTCGCCCTCCTCGCCGCGGTGTGCCTCGCGAGCGTCGCCCTCGCCGGCGGCGGCAGCGAAGAAGCCTGCGTTGGCAACCTCTGCTTCAGAGGCGGCGGCTCGTTCTCCCCGAAGAGGTTGTCGATGACGAAGCAGACGCCAATTGCGCTTACCCTCGAAGGCGAGATCCAAGAGAAAGACGGCAGTCATCCTCCGGCGCTGACCAAGGCGGTCGTCGAAATCGACAAGAACGCGATGATCGACGTCAAGGGCTATCCGACCTGCAGGCCGAGTCGGATCCGGTCGGTCGACACCAGGCAGGCCGAAGCAGCCTGTGGGACCGCGATCATCGGCATCGGCACCGCCGACTACGAAGTGAAGCTCGCCGAACAGCCGCCGCCGGTTGTCCTGGACCCGCAGATCATCGTCTTCAACGGTGGTGTCAAGGGCGGCGTCACCACGCTCTACATCCACGCCGACGTCACGGTGCCAGTGCTCCAACCGATCATCGCCACGGTGAAGATCAAGAAGATCCACCACGGGCGCTACGGGACCGAGGCGATCGCGACGATCCCGCCGATCGCCAACGGCAACGGCTCGGTGAGGACGTTCCAGCTGAAGATCGACAAGAAATTCACCTACAAAGGCAACAGGGTGAGCGTGCTCACCGCCAAATGTCCCGATGACAGGCTGCAGGCCCACACCACTGTCTACTTCGCCGACGGCACCAGGCTGTCGACCGAATTCGTGCGGCCCTGCAGGGGGGTCTGACAACGAAAGGGGCGGCCCCGGGTATCTCTCCAGCTCCCGGGCCGCCCCTTTCTCATGCTTGAACACGGCTGGCGAAGCCGGGTAGCGCACGGCGGTGAGATGATGCGGAGGCAGCCCGCCGCATGAGCCACGACGCCGACAAGCCGAAGGTCCTCAGCAAGAAGGGGTACGAGAAGGAGCTGGCGCGGCTGCAGGTCGAGCTGGTGCGGCTGCAGGAATGGATCGTCCACAAGGGGCTGCGGGTCGCGGTCATCTTCGAGGGCCGCGACACTGCCGGCAAGGGCGGCGCGATCAAGCGCATCACCGAACGCACCAACCCGCGTGTGGTCCGCATCGCCGCGCTGGCCAAGCCGACCGAGCGCGAGGGCACCGAGTGGTATTTCCAGCGCTACGTCGCCCACCTGCCGGCCGGCGGCGAGATGGTCCTCTTCGACCGCTCCTGGTACAACCGCGCCCTGGTCGAGCGGGTGATGGGCTTCTGCACCGACGCCGAGTACGAGGAGTTCATGCGCACGACGCCGCGCTTCGAGGAAATCCTCCGGCGCTCGGGGCTGATCCTCGTCAAGTACTGGCTCTCGGTCTCCGACGAGGAGCAGGAGCGTCGCTTCCAGGCGCGGATCGACGACCCGGCGAAGCAGTGGAAGCTCTCCGAGATGGACCTCGAGGCGCGCGAGCGCTGGGTCGACTACGCCGAAGCCAAGGACCAGATGTTCGCCTACACCGACACCAAGGAGTCGCCCTGGTACGTGGTCGAGGCCGACGACAAGCGCACCGCCCGCCTCAACCTGATCTCCCACCTGCTCGAACAGGTTCCCTACAAGCGGGTGCGAACCGAGAAGGTCCAGCTGCCGCCGCGCCAGGAGCGCGCCTACGTCCGCCCCCCCGTAGACACCCAGACCTTCGTCCCCGAGCGCTACCGCGTCGAATAACGCTGGGCCGACGGGCCGATTTGTCCGCCGGTGGGCGTCATTTCGGCCCGTCGGCGGTCAAGGTTTGGGCTGCGTTGCCGATGAGCGGGGAGTGATTCGCGCTCGCCTCGTCTTGCCGCTGCTCGCGGTCCTCGCCGCGCTCGTCCTGCCGCCGGCCGCCGGCGCCGAGATCACGCTGCAGATCGTCAACCAAACCGGTCGTGAAGAAG
>JBEHWY010000198.1:0-5786 GCA_048498975.1 Actinomycetota bacterium | reverse complement strand
GATCAGGCAGACACCGAGCGAAACCGCGACGAGGGCTCCGCGGCGCAGCGCCGGCCCGGGCCGGCTGGGACCGATCGCGAACAGCGATGAGGCCTGTAGTCGCTGAGCGAGGCCGCTGGCGTTGAACAGGCCTGGCTGCGACGGGCGGGCGGACACCGGCCGGAGGGTAACCTGAGCCCCCGTGGTAATCGCTGCAATCAGCTCGGATCCCGCCGCCGGGGTCGGGATCTTCGCCGCGCTCGCGGCAGGGATCGTCTCCTTCCTCTCCCCCTGCGTGCTGCCGCTCGTGCCCGGTTACCTCTCGGCGGTTACCGGCGTCTCCGCCGCCGAGCTCGACGACGCCAACTGGCGCCGCGTCCTCGGGCCCAGCCTGCTGTTCGTCGCCAGCTTCTCGGCGATCTTCATCCTGCTCGGCCTCGGCGCCACGGCGATCGGCTCCTTCCTCGTCGACAACAAGCACCTGCTGACCAAGATCTCGGGCGTCTTGATCATCTTCATGGGGGTCCTCTTCATCGCCTCGCTCTTCGTCACCCGCCTCAACCGCGAGTGGCACGTCGACGCCCTGCTCGAGCGCGCCGGCAAGGGCGGCCCGATCGTCGCCGGCGCCGCCTTCGCGATCGCCTGGACGCCCTGCATCGGCCCCACGCTCGGCGCCATCCTCGGTGCCGCGGCGGCCTCCAGCACCGCAGCCCACGGCGCCGTGTTGCTGGCCGTCTATTCCGCCGGCCTCGCGATCCCCTTCCTGCTCACCGCCCTTGCCTTCTCACGGATGACGACCGCCTTCAGCGTCGTCAAGCGCCACTACCAGGTGATCGTCGCGGTCGGCGGCGCGATCCTGATCGTGATGGGCGTGCTCTTCGTCACCGGCGAAATCACCCAGCTCAACGTCGAAGCGCAGAAATGGGCCGAAGAACTCGGCCTCAGCCCGTAGTCGCGTCAGTTCTGGACCGGCGCGGCGGTCTCGAGCTCTTTGCAGTCTGGAACAGCATCTGAGCGAAATGTTCTGTCCGACATCCCCTCTAATCTGCCACACTTAGAGAGGATGGTCGTGGGGATTCTCGCCCGCTGCCCTCACAGGCAGCATCCGCTGAAATAAGCGGCTGCAGGCGACCCCGGTCCATCCTTTCGCATGCCAGGGAGGGGGCTTGGGGCTTTATCGCGTATACGTAGACGAGGCCGGGGACCGGGGCATCTCGGACGCAGCGGCGAACCTCGATCTTCGCAGAGCCTATCCGTCGGAGAAGGATGCGTTTCGCCGATGACCGATCCGTTCATCCGCCCGCTCGCCGCCGACGCCCGGGTTCTTGTCGAGCTGGAGGGGCGTCCGGTGGAGCGCTACGCGGTCATGCTCCAGATCCGGTTCGAGGGCCGCTGGCAGACCATTCGCCTGCTCGACAATGCCCACGGTGACCACGATATGCACCGCTACACTGGAACCGAGAAGCAGCCCGCAGAGCGGTTTGCCGAAGGCACGGTCAGCGAAGTCGTGCCGATGGCGATCCGCCACCTGATCGACCACTGGGAAGCAATCACAGAATCATGGAAGAGCTAGAGCGCAGCAAGTTCACCGCAGCGGGCGAGATCGCCAACGAGCGGTTGATCGACGCCGCGACCAACCCGGATCGCTACCCAGAGGGAACCGCCTTCATCGCCGCCGACCAGGAGCACTTCGGCGTCGTCCTCGCCGAGGCTGTGGCGGAGCATCGTCCGCTGGCAATCGTCTACCCCGATGGCCGCGAGATCGTCGCCGCGCCCCGAAGCGGCGCCCTCGCGTTCTTCGAGCATCTGCTGACCCGCAAGCGCGAGCCCAACGGCGATCGCAATGTGCCCGCCGTTCCGCTGCCCGCCGACTATCGGGTCGAGATCAGAGACCCCCTGCCACTTGCGGCTGCCTGAGCCCCCGCTTCCCCTCCCCTACCCGCAGAACAGCGCCACGAGATCGATGATGGTCGCCTTAACCTCGTATGAGCTCAAGGTGCTCCCGGTCTCTGTGTGTGCCGTGAGGAAGGACCGCTGCGCGTTCCTGGACGGCCTGTGAGCGCCGCTTAGTTCTGGACCGGCGCGGCGGTCTCGAGCTCTTTACCGACCGCCTCGACGACCTCGAGGCCCTCGTCCTCCATGTCGCGGGAGCAGACGATGCGGAAGCGGCCGGTGCCGATCGCGCCGTCGGGGACGACGGGCAGGCCGCGGATCGTGTCCCAGCCGAGGCGCTCGACCTCGAAGGGGTTCATCCGCACCTCCGCCGCCGGGAACGGGCAGTTGGCGTTGTGTTGGTCGATCGCCCTGGAGATCGCCTCCAGGTTCTTCGCCTCGGGGGAAGCCACAGCTGGAGTCTAGGCGGCGGCGCTCAGAGAGTGCCGCCGGTGAGGTACGCCTGGCCGGCGACGCCGCCGAGCACCAGCAAGCGCAGCCCCTCTCCCCCAGCCACCACCTTGCGCTTGACCTCGGGTGGGACTTTGGCGATGTGGTCGGGGTCGAGCGGGTACTCCTCGCCGTCGGCGAGCAGCGTGCCGGAGCCGCGCAGCGCGACGTAGACCTCTTCCTGGTTCAGCTGCTGGGGTCGCTTGGCAAACATCTCGCCGCCGAGGCCCTCGGGCGAGTGGTCGTGCTCGGGGTAGGCATCGGCGCCGGGCTCCATCTCGATGATCGAGATGCCGAACGCACCGACGTCGAGGTCGGCGGCCACCCGGTGCATCGCGATCCCCGGCAGCGCCCCCGAGATCGCGTCGATCTCCTCGACCTTCCTGTGGGTGACGTCGGCCACTTTCGGGAGCCTAGCGCGGGTCGAGCACCACGATCGGGATGCGGCGGTCGCCGGCATGCTCGGCGAAGAACTCGTAGCCCGGATAGAAGCCGACGAACTCCGTCCAGAGGCGGTCGCGCTCCTCCCCTTCCGCCAGGCGGGCGCGGACGGCGCGCCGCTCGCGTCCCAGCTGCACGGTGGTCTCCGGATGCGCCATCAGGTTGTGGAACCAGGCGGGATTGGTCGGCTGGCCGGCCTTCGAGGCGACCACGGCGATGCTCGCGTCCCGCTCGTGGCAGATCAGCGGCGAGGTGCGCGGGAGCCCCGTCCTGGCGCCGACGTGGTCGACCAGCGCGATCCGCGCCTGCGGCCAGCCCGGCAGGTGCCCGCCGAGCCTCCCGCCCGAGGCGCGGTAGACGGCGACGTGGATCCTCGTCGCGCGCCAGCCGAGGTAGACGCCGCGTTCGTTCATCGCCTGGGAGGCACGCGCCGTGAACCTGCCGTAGATGCCCATCGTGTGCCTTCCCTCCGAGGGCCCTCGTGTCATGAAACCGTGCAGCGTTCGCAGTCTATTCGCCATCCCGCCCTTCCGTTCTCGACCCCCGTGGAGAGGTCGATTACCGAGAGATCAGCGGACGACGAAGCGCTGGAGCAGAACCTCGCTGTCGTAGTGCGACTGCCTATTGGGGGTCCAGGCGAGCAGCAGCTTTCCGTCCTGGGCCGCCGAGAAGACCCCGAAGAGGCGGTCGGTCGGGATTCCCCGCACTCCCGCCAGCGATGGCCCCGGGCGGCCGTCGGCGTGAAAGGCGCGGACCGAGAGCATGCCGCGGCCGCCGCCGACGGCGAAGATCCGGCCGCCGAGCGCGAACAGCGAACTCGGCCGGAAGCCGTTCGCTCCCTCCTTGGTGAGAGAGGCGGCGAGGAAGCGGCGGTCGAGACCACCGTGGGGGCCGACGCGGAGCAGGGCGAGGCGGCGCGCGCCCGTGCTCCGGTTCCAGCAGCGGCAGCCGATTACCGCGCCGCCCCCGGGGGACAGCGTCAGCGCGCTCGCCTGCCCCCCGAGCCAGGAGGGGAGAAGCGCACGGCCGCTCTGACCAAAGCCGGGATCGGGCCTCCCGTTCGGGCGCAGTCGAACCAGGGCGGGCCGCTGGGAAGCGAAGCCGGCGAGGGTGATGCCCCCGCTCGGGCCGACGGCAACCCGCAGCGCGCCTGCGTTCCTCTTCGGATTGCCGACGACGACGCTGGCCACGCCGTCGTTCCCGAATGAGGGGTCCGGCGAGCCGTCTTCGAGCAGCCGCTCGACGTACATCCGCGGGCTTCCGTAGCCGTAGCCGGCGAGCAGGATGCGACCGTTCGGCAGCGGCACGACCGTCACGAAGTGAGGCGTGGTCGATTCCCCGGAGAGGACCGCCGTTCCCTGCGAGCCGAAGGAGGCATCGACCTCACCCGCGGCGGTGAGGCGGGTCAGCTTCGAGCCGCGCCAAAGCAGCAGCGCCCGGCCCTGTGCGTCGACCGCGAAACGGTTGATACCGCCGACCGATTCCAGCGAGCTCGACGCCACAGCGGGAACCGATCCCGCCAGGTCGGCGATGCCGCCCTGCCCGAAGCCGGGGTCGAGCTGGCCGTCCGCCAGGTAGCGGGCGACGGCGGTGCTATCGGAGTCGACGCCGGCGACGAGCGCGCCGCCGTCGGCGAGAGGCGCGATGCCGGCCGCCAAGGCGTAGCCGGGATGGCCGCCGCCACCGTGGACGATCCCGCCCTGCCCGAAGGACTGGTCGAGGGCGAGCGGCGCCGGCGCGGCCTGAGCCGCCGGTGCCAGGACCGCGAGGCAGAAACCGAGGAAGAGGAGGATGCGGGCGGATCGTTTCTTCATTCGAGGACTCCGGAGTGGAAAACACGGTTGGGTCTCAAAGGATGCTGTGCGGGCCTGGCCGCGACCAGGCCAGATTTGGCCCGGTCGAGAGCGCCGTATCCGCCGCCCCGCGGCGTACCGTGAGGGCGTGGCCGAAATCAAGGACTGGCCCCGCGTGGTCGCCCACCTCGACATGGACGCGTTCTACGCGTCGGTCGAGCTGCGCAAGCGGCCGGAGCTGAAGGGGAAGCCGGTGGTCGTCTGCGGCTCGGGGCCGCGGGCGGTGGTGACGACGGCGAGCTACGAGGCGCGGCGGCTGGCTGGGATCCACTCGGCGATGCCGGCGGCGACGGCGCGGCGACGGCTGCCGAACGCGGTCTACGTCAAGCCCGACTTCCCCGCCTACCGCGAGGCCTCGGCGCGGGTGATGGAAGTGCTGCGGCGCAACGCCGAGACGGTCGAGGTCGTCGGCCTCGACGAGGCCTACCTCGACCTGACGGGGATCTACTCGCCGAAGGCGACGATGCGGCGGATCGCGGCCCAGATTCGCGAGCAGATCGGGCTGACCTGCTCGGTCGGGATCTCCGAGAGCCGGATGCTGGCGAAGATCACCAGCGAGCTGGGCAAGCCGGCGGGCCTCGTCGTGCTCTCCCGCGAGGAGGCGCTGCGGCGCTTTGCCTTCGAGTCCCCCGGCTTGATCCCCGGGATCGGGCCGAAGACGGTGCAGAGGCTGGAGCGGATGGGGATCGCCACCCTCGCCGACCTCTGGCGGCCTGAGCAGAGTGAGCTCGAAGCGGCCTTCGGCCCCCGCTCGGGCGCCTGGCTGCACGCCCGTGGCCGGCTGCTGGACGAGACGCCGGTGACGGTCGTGCACGAGACCAAGTCGCAGTCGACCGAGATCACCTTCGACACCGACGTCGGCGACCGCGCCGTGCTCGAGCGGCACCTGGCCGAGCTCGGCGAGGAGCTCTGCCGGCGGCTCGCCAAGCGCGACCTCGCCGGCCGCTCGATCGGGATCAAGGTGCGGCTCGACGACTGGACCAACGTCAGCCGCTCGCACTCGGTCGAGCAGCCGACCAACGACCCCGCGGTCGTCGTGCCGCTGGCGCTGGAGCTGTTGCGGGCCTACGACCCGCAGCGCCCCGTGCGACTGCTCGGCGTTGACGCACCCCCACCCCCCAGAGAAGCAAA
>JBEHWY010000197.1:0-5798 GCA_048498975.1 Actinomycetota bacterium | reverse complement strand
GGTCAAGGCCCTCGCGGGTCCACGAAACGCTCATCAGTCCTCCCCCTGCTCGGAGTCAGAGAGAGCGGCCAGTTGTTCGGTGCGCAGCTTCTCGTCGTAGTCCGGCGCGGCGTCGACCCATAAGCCGCCGTCGCGCTCGACCACGCGGCCGTAGGGTCCGAAGAGGTCGTCGCCCACCATGACCGAAGCAACGATCTCGCCCACGCTCAGGAGGTCGTTGAAGTGGGTCTCCTTGCCGTTGGCGTCCCGGCCCCGGCAGGGGTAATCGGCATCCAGCTCCAGCGGGAACGCGATTTCGCATCTAGCCACGGTCGCCCTCCTCAGCGGGGTCGTCCTGTGGGAAGGCGGCGGCAAAGGCGGCCTTTAGGCCGAGGCGTCCAAATGACTCGCCATCATCAAAGCCCTGCCTTTTCCACTCAGCGAGGTCCATTGTCCATTCTTTGTACGCGCTGAATCTCGGCCTCCAGCACCTCAACTAGCTCTTCGCTCAGCAGTCTCTCCTTGAAGTGGGCGAGGAGAGCGGGTAGGTCGTTGACGTGAATCCAGTTGCCGTCCTCGGCCGGGTGCATCTCGTTGAAGCCGGGGTGGTCCATACACGGCCCCACGTTGAAGCGCTGGATGCCCTCCGGTACCTGTACTCCCGTCTGGTTGGTCATGGGGCTGGCTCCGGCTCGACGGTCTCCATGACGAGGCCGCGATTGAAGCCACCGCGCTCGTGCCACTTCCGGTCGCGCTCCTGCTCGACGGCGGCGAACGTCCGGCCAACATCGACGTAGGCGAGTGCGTGGACGACCTCCAGAATGTCGGCCAGCTCGCCGATGCTCGGCTGGGCCAGGTACTCGCCGACCTCCTCCACCAGCTTCGCCCGCAGCCGGGCCGCATGCTCATCACGACCAGCGGTCGGCCGTACCTGAGCCTCGTGCTCCCTGCGGGTCGTGAGCGCGCGGGAGCCCTGTTTGAGCGCTTGGGCGAGGAAGGCGTATTCGTCGTCGGCGAGATCGCGTAGGTATTCGCCAAGCTCTATGACTCCGACCTCGCTGGCCGGCGTCATCGTCGCATCGGCAACGAAATCGCGGAACGCGTCGGCCAGCGCGTCGTACTCGCTCGCCGGAACCGTTGCCCGTACCTGAACCTCTTGGTTGGCTAGGTCGCGGGCGATGGCGCGTTCAAAGGCGCCCCTCAGCGCGTCGACCGGGATGTCTTCGTCGCTGTTCCAGCCCTCGGCCTCTAGTTCGGTGAAGAACGTCTGGAGTAGCCGCTCAGCGTCTCCGGCGTCTAGGTGTAGTGGGGGGTGCTGGGGACCGAGGGCGGCGACTCGCTGGGCGATCTCTTTCAGCTCGACCGCCTCGGCGCTCACCTCCAGTTTCTTGGCGACCGCCCAGATTTCGTCGCGAGCCTCGATGTGCAGCCGCTCCGTCTCCTCTGAGGAGAGGTGCTGGGGGGCGGCCTCTACAACCTGCACGACCTCCGTGCTGCGGCTTGGACGGAAGTCCTCACCGGCCACCTGCCAGCCGCCGCCCATGTGGCTGTACAGCGTCCAGATTCGCATCTTCTCGCTCATCGATCTTCACCTCCGGTAGGGGCGGGCAGGGTCACGCGGCCAACTCCTCGGGCAGCGCGTCGAACAGGCTCGGCATCCCCTGCTTGCGCTCCTCTGCTTGCAGGTAGGCGACGGCATCTAGGAAGTAGCCGGGGTTCAGCTCGACGCCGAGCCCTTCGCGACCGAGGGCGAGGGCGCGGACCGGGACGGTGCCGAGCCCGGAGAACGGGTCGAGCACCAGATCGCCGGGGTTCGAGTAGCGGTTGATCAGCCGGTCGACGATGTCCAGCTGCAGCGGGCAGATGTGCTGCGTCAGCCCGCGCTGGGCCTGCTCACCGTTGAGCGTCCGCATCCGGTTCACGTCGTGCCAAACGGCCGGGTCGTGGGAGCCCGGCGCCAGCGCCATGAAGGTCGAGGGCAGCGCGCCGCGGCCGTCGAGCGCCTCGCCGATCGAGACGTGGGCCTCGTAGTCGTAGACCTCCTGGAGCGTGTGCTCGGTGAACATCTTCGCGAGCTCCTCAGGACCCATCTGCGCCAGCTCCTCAGGGGTCAGGCGGCGATCGCCGGAGGAGCGCCAGTGCGCGTGTGCGTCGACCTGCCAGCGGGCTCGCGAGTACTCGGCTTTGTCCTTGGCGACCGGGATGTCCGCATAGCCGCGGCTGCGGTCGGACTGAGGCTTGTGGAAGAGCAGGATGTACTCGGGCGAGCCGACGCCCATCTTGGTGCCGTCCTTGCACTGCTCTGACCAGCCCAGCCGGTAGGTCTGGTTGTTCTCCCGGACAACGTCGGTGACGACGGTGACCATGCCGAGGTAGTCGAAGCCGTGGCGGCGGCCGTGCATGATCGCCTCGGCGTGGAAGGGCGAGGAGGTCGGCACGCCGGCACCGGTGACGTTGCCGAAGTTGATCCGGTCCTTGACGTGGCAGGCGTAGATCCGGCCGGGCTGGAGCACCCGCAGCAGCTCGGGCGTGAGGTGGTCCATCTGCGACCAGAAGTGATCGTTGTCCTCGGTGAAGCCGAAGTCCTCGTAGGCCGGCGTGTACTCGTAGTGGTTGGAGAAGGGAATCGAGGTGACGATCAGCCCGACGCTCTCGTCGGGCACCGAGGCGACCTCCGGGACGCAGTCGTTGTTGACCAGGCGCCAGCCCTCGCCGGAGGCCTCTACCCGGTCGACGCCGAGGCTTCTGGTCAGGGCCTGCTCGACGCTCGCGCGCGAGAGGCCGTGTTCGCGGATCAGGTTGCTCATCGTGGCGGTCAGCTCCTTGTGTTGGTCCCACTTCTCCATCAGCGAGTCGCGCACGCTGCGCTCGCTCTCGGCGTAGATCAGGTCGACCTCGCAGGTCCGCGTCTGCCCGAACCGCTGTATGCGGTGGACGCCCTGGAAGGTGTCGTGAAAGCGATAGTCGATCCCCGCGAAGACCATCTTGTTGGCCTGCTGGAGGTTGAGCCCGACGCCGAGCATCACCGGCTTGCCGAGCAGCACCGCCGTCTCGCGCGCCTTCCACGCGAGTAGGCGCCGCTCGGCCTCCTCGGTCGACATGGAGTTGCCGTCGATCGAGGAGACGGAGAAGCCGGCGGCGGCGAGCGCCTTCTCCAGCGCCGCCTGCTCGTCGTTTAGGTGGCAGTAGACGATCGCCTGGTCCGCCGGCGACACGTTCCGGGCCCGGAGCCGGTCGACGGCCATCGCGACGCGCGCCTCGATCGTCTGGCGCTTCTCGCGGGATGCCTGCGTAACGCCGGCGGCGGCGTCGGCGAGTAGCCGCCCCTGGCCGTCGCGGTCAGCGACCTCTCGGCCCAGATGGTCAATCGGCAATTCGTGCTCGGTCAGCTCGAGGTCGGGGAGCACGTAGCCCTCGTCATCGCAGCCAAGGTCGGCCGGTGACTGCACCCACGCCGACCAGCTCGCCAGCCACAGCCAGAAGTTCTGTTCCTGCGACGGGAGCAAGGTCAGGTGGTTGGCCTTGGTCGAGTCGCGCTTGAAGAAGCGGGTGAGGGCCTGCCCGGTGTCCATCACGCCGAGGAAGCCGGCGTAGTGCAGCAGCTCCTTGAAGCGGTTGGGCGACGGCGTCGCGGTGGCGACGAAGCGGTAGCGCACGTCCTCGAAGAGGGAGAGGAACACCTGGTAGGTCTTCGAGCCGTAGGAGCGCAGGATCGCCGCCTCGTCGAGGCTGGCGGCCGTGAACACGTTCGGGTCGAGCTTGCCGTCGCGGACCGGCTCGTAGTTCGTGATGGCGATCGCGCCAGCGGGGAGAGCCAGGGCCTCCTCGGTGGTGCGGACGAAGTGAAGCTCCACGCCGAGCATGGCGGCGTCGTAGGCGAACTCCTGGCGGACGCCGAGCGGGCAGACCACCAGGACCTTGCCGCCGTCGCGCTCGGCGATCAGCCGCAGGATCTCCAGCTGGATCACCGTCTTGCCCAGCCCGAAGCGGGCGAAGATCGCGCGGCGCCCGCCGGCGACCGCCCACTGCACGAGCAGCCGCTGATGCTGCTTCAGGATCGGGTTGATCTGGTCGAGCTCGACCTCGAAGCCGTCCAGTGGGGCGACCGTCGCCTTCGAGCGGAGGAAGTCGGTGTAGCTCACGCCACCGCCTGCCTCTCGCAGGGGTTGACATCTTCAACCGCTGGAGCTAGTCTGTTGACAACATCAACCCCCCCGAAAGGATTGATCTGATGACGACCGCCGATCAGTTGAGCAACGAACGCTTTGACCAAGCCTTGGAGAACTTCAAGGACGCCGCCAGTCAGTTGGTCGCTGTGTGGCAGGGCGAGCGCGACGGCGATTCCCTCGACGTCGACAACTACCCGGAGTACCTGCCCAGCTTTGACGAGTTCGCACTGGACGTGCGCGAGATCAAACGGGCCTCGTGAGGCTCGCAGGGATTGCCGAGATTGCCGAGATTGCCGAGGTCTCCCGGCAACGAGCAAGCATCCTGGCCCAGCGGCCCGGGTTCCCCAAACCTCTAGACCGGCTGGCGATGGGGCCTGTGTGGAAACGCGCCGACGTGGAAGCGTGGCAGCGCAAGCGCCGACGCGAGTAGCCCTACGTGGCTCAGGGATCACCGCCATCCCTACGCCGCCGCCTCTCGCGCAATCCAGACCAGCTCCTCCTGATTGCCCGCGAGCCTGCGCGCCAGTTCGACCAGCGTCACCCCGTGGCGCAGGATCGGGTGGGCAAGCTCGACCGCAAAGGCTTCCGGGCTGGCCGAGAGCCTGGAGAGCAGGTCGAGCTTGCCTTCGTCGAAGAGGCGGTGGCAGCCCTCCCCGGTGAAGCGGTGGCGGCATCCGGGCAGCACGCAGTCGGGGTCCATGCACCCGCCCTTGCCCTGCGGCCAGACGTGCATCGGGTCGATCGTCCACGGCGTCTCTTCGTCAGGCTCGACGACTCGCCCGCAGCCGATGCAGGGGCCGCCCCTCACCTTCTCGCGCTGGGCCGGCGAGCACTCGGCGATCGGGCGGACCGGCGCTGGCTTCGCCGCCGCGGTCCGCGCCTTCTCGCGCCGCGCCTCGATGACCTCGGGGCGCTCGAAGAGGTGGCCGCAGCCACAGACCCTCTCGCGCCTCTGCCCCATGGCGACCTCCTGCGAGCAACCGCACGGCTGGGCGACCCAGAGCGTCATCGCTCGGCGACCCCCTCGAACAGCGAGGGCTGGCGACGATGGGCAAGGTGCTCCAGAAGGCGCCACTCGACTTCACGAGCCTCGCCCGCATGGATGACTCGGGGCCGGTCGACCCCGAGTTGCTCCGCGAGCCGGTTGATCCGCTTGACCTGATCGCGAGTGGCGAGCTTGCGGCGGCTCGGGCGCGGCTGGCGCCGCAGGGGGTAGCGCTGCACCTTCACTCGCCGCCCCCCGCAAGGGCCTTGGAGATCGCCGTCCGCGACTCGATCCATTCGTCCAGCCAGGCGAGCGCGCAGGAGAGCCTGAAGGTGCCCTCCGTCGGCCACTCCTCCGTGTCGAGCGGCAGCGGCTTCTCCCCCTCGCTGATGACGATGAACCACTGCTCGGCCGGGCGGCCGGAGTCGGGGAAGATCCCCAACTCTTCGCCGAGCGCGTTGATCCCGATCCCGTGCTCCTTGGCGATCGTGCCGCAGAGACAGGAGCACGGGCCGCTGTAGGTGCTGCCCTCGATCTTCCCGTCGAGCATCGCCTGACGCAGCGCCGCCACCTCGGCCGGCGCCTGGTCGAGGATCGAGAAGTAGTCCTGCCTGAACAGCCAGAGCGGGTGTGACCACCGGTCCGCGTAGCCGAGGTCCGCGTAG
>JBEHWY010000196.1:0-5817 GCA_048498975.1 Actinomycetota bacterium | reverse complement strand
TCTTCGGCCTGGCTGGCGAGGCTTGCCGCCTCGTCCAGGCGGCGTTCGGCCGCTTCGATCTGGGCGTTGAAGCTCCCGGCCGACTCCTCGCTCATCGTCCCAATCTATTACGCGTCGGCGGCGATGGAACGGTAGGCCTCGATCACCCGCTCGGCCATCCGGGCGGCGGAGAGCGAGGCGGCGCGGCCGGCGCCCTCGACCCGCGGGTCGCCCGCGTCCAGGTGGCGGCGGGCGAGCGCCTCCCAGGTTTCGGGGTCGAAGTCGGCGCAGAGGCAGCCCTCGATCCCGCCCAGCGCGTAGGGGGCGACGCCGACCGGAGTGGAGAGGACGGGCACGCCGCAGGCCAGCGCCTCGACCGCGGTCATCCCGAATCCCTCGTAGTCGGAGGTAACGAGAACGGCGCTGGCGGCGTTCATCCACAGCGGCATCTGCTCGGGCTCGATCGAGCCGCCGGTGATCAAGTCGGCTTCGCAGCGGGCGGCGAGCGCGGCAGCGCGGTCGTGGCGCTTCTCGGGTCGGGCCGGGTTGGCAGGGAAGAGGAGGTAGCGGCCGTCCGCGTCGAGCCCGAGCTGCTCCCGCGCCCGCGCCCGCGGGATCGGCTCGAAGCGGCTCAGATCAGGGCCGCAGGGGAGGACCGCGGAGCCCGGCACGTGGGGGAGGCCCGGGCGGCCGTCCTCGTCCTCGAACAGCGCCCGCGAGACGGCGGCGACCAGGTCGACGCGCCAGGCGAGCCGACGCGAGAGCGGGCCGACGATGCCGTGGCGGACGTCGGTGCCGTGGAAGGTGACCAGCAGCGGCGCCGCCCCGGCCAGCTTCGCCACCCAGCCCGGCAGCCCGTAGTGGGCGTGGACGAGGTCGAAGCGCTCGCGCTTCAGCAGCGCCCGCAGCCGGCGCGTCGCCGGCACGTACTCGCCGCGACCGGGCGGGAAGCTGAAGACGTCGACCTCGACGCCGCGCCTCCGCACCTCGTCGATCTGGTCGCGGACCCAGCGCCCGCGCTGCGGCGCGCCCTGATCGGGCTCGAAGTTGGTGACGACGAGGACGCGCACCCCGGCCAGGGTAGTCGCCCACCGCTCGCTGAAGGATTGAAGCCCCCAGAGGGGCGTCAATCCTTCACTCATGGCGGCTCAGGCGAGCCGCACCGGCAGCGTCTTCAGCTGGTTGATGAAGACCGATTCGACGTACTCGGGCTCGCCGACGATCTCCATGTTCGGGTAGCGGGCCAGCGTCTCCTCGAGCAGGATGTTCAGCTCGAGCCGGGCCAGCGCCGTGCCGAGGCAGAAATGACGGCCGCCGGCGCCGAACGCCTGGTGCTCGGGGTTGCGGGTGACGTCGAAGCGGTCGGGGTCCTCGTAGCGGGTCTCGTCGCGATTGGAGGAGACGTACCACATGACCACCTTGTCGCCCTCTTTGATCTCTTTGCCGTTCAGCTCGGCGTCGCAGGTCGCGGTGCGGCGGAAGTGGGCGAAGGCCGGGAACATCCGCAGCGACTCCTCGACCGCGCTGGGGATCAGCGAGGGGTCGTCGAGCAGCAGCTGACGCTGGTCGGGGTGCTCGATCAGCGCCCGCATCGCGCTCGAGTAGGTCGCCTTGGTGCTGTCGTTGCCGGCGGCCATCAGCAGGAAGAAGCCCATCACGATCTCGTGGTCCTCGAGCTTCTGGCCTTCGACCTCGGCGTGGACGAGGACGCTGGTCAGGTCGTCGGTCGGGTTCTCGCGCCGTTCGGCGATCAGCCTGTTGCAGTGCTCGAAGATTTCCGGCAGGGTCTTCTCGACCGCGCCCTCGACGCCCTCGGGGTTGAGGTCCGGATCGCTGGCGCCGAGCATCGCGTTCATCAGGTCCGCCCATTTCGCGTCGTCCTCGGGCGGGATCCCCATGAAGCTGCCGATCACCCGCGAGACGGCGGCCTGGCCGACGTCGACGACGAGGTCGCAGGTCTCACGCCCCTCGAGCCGATCGAGGACGTCGATGACGATGCGGCGGATCTCCTCTTCGTGGGCGGCGATCCGCTTCGGCGTGAAGCCGGCCTGGAACAGGGCCTTGATCCGGTCGTGCTTGGGCGGGTCCATGCCGATGAACATCGCCCGCATCAGCTCCAGCGGGAAGTTGGCGGTGACGGCGACGATGCCGCCCTTTTCCGAGGAGTAGGTCTGCCAGTCGCGGCTCACCGTGTGGACGTCGTCGGCGGTCGTGATCGACCAGAAGCCGGCCGACTCGGGGAACTCGGGGACACCCGAGCTCCAGTGCACGGGGCATTCGCTGCGCATCCGCTTGAACAACTCGTGCGGGGGGCCGTCGGGCCACCGCTCGCGCTCGATAACGAGGACTTCGTCGAGGTTCTCTTCGCTCACCGTCATCCCATCTCTCCTCCAGCTCGGGGTGTTCGCGCATGGTACTGGCTGGCCAGCCAGTTTGTGGAGTAGCGGCTCGGTTTCTGCGGCGAAATACGGACGGCGCTTGCGTTGGCCCGGACTAGCTTCCGGTGTCGCGATGAACCCGGTCGAGACGGAGACTGCGGCGGCGGAAAGCGCCAAGCTGGGCGGCGGCCTCGACCCGACCCAGACCGCGATCGGCGCCTGGAGCGGCGGCAACTTCCTCCCCTTCGGCGTCAAATTGGAGGAGGAGCGCCTGCGCGCGCTGCTGCGCCCCGACGCCGGCGTGCGGACCCTGCTCTCGGCCGACGTCTACGGCTGCGGTGCGGCCGACAGCATGCTTGGCCGCGCCCTGGCCGGGGTGCCGCGCGAGAGCTACTCCCTGGTCGGCGCCGTCGGCCACGACTTCTACGAGGGCCACCGCGTCGGGCGCGGCGGCTTCCAGCGCTTCACCGACCCGCAGCTGCGCGGGCCCGAGGGCTACGCCGGGTACCTGCGGATGGCGACCGAGCGCAGCCTCGAACGCTGCAGCGTCGACAGCTTCGACGTGCTTCTCCTCCACAACCCCGACCGCACCAGCTACACCAGCGAGGCGGTCTGGGAGGGGATGCGGGCGCTGCGCGAGGAGGGCCTCTGCCGGCGGCTCGGGATCGCGCCGGGGCCCGACAACGGCTTCGTCCTCGACCTGATCGGCTGCCTGGAGCGCTTCGGCGAGGAGATCGACTGGGCGATGCTGATCCTCAACCCCTTCGAGCCCTGGCCAGTCGGCCACGTGCTGCCAGCGGTCGCCGCCCACGAGGTCAAGGTGATCACCCGCGTCGCCGACCACGGTGGCGTCTTCTGGGGCGACGTCCGCCCCGGCCACGCCTTCCCGCCCGGCGACCACCGCACCTTCCGGCCGCCCGGCTGGGTCGAGCAGGCAGGCGAGAAGCTGGCGCGGATGGCGCCGATCGCCGAGCGCCACGGCCTGACGCCGCTGCAGCTCGCCTGCGCCTGGAACCTCTCCCACGACGCGGTCGCCTGCGTCGCGCCGACGCTGCTGCAGGAGCTGGGGGAGGGGGCGCGGCCGGTCGAGGACAAGCGCGCCGAGCTGGCCGCGGTGGCGCCGACCTCGCCGCTCAGCGCCGCCGAGGTGGAGGAGATCCGCCGGCTCGGCGACAACATCGGCACGGTGCCGCTGAAGGGCGCCAGCCGCCAGTACTCGGGCGTCGAGCGCGCCGACCAGTGGCAGATGACGCCGGAGCTGGAGCAGGTGGCCGAGCGCTGGGGGATCGAGCCCGACCGCGACCTCTTCTGCCCGGTCGACCCGCGCGACATGCGCGAGCGGGGCGCCCGCCACGGCGGCGCGCCGCAGGCGCTCGACCGGCGCCTGTACATGCAGCTGCAGGCCTTTGCCGGCGTCGCCGACCCCGACGGGTTGGTCGAGGCGCTGCGCCGTGGGGGCGCCCGGGGCGTTGTCTACGAGAGCGCGACCGAGCTCGGCGCCGCCGCCGTGCTGCTGCTCGACGAGGACCCCGCCGCGCTCCTCGCCGCCGGCCGGCGGCTGGCGAGCGGGGTGGAGCTGAAGCGCAGCGAGCCGCTGCGCGAGATGGCGATGTACGGGCGGACCTACGGCTCCGGCCACGAGCCCGACCTCGAGGACTGGCTGCTGCACGCGCCGCCGCGCAAGCTGGCGGCGGCCGAGAACGAGTGGGCGGTCTGGTACCCGCTGCGCCGCAGCGCCGACTTCTACCGGCTCGACGACGCCAGTCGCGGCCGCGTCCTCGCCGAGCACGGCAAGGTCGGGCGCACCTTCGTCGAAGCTGGCTACGCCGACGACGTGCGGCTCGACTGCTTCGGGATCGACCCCGCCGACAACGAGTTCGTGATCGGCCTGCTCGGCCCCGAGCTCGACCGCCTCAGCCGCCTGGTCAAGGCGATGCGCGGGACCGAGCACACGGCGCGATACATCGAGCGCCTCGGCCCCTTCTTCGTCGGCCGGCGCATCGGTCACACCCTCGGCAACGAACTGCGATGACGACGGTGGCGGCGCGTCGGGCGGGCTGGGTCCGCTGGGTCGGCGCCTGCGCCCTCTTCTTCTCGCTGCTCTACTTCGCCTCGGACCTGGTCGAAGCGATCCAGGGCGGCTTCTCCGACGGCCAGCTGTGGCTGACCTTCGTCGCCGAGGCGGCGATCCCGGCGGTCGTGATCGGTCTCTACCTGGCGCAGCGGCCGCGAATCGGGCGGCTCGGCCTGATCAGCGCCCTGGCCTACGCGTACGCCTACCTGTACTTCACCTACACGGTCGTCTTCGCCCTGGTCGAAGGCACGCCGGACTACTCGACCCTGGGCGACGAACTCGGCTTCGCGATGACCCTGCACGGCGCGATCATGGTCCTCGCCGGCATCGGCTTCGGCTGGGCAACGATCCGGGTCGAGCTGCTGCCGGCCTGGACCGGCGTCGCGCTCGGGCTCGGCGTCGTCCTCGTCGCCGCCACCCAGGGCGCGCCGGAGGGCGTGCAGCTGGTTGCGGCCGCGGTTCGCGACCTTGGCTTCGCCGGCATGGGCGCGGCGCTGCTCGCGCGCTGAGCGCCCGCCCGCCTTTGCCGACCACCGCGCCGGGTTCAATCCGCGGCGATGAGCGATCGCGGTCCACACCAGGCTGACGTCCGCGACACGCTGGTGATCCTGCTGGCGCTCGCCGCCGGCGCCGTCGACGCGATCAGCTTCCTCGGCCTCGGCGGCGCCTTCTCGGCCAATATGACCGGCAACGTGATCCTGCTCGGCGCCGCGGCGGGCAAGGGCTTCACCGAGGCGCTGCTGCGCTCCGGCGCGGCGCTCGCCGGCTACGTCGTCGGCGTCTACGCGGCGGCACGGTTGGTGCGGGACGACGAAGGGGGCTTCTGGCCGGCCTGGATGACCCGCGGCCTGCTTACCGTCGCGTTCCTCGAGTGCTGCGTACTGATCGTCTGGCTGCTGGAGTCGGGCCGGCCACCGCTGGCGGGGGAGGCCGCGCTGCTCGCCGTCTTTGCCCTCGGCATGGGCGCCCAGGGCGCCCTCGTCCACCGCCTCGGCCTCGGCGGCGTCACCACCACCTACGTCACCGGCACCCTGACCGGCTTCCTCAGCGAGCTGGCGACCTCGTCGGGCAGCGGCCACAACCGCCTGCAGCGCCTCAGCATGGTCCTGGCGCTGTTCGTCGGCGCGGCGGCCGCGGCGCTGCTGCTCTCCCAGGCACGCCCGCTGGCGGCCTTCCTGCCGCCGGCGCTGACCTTCGCTGCGGTGCTTCTGGCGCAGCGCAGCTTCGGGCTGCGGGCGCGGACCGGCTGAGGCGTAGTTCCGGGGTCGGCCCGAGGACGGCCAGGGACCTTGCGCGCGGTTTGCGCGGGCGGGCCGGCGCACCCACAGGGCAGGTAGGTGCGCCGGGCCGCCCGCCTCGAAGCGGATCCGACATCGACCACATCAG
>JBEHWY010000195.1:0-5835 GCA_048498975.1 Actinomycetota bacterium | reverse complement strand
TTGAGATTTGGGCCGGTCCGTCGTCCCGTGGTTCCTTTCGGAACCAGGAGGTCCAAAAGGAACCACGACTTTCGGGGGCGGGGGCTCGAGGCGGGCGGGCCGGCGCACCTACCTGCCCTGTGGGTGCGCCGGGCCGCCCGCCGGTGGCCGCCTCCAGCCCCCGACCATCCGTGCCTCCCCGGTGACAACCTCTTAACTGGATCGATTCCAGAAAACCTGTAAGCTCCCGGGCCGTGCCGAGGAGCCTGGAACTGGAGGAGGTGCTGCGCGGGGCCGACCTGCGTGTGACCCGGCCGCGGATGGCGGTGCTGACCGCGGTCTACGAGCAGCCCCATGCCGACACCGGCTCGATCGTCGAGGCGGCGCGGGCCGAGCTCGGCGAGGTCTCCACCCAGGCCGTCTACGACGTCCTGCAGGCGCTGACCGATGCACACCTGGTGCGCCGGATCCAGCCGCTCGGCTCGGTCGCCCGCTACGAGTCGCGAGTCGGCGACAACCATCACCACGTCGTCTGCCGCTCCTGCGGCGCGATCGCCGACGTCGACTGCGCCGCCGGCGAGACCCCCTGCCTGACCGCTTCCGAGGACCACGGCTTCGCGATCGACGAGGCCGAGGTCATCTACTGGGGCCGTTGCCCCGACTGCCTTGCCGCATGAACTCGCTGCACCACCCTGAGAACACCTGAACCTGGAAGGAATCGCCGTGTCCGAGAAGCCCGATGCCGTAGTTGGAGAGATGAACGAGCCGGAGGGGAACGGCAGCGGCGGCTGCCCGGTGGTCCACGCCCCCCACCCCACCGAGGGCGGCGGCAACCGCGGCTGGTGGCCGGAGCGGCTGAACCTGAAGATCCTCGCCAAGAACCCGGCCGAGGCCAACCCGATGGGCGAGGAGTTCGACTACGCGGCGGCCTTCGAAAGCCTCGACCTCGACGAGGTGAAGAAGGACATCGAGACCACCCTCGCCACTTCCCAGGACTGGTGGCCCGCCGACTTCGGCAACTACGGCCCGCTGATCATCCGCATGGCCTGGCACAGCGCCGGCACCTACCGGGTCAGCGACGGCCGCGGCGGCGCCGGCACCGGCCAGCAGCGCTTCGCGCCGCTCAACAGCTGGCCCGACAACAGCAACCTCGACAAGGCCCGGCGCCTGCTCTGGCCGGTCAAGCAGAAGTACGGCAAGAGCCTCTCCTGGGCCGACCTGATGATCCTCGCCGGCAACGTCGCGCTGGAGTCGATGGGCTTCAAGACCTTCGGCTTCGGCGGCGGCCGCGAGGATGTCTGGGAGCCCGACGAGGACGTCTACTGGGGCCCGGAGACGACCTGGCTCGGCGACGAGCGCTACAGCGGCGAGCGCGACCTCGAGAACCCGCTGGCGGCGGTGCAGATGGGCCTGATCTACGTCAACCCGGAGGGCCCCAACGGCAACCCCGACCCGGTCCTCGCCGCCCGTGACATCCGCGAGACCTTCAAGCGGATGGCGATGAACGACGAAGAGACCGTGGCGCTGATCGCCGGCGGCCACACCTTCGGCAAGACCCACGGCGCCGCCGACCCGGAAAAGTACGTCGGCCCCGAGCCCGAGGGCGCACCGCTGGAGGAGCAGGGCCTGGGCTGGAAGAACAGCTTCGAGAGCGGCAACGGCACCGCGACGATCACCAGCGGGCTCGAGGTCACCTGGACCTACCACCCGACCCGCTGGGACAACGAGTTCTTCCACATCCTCTTCGCCTACGAGTGGGAGCTGATGGACAGCCCGGCCGGCGCGAAACAGTGGCGGCCGAAGGCGGGCGCCGGCGCCGACATGGTGCCCGAGGCCGACGACCCGACCAAGCACCGCGAGCCGCGGATGCTGACCACCGACCTCTCGCTGCGCTTCGACCCCGCCTACGAGAAGATCTCGCGCCGCTTCGCCGAGGACCCGCAGGCCTTCGAAGACGCCTTCGCCCGCGCCTGGTTCAAGCTGACCCACCGCGACATGGGCCCGATCGCCCGTTACCTCGGGCCGGAGGTGCCCGAGGAGGAGCTGGTCTGGCAGGACCCGGTGCCGGAGGTCACGGGTGAGCTGGTCGGGCCGGCGGAGATCGCCGCGCTGAAGCAGCAGATCCTCGACTCGGGCCTGCCCCTCTCCCAGCTGGTCTCCGCCGCCTGGGCCTCGGCCGCGACCTTCCGCGGCGGCGACAAACGCGGCGGCGCCAACGGCGCCCGGGTGCGGCTGGAGCCGCAGAAGGACTGGGAGGTGAACGACCCCGCCGAGCTGTCCCAGGTGCTGACCGTGCTGGAGAAGATCCAGCAGGACTTCAACGGCGCCGGCGGCAAGCAGGTCTCGCTCGCCGACCTGATCGTCCTCGCCGGCTCGGCCGCGGTCGAGAAGGCGGCGGCGGACGGCGGCCATGCGGTCGAGGTCCCCTTCGCCCCGGGCCGCACCGACGCCAGCCAAGAGCAGACCGACGTCGAGTCGTTCGAGTACATGGAGCCGACCGCGGAAGGGTTCCGCAACTACCTGCGCGGCGAGCACCGGGTGCGGGCCGAGTACCTGCTGGTCGACCGGGCCAACCTGCTGACCCTGACCGCGCCGGAGATGACCGTCCTCGTCGGCGGCCTGCGCGTGCTCGGCGCCAACAGCGGCGGCTCGACCGTCGGCGTCCTCACCGACCGCCCCGGCACGCTGACGAACGACTTCTTCGTCAACCTGCTCGACAACGGCACGGCGTGGAAGCCGATCGACGAGTCCTCGGAGACGTTCGAGTCCCATGACCTCGCCGGCGGCGGGGTGAAGTGGACCGGCAGCCGCGTCGACCTCGTCTTCGGCTCCAACTCCGAGCTGCGGGCGCTGGCCGAGGTCTACGCCAGCGACGACGCCAAGCAGAAGTTCGTCGAGGACTTCGTCGCCGCCTGGGTCAAGGTGATGAACCTCGACCGCTTCGACCTGAAGTAGGCCGCCCCGCAAACGCGGTAGAGCTTTCCCCCTTATAGGGCGGAAAAGCTCTACCGCGCCGGGCGCCTATGCGGATTCCGCCGGCGGGATCGGGTGGTTCCCCCGGAACAGGTCGTCGGGGTCGTAGACGGCCTTGACCTGCCGCAGCCGGGCCCAGGTCTCCGCGTCGAAGAACCGGCTCGCGTCGACCGGCTTTTCGACGAAGTTGGCGTAGTCGACGCCGCGGTAGGGCTCGACCGCCCGCGTGGCGGCCTCGAGGTAGCTCGTCGCCGTTGCCGCGGCCGCCTCGTCCTCGGCGACGCTGAGCATCATCAGGATGAAGGCGCCGGGCAGCGTCGCCCGCGCCCCCGCTCCGGGCGCGGTGCGCGTGAGGGCGCCGCCCATCTGGCGCAGCTCGACCATCGTCAGCGGTGAGCCGGAGCCCGGCCCGACCGCGGCGAGCAGCTCGTCGACGCCGGCCGGCGGCAGCTCGTCCAGCATCGCCGTGGCGCTGACGAAGGGAAGCGGGTCGGCCGGGTCCATCGCCAGGTCGCCGAGCGCCGCCGGCGGCACCATCGCCAGCGTGTCGACCTCGGGGCCGAGCTCGCGCAGCGGGGCGACCAGCGCCCGCCCGTCCTCCTCGGAACCCAGGTGAGCGAAGAAGAGGACGGTGTAGGAGCCGCCGCGGAAGGCCTCCGGCACGTCGGGGATGTCCGGGAACTGCATCAGCTTGGCCCAGGTCATCATCTCCTCGGGCAACGCCGGGGCCAGCTCGGTCCAGGCATGGAGAACCTCGGAGGCGCGGGCGAAGGGGAAGAACATCACCCCGGCGTAGAGCTCGGACACCGGGTAGACCGAGAACTCGATCGCGGTGACGACGCCGAAGTTGCCGTTGCCGCCGCGCAGCGCCCAGAACAGGTCGGGCTCGTGCTCGGCGTCAACGCGGCGGTGGCGGCCGTCGGCGGTGACCAGCTCGATCGCGGTGACGCTGTTGGCCTGCAGGCCATGCTTGCGGGCGAGCCAGCCCATGCCGCCGCCGAGCGAGTAGCCGGCGATGCCGACGTCGGGCGAGGAGCCGTGCAGCGGCGCCAGCCCGTGCTCGGAGAGCTGCGGCGCGACCCGCTCCCATTTGACGCCGCCCCCGACCCGGACCGACCGCGCCAGCGGGTCGATCGACACTTCCTGCAGCTCGCGGACGTCAACCAGCAGCGTGTCCTCGAGCGGGCCCAGCGGCGCGGCGTTGTGGCCGGTCGCCTGCGGCGCGACGCGCAGCCCGCGGGAACGGGCGTGCTGAACGGCGGCGATCGCCTCCTCGACGTTGCGGGGACGGGCGATCGAGGCGGGGTGCAGCTCGGTCCTCAGGTTGAAGGAGGGCGCGGTGGCGAGCGTGGCGGTAGACATTTCATTCTTCCTTTCATTAAACAGGGTGTCCAACGATTGGCGATAGAGTAACATCGATGAACACCATGTCAACCGAAACTAGGAAGTACGAGCTGAAGGCGCGCGCCGAGAGCCAGCGCGAGACCCGCGAACAGATCGCCCGCGCCGCCGCCGAGCTGCACGAAGAGAAGGGCGTCGCCCAGACCACCGTCGCCGAGGTCGCCCGCCGCGCCGGCGTCACCCGGCTCACCGTCTACAACCACTTCGCCGATCTCGGCGAGCTGATCCCCGCCTGCGCCGCCCACTACGAGGCGAGGCATCCGCTGCCCGACTTCGACGCCCCCCTCGCCCTCGCGGACCCGGCACGGCGAGCCGGCGCGGCCCTCGCCCTGCTCTACGGCTGGTACCGCGAGACCGAGCCGATGTTCGGCAAGCTGTTCAGCGACCGCGCCGCCGTCCCCGAGCTCGACCGCTTCCTGGCGACCAACATCGACCGCCGGCAGGTTGAGCTCGCCGATGCTCTCGCCGCCGGCTTCGCCGCCCGCGGTGCCCGCGCCAAGCGCCTGCGGGCGCTGATCCGCCTGTCGCTCGACTTCTGGACCTGGCGCCGCCTCGACCAGGAAGGCCTCGCCGACAAGGCCGCCGCCGAGCTGATGGCCGCCGCGATCGCGGCCCAGGCCGCTTAGCTGTCGGGCTGCGGCTGGGAAACCGCGCGGATCGCAGCGGCGGCGCGCAAAGGCTCCTGCGACATCGCCGCGTGGGCGCAATCCTCGAAGACCTCCAGCCGCGCTCCCCAGCGCGCGGCGAGCGACGCCGCGTTGGCGACCGCGACGAGGCGGTCGAGGGCGCCATGGATGACCAGAGCCGGCGGCGTCGCGGCGAGCGGCGGCGGCTCGCGGTCGCGCCAGGCGACCAGGGCCGAAACCTGAGCGTCGAGCGCCGCGTGGTCGAGCTTCGCGCGGGCGGCGGCGATGCTCTCGCCGAGCTCGGCCTCGGCCGCGGCGATCTGGTCGGGCGGGAAGAAGACGGAGATCAGGCGCCGCGCCTGCTCCTGCGGCGTCCCCGAGTAGTCGATCAGTCGCGCGAAGGGCTCGGGGTCGCCGGTCGAGACGTAGGTCGGGCCGCCGGGGTGGGAGCCGATCAGGGTCAGTGCGTTCACCCGCGACGGCGCCCGCTCGGCCAGCGCCTGGGCGACGTAGCCGCCGGTCGACCAGCCGCAGACCGCGGCCGCCTCGATTCCGAGCGCGTCGAGCAGTGCCTCGACGTCGGCCGCCATCGCCGCGATCGCCAGCTCCTCCTCGCCGAGCTCGGAGCCGCCGACGCCGCGGTTGTCGGGACAGATCAGCTCGAAACCCTCGGCCAGCTTCGCGACCAGCGCCGGGTGCCAGTCCGCGCCGCTCGCCGCGTAGCCGTTGATCATCACCAGCGGCAGGCCGGCGCCGTGCGAGCGCCACGCGAAGCGGCGGCCGTCGATCTCGATCGCCGCGGAAGCCGTCGCCATCGGCACATCCTTACCGCCGCGGCCGCGGCGCGCCAGCTTTT
>JBEHWY010000194.1:0-5858 GCA_048498975.1 Actinomycetota bacterium | reverse complement strand
GACCCGCTGGTACCGGACCGGGGAGGAGCACTGGCTGCGCTCGACCCGCTTCTGGGGCAAGCTGCTGCTGATCTCCTTCGCCCTCGGCGTCGCCACCGGGATCGTCCAGGAGTTCCAGTTCGGGATGAACTGGTCGAACTACTCGCGCTTCGTCGGCGACATCTTCGGCGCGCCGCTGGCGATGGAGGGGCTCGCCGCCTTCTTCGTCGAGTCGACCTTCCTCGGCCTCTGGATCTTCGGCTGGGGCCGGCTCTCGAAAAAAGTCCACCTCGTCTGCGTCTGGCTGGTCGCCGGCTCGACCGCGCTCTCCGCCTATTTCATCCTCGCCGCCAACTCCTGGATGCAGCACCCGGTCGGCTACAAGATGGCCGACGGCAAAGCCGAGCTGACCAACATCGCCGCGGTCCTCTTCAACAACACCGCGCTCTACGCCTTCGCCCACACGATCCTCGCCGCGCTGCTGACCGCCGGCATGATCCTGATCTCGGTCTCGGCCTGGAACCTGCGCAAGGGCCGCGAGAGCGAACTGTTCACCGGCGCGATGCGCCTGGCGCTGCCGCTGGTCACGCTGGCGGCGATCGTCACCGTCTTCGTCGGCCACTTCAACGGCATCCTGATGAGCCACCAGCAGCCGATGAAGATGGCCGCCGCCGACGCCGTCTTCGAGACCAAGAAGGGCGCCGGCCTCTCGCTGTTTGCCACCGGCGACTTCAAATCCAACCCCGAAGGCCTCAACCGCAACATCGAGATCCCGCAGCTGCTCTCCTGGATCTCGACCGGCTACCCGAACGGCGAGATCCAGGGGATCAACAACCTCAACGCCGAATACCAGCGCAAGTACGGCCCCGGCAACTACTCGCCGATCGTCGCCATCACCTACTGGACCTGGCGCGCGATGCTCGGCTGCGCCGCCCTGATGATGCTCTTCGCCGCCTGGGGCTGGTGGCTGCTGCACAAAGGCAAGCTGCGCGAGTCGAAGTGGTTCCTGAAGCTGGCGGTGCCCGCGGTGGCGCTGCCCTTCATCGCCTCGGCGACCGGCTGGCTGTTCACCGAGATGGGCCGCCAGCCGTGGGTCGTGTTCGGGCTGCTGAAGACCGACGTCGCCAACTCGCCCAGCGTCGGCCCGGCGCAGGTCTGGATCACCCTGCTCGGCTTCACCCTGCTCTACGGCGTGCTCGCCGCGATCGCCGGCCGCGTCTTCCTCAAAACCGTCAAGAAAGGGCCGGTCGAGGCCGGCAAAGCCGAGGACCCCGGCCAGGAGCTGGCCCTCGCCTACTGATACCCATGGACGCCTACACCTTCCTGCAAGTCGTCTGGTTCATCCTGATCTCGATCCTCTGGCTCGGCTACTTCGTGCTCGAGGGCTTCGACTTCGGCGTCGGGATGCTGATCCGCACCGTCGCCCACAGCAAGGAGGAGCGGCGCGCGGTCCTGCACTCGATCGGGCCGGTCTGGGACGGCAACGAGGTCTGGCTGCTGGTCGCCGGCGGCGCCACCTTCGCCGCCTTCCCGCAGTGGTACGCGACCCTCTTCTCCGGCTTCTACCTGGCGCTGTTCCTGATCCTGGTCGGGCTGATCGTCCGCAACGTCTCCTTCGAGTTCTGGGGCAAGGCGGAGACCGACAAGGGCCGCGAACGCTGGGAGTGGGCGATGATCCTCGGCAGCGCCCTGCCGGCGCTGCTCTGGGGCGTGGGCTGGGCCAACATCGTCCACGGCGTCCCGATCGACGCCCAGCACGAGTACACCGGCACGCTGTTCGACCTGCTCAACCCCTACGCGCTGCTCGGCGGCCTGGCGACGCTGACGATCTTCCTCGCCCACGGCGCGATCTATCTCAACCTCAAGACCAAGGGGGAGATGGGCGAGCGGGCGAAGCAGATCGCCGCCGTCGTCGCCCCGGTCGGCGCCTTCCTCGGCACCGTCTTCCTGATCTGGACCGTGCTCAGCCACGACGGCGGCGTCGACGTCGGCTCGGCGATCCTCGCCGCGGTCTCGGTCGTAGCTCTGGCCGCCGCCGCGATGCTCGCCGACAAAGACCCGCTGCGCGCCTTCTACGCGACGACGGCGGCGATCATGACCTTCTTCCTGGCGCTGTTCGTCGACCTCTTCCCGCACACGATGATCTCCAGCACCAGCTCCGCCTTCGACATGACGCTGAACGTCTCGGCCTCCTCGAACTACACCCTGACCGTGATGACGGTGGTCGCCGTCCTGCTCGTCCCGGTCGTCCTCGCCTACCAGGCCTGGACCTACTGGGTCTTCCGCCACCGCGTCTCCGCCGAGGACTTCGGCGACGTGCGGAGCCCGCTCGACCTGCTCGACAAATCGAAGCGGGAGGGATCGGGTGGCGAGCCCGAGCCAGCAGGACCCCGCAGCTAGGTCGCGAGCGCGCGAGACCCAGCGCCGGCTCAGCCGCACGAGCCGCGCCGCTCGCACCCACCTCGCCTCGACCGTCGTCCTCGGCGTCCTCGCGACGGCGCTGATCGTCGCCCAGGCGACGCTGCTCGCCCACGTCATCGCCGGCGCCTTCCTCGGCGGCGACTCGCTCGCCGACCTGACCCCGCAGCTGATCTGGCTGGCGGCGATCTCGCTCGCCCGCGGCCTCGTCGATGCCGGCTTCGAGACGACCGGGCGGATCGGCGCCGCCCGGGTGATGGCGGAGCTGCGCGCCCGCCTCGTCCGCCACCTGCTGCTGGTCCGGCCCGGCGCGCTGCAGGGCGAGCGCTCGGGCGAGCTGGCGACCGCCGCGGTGCAGGGCGTCGACGCCCTGCAGGCCTACTTCGCCAGCTATCTGCCGCAGGCGGTGCTGGCCGCCCTGGCGCCGCTGATGATCCTCGCCTGGGCGATCCCGCGCGACTGGGAGGCGGCCGCGATCCTGGCGGTCACGGCGCCGCTGATCCCCGTCTTCATGATCCTCATCGGCCGCCTCGCCGAGCGCTCGACCCGGCGCCGCTGGCGCCGCCTCTCACGGCTCTCGGCCCGCTTCCTCGACCTCGTCGGCGGGCTGGAGACGCTGCGCGCCCACGGCCGCGCCGAGGCCCAGGCCGACTCGATCGCCGCCGCCGGCGAGAGCTATCGCCAGGAGACGATGAAGACGCTGCGGATCGGCTTCCTCTCGGCGCTGGTGCTCGAGCTGCTGGCGATGATCGGGGTCGCGCTGGTCGCCGCCACCGTCGGCATCCAGCTCGCCAACGGTGCCCTCGGCCTCACCGCCGGCCTCACCGTGCTGATCCTCGCCCCCGAGGTCTACATGCCGCTGCGCAAGCTCGGCGCCCAGTTCCACGCCAGCGCCGACGGGATGGCGAGCGCCGAACGGATCTTCGAGGTGCTCGACCAGGAGCCCGCTGTGCGGGCGCCCGCCAACCCGCTGCCGGCGCCCGACCCCGGCCGCGAGCCGATCGAGCTGCGCGGCGTCCGCTTCAGCCATCCCGGCCGGCCCGAGGTGCTGCGCGGCGTCGACCTGCGGCTCGAGCCGGGGGAGACGGTGGCGCTGGTCGGGCCCAGCGGCGGCGGCAAGTCGACGCTGGTCTCGCTGCTGCTGCGCCTGGCCGAGCAGGACGAGGGCGCGATCCTATGTGGTGGCGTCGACCTGCGCGACGTCGACCCGGCGCAGTGGCGCCGGCGCGTCGCCTGGGTGCCGCAGCGGCCGACCCTGTTCGCCGGCACGATCGAGGACAACGTCCGCCTCGCCGCGCCGGGGGCCTCGGAGAAACGCGTCCTGCTCGCCGCCGAGGACGCCGGGCTGCTGGAGATCGCCCTGAAGCTGCCGGAGGGAATGCGCACGCCGATCGGCGAGGGAGGGCGGCGCCTCTCCGCCGGTCAGGCGCAGCGCGTCGGCCTCGCCCGCGCCTTCCTCAGCCAGGCGCCGCTGCTGCTGTTGGACGAGCCGACCGCCCACCTCGACGACGAGAGCGAGCTGGCGCTGGCGGCGAGCGTCGAGCGCCTCGCCGCCGGCCGCACGACGCTGCTCGTCGCCCACCGCCCCGAGCTCGCCCGCCACGCCGACCGCGTGGTCGAACTGCGCGACGGCCGGCTCGGCGCCCCGGCTGACCGCGCCGTCGGCGAGGGGGTGGCGGCGTGAACGCGGCGCTGCGGATGGCGGTGCGGGAGACGCGCTCGCGGCGCCGCCTGCTGGCGCTCTCGGTGCTGCTCGGCGCCGGCGCGGTGCTGGCCGCGGTCGGGCTGCTGACCACCTCCGGCTACCTGATCAGCCGCGCCGCCCAGCACCCGGAAATCCTCGCCCTCGGCACCGCGATCGTCGGCGTCCGCTTCTTCGGCATCTCGCGGGCGCTGCTGCGCTACGCCGAACGGCTCGTCTCCCACGACCTCGCCTTCCGCGCCCTCACCGATCTGCGCGAGCGCTTCTTCCGTCGCCTCGTCCCGCTCGTCCCCGGCGGCGTCTCCGAGTTCGGCCGCGGCGAGCTGCTGGGACGCTTCGTCGGCGACGTCGACCGCCTCCAGGACCTCTACCTGCGGGCGCTCTCGCCGCCGCTGGTGGCACTGGTTGCGGGTGCGGTCTCGGTTCTCGTCGCCTTCCTGATCCTGCCCGCCGCCGCCCTGGTGCTGGCGGTGGCGCTGCTGGCCGCGGCGATCGTGGCGCCGGCGCTGACCCGATGGTCGGCGCGCAGCGCCGGGCGGCGCCAGGGCGCGGCCCGCGCCGAGCTCGGCGCCGGGCTGGTCGAGATCGCCACCGGCTCGGCCGAGCTGGCGGTCGCCGGCCGGGCAGAGGACTGGGTGGGGCGCAGCGACCGCGCCAGCGCCAGGGTTACGGCGCTGGCGCGGCGCGACGCCGTCAGCGGCGGCCTCGCCGTCGGCTTCTCGACCGCGTTGGCGGCGGGCGCCGTCGTCGCCGTGGTCGCCGTCTCGATTCCCGCCGTCGGCAGCGGCGCCCTCGCCGGCGTGATGCTGGGCGCGCTGGCGCTGCTGGCGCTCGCCTCCTTCGAGGCGGTGACGCCACTCTCCGCTGCGGCGACCTCGATCGACGCCTGCGCCGCCGCCGCGGGGCGGATCGAGGCCCTGCTCGAGCGCGAGCCGGCGGTGCGCGAGCCGGCGACGCCGGTCGTGCCGCCCGCCGGCGACCTCGAGCTGCGCGGCGTCGGCTTCCGCTACGAAGCCGGCGGCGAGTGGGTGCTGGACGGCGTCGACCTGCGACTGGCGCCGGGGCGGGCGGTGGCGCTGCTCGGCCCCAGCGGCACCGGCAAGAGCACCCTGGCCGAGGTCGCGGTTCGCTTCCGCGACCCCGAGCGCGGCGAGGTGAGGATCGGCGGCATCGGCACCCGCGAGATGGCGGGCGCCGCGGTCCGCGAAGCGGTGCGCCTCTCGCCCCAGGACGCCTACCTGTTCACGACCACGCTGCGCGACAACGTCGCCCTCGGCCGCGTCGGCGCCGGCGACGCCGAAATCCACGCGGCGCTGGAGGCCGTCGGCCTCGGCGAGTGGGTCGACTCCCTGCCCGAAGGCCTGGCGACCGAGGTGGGGGAGGCGGGTGCCCGCGTCTCCGGCGGCCAGCGCCAGCGGATCGCCGCCGCCCGCATGTTCCTCGCCGACGCCCGCTTCCTCGTCTTCGACGAGCCGACCGCGCACCTCGACCCCGAGGGTGCCGCCGACCTGCAGCGGCGCCTCGCCCAGCTGGGCGCCGCGGGCGGCGCCGGCGTGCTCGTCATCACCCACGACAGGGCTGCGCTCGACGCCTTCGACGAGGTGCTCGAGCTGCGCGGGGGGCGTATTGCCCCCTGCCTGCGGTAGTAAGCCTCTTACCGATGCAGCACCCCTGACTCCCTATGTCCTTTGTAGCCCTCTGGGCTACAAAGGACATAGGGAGCGGGCGGCCCGGCGCACCCAAAGGGCAGGTAGGTGCG
>JBEHWY010000193.1:0-5873 GCA_048498975.1 Actinomycetota bacterium | reverse complement strand
CTGGTCGGTGACCATGTAGGGCGAGATGTAGCCCTTGTCGAACTGCATGCCCTCGGTGAACTCGAGCTCCATCCCGAAGGTCTGGCCCTCCTCGACGTTCACCACGCCGTCTTTGCCGACTTTCTCGATCGCGTCGGCGATCACGTTGCCGATGTCGTCGTCGGCGGCCGAGATGGCGGCGACGCGGGCGATCTGGTCCTTGCCGGCAACCTCTTTGCTCTGCTTCTCGCGGAGGTTCTCGACGACCTCGTCGACGGCCTTCTCGATGCCGCGGCGCAGGGCCAGCGGGTTGGCGCCGGCGGCCACGTTCTTCAGGCCCTGGCGGACGATGATCTGGGCCAACAGGGTGGCGGTGGTGGTGCCGTCACCGGCGACGTCGTTGGTCGCGGTCGCGACCTCGCGGACGAGCTGGGCGCCCTGGTTCTCGAAGACGTCCTCGACCTCGACCTCGCGGGCGATGGTGACGCCGTCATTGGTGATCGTCGGCGCGCCGAACTTTTTGTCGAGCACGACGTAGCGACCTTTGGGGCCGAGGGTGACCTTGACCGCGTTGGCAACGGCATCGACGCCGGCCTGCAGTGCCCCCCTCGCGTCCTCTGCGTACTTCAGCTCCTTGTGAGCCATCTGTGTTCAGTCCTCCTTGGTTACTTAAGTGCGGTTGGGCTAGGCGACCTTGGCCAGGACGTCCGACTCGCGCAGCACGAGCAGGTCCTCGCCTTCGACGGTCACCTCGGTGCCGCCGTATTTGGAGTAGAGGACCTCGTCCCCCTCCGCGACGTCGAGCGGGCGGCGGCTGCCGTCCTCGTTGAGGGCGCCGTCGCCGACGGCCAGGACCTTGCCCTTCTGCGGCTTCTCTTTGGCCGTGTCGGGAAGGACGATGCCGCTGGCGGTCGTCTCCTCCTCCTCGACCGGCTTCACGATAAGCCGGTCCCCGAGGGGCTTCAAGTTCATCCGGATACCTCCGTCATTCGGTGTGGTGTTGGCTGGCTAAGTGCGGGAAACGCCGCTGCAGAGCCATTTCCGGCCTCTGCGCGGCCTTGGCACTCTCAGGGTGGGAGTGCCAACGCACTGAAAGATAGCGAGGTGGCGCCGTCGGTCAAGGCCGCAGGCGTGAAGAGGTCGTGAAACTTCAGTCCGCAGCGAGCAGATGGCAGCCGAGCAGCCTGGAGATGCCCTCGCCGCCGCGGGCCATCACCCAGTCGTGGTTCCACTCGAAGGCCGGGCGCAGCAGCGGCGCCAGCCGATTCATCCACGGCTTGGTCGTCTTCACGTTCCACTCGTAGAGGACAGCGGTGACGCCGTCCTGCTCGTAGAAGCGCCAGCGGCCGATCCCTTCGAGCTCGCCGACCGCGTGGCCTTCGAGCAGGTGGCAGGGCTCGACCCGGGTCGTCGTCACCTCGAACTCGACCCGGTAGGGCAAAAGGCTCTTCCAGACCATCCGCGAGACGGTGCCGACGTCGCCGTCGTGGCCCGGCGCGATTTCCTCGGCCGCCTCCACCCCGCGCCACCACTCGGGCCAGCGCGCCTGGTCGTGGATCGCATCCCAGACCGGCTGGCGCGGGGAGTCCAGCAGCCAGGTGGTGAGGAAGGCGTACTCGGCCATCGCCGCCTATCTACGCGGCCGGCGGCGGCGCGGTTCAGTTGTGGTGCGGCGTCTCGCCATTTCCGAGATGCGCGTGCGGCGGCTCGACGATCTGCGAGAAGCGGATCACGGTGACGAGGTCGTCGTCGGAGACCGGCCGGCTGTAGATCTGCTCGAGGAAGCGCTTGGTCTCCTCGATGCGGCGGAACTCGGGGTTGTCGTGCTCGATGTCGCGGCGGGTCAGGTCGCCGACGCGCTTGACCTCGACGTCATCGATGACGGCGTTGAAGATCTTCTCGCGCTGGCTGTGGCGGAAGCCGACCGTGACCCAGACGACCTGGCCGCGCTCGTACTTGTTGCTCTTGTCGCCGAGCCGGATCGTCGCCGTCTTCCGACCCCGCTTCAGCTGGTCGATGAAGACCGCGGAGTAGAAGTTCAAGACGTAGGTGCCGCCCTTCATGGCCCGCGAGCGTATAGGAGGGCGGCCCCCGGCGTGATTCCGGGCGCCGCGCCGAGTTGTCGCCGGGATCGGCCGCCGGCCTGGACATCTATCCGAGCCGCGAGATTCGAGTTTTCGGCCAAACCAGCCGATGGACAAGGCGATGCCCTTCGCCGGAACCCGTTTCCGCTCCCTGCTCGTCGCGCTGGCCTGCGTCGCCGGTCTGCTCGCCCTGCCGCTGGCCTCCAGCGCCGCGGCGAAAAGCTGCGGCGGCAAGAAGGTGACGATCATGGGGACCCCCGGCAACGACACGATCGTCGGCAAAGGCGCCAGCGACGTGATCTACGGCGGCAGCGGCGATGACACGATCCTCGGCGGTCGCAACGGCAACGACACGATCTGCGGCGGCCCCGGCGACGACACGATCAAGGCCGGGCGCGGCTACGACTCGCTCTACGGCGAAGCCGGCAACGACAGGCTGTACGGCGAAACCGGCTCGGACATGCTCGACGGCGGTGAAGGCGACGACCGCCTGCTCGCCTTCAAAGGGGCCGACAAACTGCACGGCGGCGGCGGCAACGACCTGCTGTTCGGGAACAAAGGCGGCGACGACCTCGAAGGCGGCTCCGGCGACGACAAGCTCGACGGCGAGCAGGGCAGCGACACGATGGAGGGCAACACCGGCAACGACAAGCTGCTCGGCGACAAGGGCAACGACACGATCCTCGGCGGCGAAGGCGAAGACCGGATCGAAGGCGGGCCGGGCGACGACGGCAACCTCGACGGCGGCCCCGGCACCGATGAAATCTTCGGCGGCGCCGGCACCGACCACGTCGAAGGCGGCGAAGGCGACGGCGACGTCGTCCGCGGCGACGCCGGCACCGATGTCCTCTCCGGCGGCCCCGGCACCAACGACATCGTCTCCTATGCCTCCGCCACCCGCGGCGCCATCACCGTCGACCTCACCACCGACAAGGCCAAAGGCGATGGCCACGACGACCTGGCCGGCTTCGAGGACGTGGTCGGCTCGCCGCAGGGCGACACGATCGTCGGCGACGGCGAATTCAACCGCCTCGACGGCGGCGTCGGCAACGACACCCTGGAGAGCGGCGGCGGGGGCGGCGAAGCGTTCGGCGGCCCCGGCGACGACGACTGCAACGGCTTCGCCGTCGAAAACTCCTGCGGCCCCGAACCGGGCCCGCCCCCCGGCGGCGCCAGCGTCATCCTCAACCAGGGCCTCGATGGCTCCAGCCTCGTCGTCCAGGGCGGCCAGAGCGGCGACGACATCCATATCTCCTTCGCCGCCGGCGGCTGGACGGTCAGCGACAACGGTCCGGTCTTCGCCGGCAGCGGCTGCGCCAACCCGGCCGGCAGCCCGAACACGGTCGACTGCGGCGGCGACCCCACGCTCGACCTGATCGTCGTCACCGGCGGCGCCGGCGACGACAGCCTGGTGATCGACCCCAGCGTCCCGGCCAGCGCCGCCGTGCGGATCAACGGCAACGCCGGCAACGACGTCGTCGTCGGTGGCAACGGCGACGACGTGCTGGAAGCGGGCGAGAACTACAACGACCCCAACTACGGCAACGACCGGCTCGAAGGCAACGCCGGCAGCGACGTGCTCTACGCCGACCCCGGCGCCGACCTGCTCAAAGGCGGCCCCGGCAACGACCTGATGGTCTCCTCGGTGAAGACCTGCCAGGGCCACACGTTCGACGGCGAAAGCGGCGAGGACACCGTCTCCTACGCGCGCTCGAACGACAACATGCGGGTCACTCTCGGCGGCACCGGCGGGCCGGTCGGCTGCGGCAACCCCGACCACGTGCTGGCCGACAACGAGAGCCTCGAGGGATCAGACGGGCCCGACGTCCTGATCGGCGACAACGGCGACAACGGCCTGATGGGCCACCTCGGCGCCGACCGCCTGATCGGCAAGGGCGGCGACGACTTCCTCGAAGCGATCGACGGCCACCGCGACAAGCAGATCGACTGCGGGCCCGGCGGCCACGACGACGCCCTGCGCGACCCGAGCGACCCCAAAGCCGTCAGCTGCTGAGCGCGACGGGCGAAGCTAGAACCCCTCCTCGCCGATCAGGGGGACGAAGCGGCAGGGGCCGAGGCTGGTGGTCTCGACTCGATCGCCGCGGCGGCGCAGGAGGGTGAGCAGCTCGACCGAGTCGGCGGCGACCGGGACGACGAGGCGGCCGTCGTCGGCGAGCTGGGCGAGCAGCGCCGGCGGGGGTGCGGGGGCGGCGGCGTGGACGGCGATCGCGTCGAAGGGCGCGCGCTCGGGGACGCCGCGGCTGCCGTCGCCGACGATTACCTCGACGTTGCCGACGCCGAGCGCGGCGAGCACCTCGCGGGCGCCCTCGGCGAGCTGCTCGTGGCGCTCGACGCTGACGACCTCGGCGGCGAGCCGAGCGAGGACGGCGGCCGAGTAGCCCGAGCCGGTGCCGACCTCGAGCACGCGCTCGCGGCCCTCCAGCTCCAGCGCCTGGCAGATCGCGGCGACGATCCAGGGTTGGGAGATGGTCTGCTCGGCGGCGATCGGCAGTGCCGAGTCGCCGTAGGCCTGGCGCCGCCGCGCCGCCGGCAGGAAGAGCTCGCGCGGCACCTCCCCCATCGCCGCCAGCACCCGCTCGTCGCCGATCCCCCGCGCCCGCAACTGGCGCTCGACCATGCGGGCACGCCGCGCGGCGAAGTCCGTCATCGACCAAGCGTAGGCGGCGAGGCGCGCCGCCGGGCGCGCTCAGTAGATGTAGTTGCGCAGCTTGGGCGGGTCGAGGACGGTGACGCGGCCGCGGCCGGAGCGGACGACGCCGGCGCGCTCGAGCTCGGCGAGGAAGCGGCTGACGCTCTCGCGCGAGGTGCCGGCGAGCTGGGCGAGGTCGGTCTGGTTCATCCGGATCGTCACCTCGCCCCCGTCGCCGTCCTCCTGCGCCTCGCGGGTGAGCTGGGCGAGGATGCCGGCGACGCGGCTGGGCACCGTCTGGAAGGACTGGCGCGAGAGGCGGACGTTGGCGGCGCGCAGGCGGCGGACGAGGCCGGCGACCAGCTTCAGCGCGATCTCCGGGTGGCGGGCCAGTAGCGAGCGGACGTCGCCGGCCGGCAGGGCGAGGACTTCGCCGTCGGTCAGCGCCTCGGCGCTGGCCGAGCGTTTGTCGCCGTCGAGCATCGCCAGCTCGCCGAAGATCTCACCGGGGCCGAGGGTCGCGAGGGTGATGGCGCGGCCGTCGGAGTGCTCACGGGTGATGCGGAAGCTGCCGTCGCGGACGATGTAGCAGGCGTCGGAGCTGTCGCCTTCGTGGAAGACCCGGGTCCCGGCCGGGTAGGAGCGCGGCACGGCGACGTGGGAGAAGCGCTCGAGCTCGTCCTCCCCGAGATCGGCAAAGAGCGCAACGCTCTTCAGCAGTTCCACAGCGCTCTGCTCCCGGTCGGACACCGGGGCGATTATGGCAACGGCCGCAAGCGGCGGCGGCGGAAGCGGACTAGCGGGCCGAGGCGGTCAGTTTGCGCGGGCCGCGGCTGAAGCCGGCGCCGACCAGCGCCTCCTCGTGGCCGGAGCCGATCACCGCCTCGCCGTCGAGCTTCTCGATCGCCAACTTCGGCAGCTGGCCGGCGACGACGGCGTCGGCGAGGGCGCGCATCGCCGCCTCCAGCTCGGCGCCCTCGAGCTTGGCGAGGCGGAGCACGCCGCGGCCGCCGCGCTCGACGAAGACGATCGGCTCGCCGTCGCGCAGCAGCAGGTGGGCGCCGGGGGTGCGGCCGGGGCGGCGGCCGCTGTCGAGCTTCGGCCAGGGCAGCGAGGCGCCGTAGGGGTTGGCGGGGTCGGTGGCGGCGAGGACGAGGTAG
>JBEHWY010000192.1:0-5971 GCA_048498975.1 Actinomycetota bacterium | reverse complement strand
CTTTGTCGCCATATAGGCGACAAAGGAACCGCGCGATCAGAACGAAGCCGATCCACTCATCCCGTGGTTCCTTTGTCGCGCCCAGGGCAACAAAGGAACCACGATTCGCCCGCCACGCCCCGGCGTGGACCCGCACCCCTACCGGGCGGGAACGGAGGGGCCGAGGCCGGTCTTCGGCGGCGGGCCGCCGGGGAAGGCGCCGGGCTTGGCGTAGGGGAGGGCCTGGCGCAGGAGGCGGGCGAAGCCGGCGGCGCCGTCGAAGGTGAGGTGGAGGCCGTCGGGCTGGAACCAGCTCGAGTGGCCGGCGCTGTAGGCGACCCAGTCGAGCAGGACGGCGCGGCGCGGGTGGTGCTTGGCGGCGGCGCGGACGACGTCGGCGTCGCTGCTGGTGCCGCCGCCGAGCTCGCGCGGGGTGACGAGGCCGAGCACGCGTTTGCCGCCGAGCAGGTGGAAGGCGCGGCCGAGCTGGCCCGGGGAGATGCTGGCGTCGGCGCCGAGCGCGATCACGACCAGGTGCGGCAGCCGGCCTTCGCGCTTGTAGGCGTGCAGCAGTTCGAGGCCCTCGTCGATCTGGCGGCAGCCGTGGGCGTTGACCTGGTAGCCCTCGTGGCTGAGGTTGGGCAGCGCCAGCAGCATCGTCGAGTCGCCGATCGCCAGCGGCGGGTGGCCGCCGGGGTTGATCTTCTTCGTCGCCTTCGCGGTCTCGACGCCGCCGCAGGCGGGGTCGTAGACGGCGCTTCCCGCTGCCGGCAGCAGCGCCGCGGCGAGCAGGGAGAGGGCGAGCGCGAGGGTCGCGATCGCGGCGGCGCGGCTCTTCGGGATCCGGTTCATCTGAGTCCTCGACTAGCATCGCCCGGCTTCGTGGCACGACGCCGCGGCAAGCCTACAGAGAGCCCTATTGCTTTTCCCTACCGTTCAGTTCGCGATCTTCTTCCCGATCGTGCTGGCGCTGAGCTGGGCGCTGATGCCGAAGCAGCGGCTGTGGAAGCCGTTCATCGTCCTCGCCAGCTACCTCTTCTACGCCGCCGCCGACCCGCGCTTCTGCCTGCTGCTGGCGGCGGTGACGCTGCTGAACCAGGCGGCGGCGAAGCTGATCCACGCCTCCGAGGACGAGCGGCGGCGCAAGTGGATCACCGGCGTCGCGGTCGCGCTCGACCTCGCCATCCTCGGCGCCTTCAAGTACTACGGCTTCTTCGCCCAGAACGTCGACGACCTGCTGAACACCTGGGGGTTGTCGCCGACGGCGCCGCTGCTGGCGATCGCGCTGCCGGTCGGGGTCAGCTTCTTCACCTTCCAGGCGATCAGCTACACGGTCGACGTCAAGCGGCGGCTGGTCGAGCCGGCCTCGACCCTCGACGTCGCGATCTACCTCTCCTTCTTCCCGCACCTGGTGGCGGGGCCGATCGTCCGCGCCCGCGAGTTCATCCCGCAGCTGGCCAGCGCGCGGGACCCCGAGCACGTCGCCGTCGGCGCCGGCCTCGGCCTCGTCGGGCTGGGGCTGGTGAAGAAGGTGATGATCGCCGACTACCTGGGGCGGGTCGTCGTCGACCCCGCCTTCGGCGTGCCGCAGGCCTACGGCGGTCCCGACCTGCTGTTCGCCGCCTACGCCTACGCGGCGCAGATCTACTGCGACTTCTCCGGCTACACCGACATGGCGATCGGCCTCGCCCTGCTGATGGGCTTCATCTTCCCGCAGAACTTCCGCAGCCCATACCGGGCGACCGGCTTCCGCGACTTCTGGCGGCGCTGGCACATGACCCTCTCCCGCTTCCTGCGCGACTTCCTCTACATCCCGCTCGGCGGCAACCGCAAGGGGCGGGCGCGGACCTACTTCAACCTGATGGCGACGATGGTGCTGGGCGGGCTCTGGCACGGCGCCTCGTGGACCTTCGTGCTCTGGGGCGGCTTCCACGGCTCGATGCTGAGCGTCGAGCACGCCTGGAACGGCCGCCTGCGCTTCCCCGGCTGGCTGCGTTGGCTCGTCACCTTCAACCTCGTCGTCTTCGCCTGGATCCTCTTCCGCTCGCCCGACGTCGAGCTGTTCTGGACCTACTTCACCGGGATCTTCCACGGCGGCTCGCTGACCCTCGCCACCTTCCCGGCGGTGCTGGCGCTGGTCGCGGTGATCGGGCTGCAGCTGATCCCGGAACGGACCGGGCGCCGAATCGAGAGCGGGATCGAGCGGCTCTCGCCGGTGCTGCTCGCGGTCGCCTTGGCCGCGCTTATCCTCGTCGTCGGCGCCACCGTCCCCAGCCAGGGCGTGCCGCCCTTCATCTACTTCCGCTTCTGAGATGACCGAACCCAGCCCCCGCAAGCCCGCCGCCCGCGACGACAGCCTGATGGACCGCTTCGACGAGGAGAAGCTGCGCCGCTTCAGTGCCCGCGACGCGGTGATGGCGACGGCGCTGATCGCCTTCCTGCTACTTGTCTTCTCCGGCGGCTCGGTGAAGCGGGCGGGGGAGGAGCTGAACCCGGGACTGGGGCGCGACGTCGTCGTCGCGATCGGCAAGCCGGCGGCCTGGGTCGCCGAACAGCTGCCCTTCGCCGAAATCGGCCACACGCTGACCGGCTGGCTCTCGCCCGACCAGAAGCTGGTCGGGGTCGGCTTCGAAGAAGGCGCGGCCGGGGCGGGTGGCGGCGCCGGCGCGGCCGGGCCCTCGCCGGTGACGGCGGAATGGTTCGACGGGCGGGAGCTCGGCGAAGAAGCGCCGCGGCCGAAGCTGGCGACGCTGCTGGTCACCGGCGACTCGCTCTCGACCCCGCTCGACCTCGAGCTCGGCCAGCGGCTGGCGCCCGACGGCGTCGACGTCGTCCGCGAACCGCACCTGGCGACCGGGATCTCGCGCAGCGACCTGGTCGACTGGGGCAAGCTCTCGGCGACCCAGGTCGCCGAAGATCACCCGCAGGCGGTGGTGATCTTCATCGGCGCCAACGAGGGCCTGCCGATGCCGGGGCCGGGCGGCGAAGACGTCAGCTGCTGCGGCCCCGAATGGGCGGCGATCTGGGCCAACCGGGCGCGGCAGATGATGCAGAACTACCGCCAGCGCGGCGCCGCCAAGGTCTACTGGCTGACCGTCCCCGCCGCCCGCGACCCCGACCGCAAGCCGATCGTCGACGCCGTCAACGCCGCGGTCTACGCGGCGGCGGCGCCGCTGCGCACCGACGTCCGCGTTCTCGACATGAACTCCGTCTTCACCCCCGAAGACAGGTTCCGCAACGCGATGGAAATCGACGGGAGCGAAACGATCGTGCGGGAACCGGACGGGATTCATCTCAATCGGGACGGGTCGGCGCTGGCGGCTGAGATCGTCGAAGAAGAAATCGCGCGCGACTTCAGGCCCTAGGCACGGGACCAACCCAGGGTTCTTGGGTTGGTCCGGGAGGGTCGGGTGACCCCCTTCACTCGCCTACCTACGTGGATCGGTTGTGGCCTTCCGAGGTCGTGCTCTGGCGTAGCGGCGCAAAACGTTCAGGGGGTCACCCGACCCTCCCCAACGAATCCAGGGCCCTGGGATCGGGGCGCGAAAGGCGGCGCAGGTCGCGCTCCGGGGCTGCTTCTGACGGGGTCGGCGCGAGCGTCGGTCTTGGAGCTTGTGGGGCTCGAAACGTCGGCCCCACTCGGGGGGCTTGGGGAGGACGGGGGCGCGCGGCGGGGAGGAGGGGAAGGGCGAAAAACGGCCTCCTAGAGCCAGATTATGGCAGAGGTGGGGGTTGAAACAAGCCCCGGGGTGTGCCCCATAATCGCCGGCCGCAAGGGGAAACGAGCGAAGGGGTGGCGATGACGGAGCATGCGGTGGTGATTGCCGGTGGAGGGCCGGCGGGGATGATGCTGGCGGCCGAGCTGGCGCTGGCGAAGGTCGACGTCGCGGTGGTCGAGCGGCGCCCGGACCACGAGCTGGTCGGCTCGCGGGCCGGCGGCTTTCACTCGCGCACGATCGAGCTGCTCGAGATGCGCGGGGTCGCCGATCGGTTCCTGGCGGAGGGCCAGGTCGCCCAGGCGACGATCTTCGGCACGACCGTGCTCGACATGAGCGACTTCCCGACCCGGCACCCCTACTCGCTCGGGATCTGGCAGAGCAAGATCGAGCGGATCATGGCCGCCTGGATCGCCGAGCTGCCGGTGCGCGTCTACTACGGGTGCGAGGTGACGGGCTTCGCCCAGGACGAGGCGGGGGTCGACGTCGAGCTGGCCGGCGGCCGCTCGCTGCGGGCGCAGTACCTCGTCGGCTGCGACGGCGGGCGCAGCCTCGTCCGCAAAGCGGCCGGGATCGAGTTCCCGGGGCTGGACCCGACCAGGAGCAACCTGATCGCCGAAGTGGAAGTGACCGAGGAGACGCCGCAGGGCACCCGCCACGACGAGATCGGCGTCCACGGCCTGCAGCCGCTGGAGGACGGGAAGACGGTGCGCGTGATCGTCACCGAGCGCGAGCTGGGGCAGGGTGGCGAGCCCACCCTGGGCGAGCTCAGCGAGGCGCTGGTCACCGTGTACGGCACCGACTTCGGCGTCCACAACCCGACCTGGATCTCCCGCTTCACCGACATGACCCGGCAGGCGGCGAACTACCGCGTGGGGCGGGTGCTGCTCGCCGGCGACTCGGCGCACGTGCACTACCCGGCGGGCGGGCAGGGCCTCAGCCTCGGTGTGCAGGATGCCGTGAACCTGGGCTGGAAGCTGGCCCAGGTGGTCGACGGGACCTCACCGGAGGGCCTCCTCGACAGCTACCGGGAGGAGCGCCACCCGGTCGCCGCCCGCGCGCTCGAGCACACGCTGGTGCAGGCGGCGCTGCAGCGGCGGGACGAGCGCACGAAGGCCCTGGTCGACGTCGTCTCGGAGCTGGCGGCGATGGACGAGCCCCGCAAGCTGATCGCCGGCAGGGTCTCCGGGCTGGACATCCACTACGACCTCGGCGAGGGGCACCCGTTGCTCGGGCGGCGGATGCCCGACCTCGACCTCGTCAGCGCCGGCGGGCCGCTGCGGGTCTACGAGCTGCTGCACGACGCCGAGCCGCTGCTGCTCGACCTCGGCCAGCCCGGCGGCTTCGACATCGCTCCCTGGGCCGACCGGGTGCAGCTGGTCGAGGCGAGCTACGACGGCGCCTGGGAGCTGCCGGTGATCGGCGCGGTCGCGGCACCGGCCGCCGCGCTGGTCCGTCCCGACGGCTACGTCGCCTGGGTCGGCGATGGCACCGACGCCGGGCTGACCGACGCGCTGACCAGGTGGTTCGGCCCGCCGGCCGGCGTCTAGTCCTTAGGTGTTCTGCGTGTAGGTGCTGAGGACGCGCTTGCTGCCCCAGACGCAGGTCACTTTGGAGCTGTACTGGACGCCGGGGACCGCGTCGTAGCGCTTCTCGGTGCAGGTGTAGTGGCCGACCTTGCGGTTGCACTTGCCCTGCGGCTTGCCGCCGGCGGTGCGGCACTTGTTGAAGGCGAGGGTGACGCCCTTGCCCTTGGCGCAGGTGGTGCCGGCGACTTCGAGCGAGGTGACGTAGGAGGCGCCGAGGTGGCGCTGGTCGTGGGCGCTCAGCGCGCACTTGGTCGCGTGCTGGGCGGCGGCGGGGGCCGCGCCGGGGACGATCATCGCGACGGCGAGCAGGGTCGCGGCGAGCGTGGTGGCGATCAGCGTGCGCATGGGTTCCTCCTGTCGGTGGCCGGTGAAGCGCCCCGATCCTAGCCGTCGTCGCCGTCCTCCTCTTCCTCAGCGACCACGAAGCGGGCGGTAACTACGGCCTCGTCCAGCGCCTCAGCCTCGGCGCCGGCGCCTTCTGGGTCTTCGCCCTCTACGCCGGCCTCCTCTACGTCCACCGCCGCGACGGCCCGGCGCTCGCCCCCTCTTAACGCGCGTGGTTGAGGAATGTGGCGGATAGAGCCACTTTCCTCAACCACGTTGCATGGGCGGGCGGCCCGACGCACCCACAGGGCAGGTAGGTGCGCCGGCCCGCCCGCCTCGAAGCCCCTGCCCGCCTTGTGGCAG
>JBEHWY010000191.1:0-5987 GCA_048498975.1 Actinomycetota bacterium | reverse complement strand
TTTTCGCTTCCCGCTGTTCCGAACGACGGTTGTTGCCGGCACTTGCCGGTTGGCAAAGGCAAGCCCGAGGACGCCGAGATGCGACGCTGAGTGCGCACTTCTCTCCGCTATGCGGGGATAAGTGCGCACTCGCCGGGCGCGTCATCCGGGCGCGCCTGGTCGCGGAGCCGATCATCTAGGCCGCGGCGGTCGGGATCCGGCAGGAAACCCCCGTCCCTTTCAGGCCGCAGTAGCCGTCAGGGACCTTGTGCAGGTACTGCTGGTGGTACTCCTCCGCGTAATAGAAGGGGCCCGCCGGCTCGACCTCGGTCGTGATCGCGTCGCGACCGGCCGCCCGCAGCGACTCGTCGTAGGCGTCGCGGGCCATCTCCGCCGTCTTCTTCTGCGCGTCACTGGCGAAGTAGATCCCCGAGCGGTACTGGGTGCCGACGTCGTTGCCCTGGCGCATGCCCTGGGTCGGGTCGTGCTCCTCGAAGAAGACCTTGAGCAGATCGGCGTAGGAGACCTTCTGCGGGTCGAAGGCGACGAGGACCGCCTCGGCGTGGCCGGTCTGGCCGCTGCAGACCTCTTCGTAAGTGGGGTTGGGCGTGACGCCGTTCATGTAGCCGACCGCCGTCGTGTAGACGCCGTCGAGCTCCCAGAAGAGCCGCTCCGCGCCCCAGAAGCAGCCAAGCGCGAAGTACGCGGTCTCGATCCCAGCCGGGAAGGGGGGCTTGATCGGCGTCCCCAGCACGGCGTGGACGTCGGGCACCGTGAAGGCCGGCTCGCTGCGCCCCGGCAGCGCCTCCTCGGCGCTCGGCATCTGGCCCTTGTCTGCGTTCAGCATCGTCATCAGCTTTTCGAGTCTGTTCATATCCCGTTCCTTTCTCCCCCAAGACGTTACGCCTCACGTCTAACGAATCGGTGAACTGAGGCGCCGGTCCGGGTAGGGTCAGGGCATCGGCTGCCTGATCGTCCTTTTCGCGGTTATCTCGCCACGCTTGGCGCTGTTCGCGCTGTGGCTCTTCACCGACCTGCTCAGCCGCTCCTTCGACAGCTGGTTCGTGCCCTTCCTGGGCTTCTTCCTGCTGCCCTGGACGACGCTCGCCTACGCGGCGATGTGGGCCAGCTCGGACCGTGTCTACGGCTTCGAGTGGTTCATCGTCATCCTCGCCTTCTGCGTCGACCTCGGCTCCTACGCGAGCCGCGGCCGCCTGCGGCGAGCCGACTGAGCCGCCGCGGCGAGCCTCAGGCGCCGAAGGCGGGGTAGGCGACGCGGATGTGGCGCTTCGACAGGACGATGAAGGGCCGCTCCTGCACCTTGCCGTCGATCAGCGAGGTGATTTCGACGTTGGTCAGCGGCAGGAACTCGAGGTCGGCGCGGTTCAGCGAATCCGAGAACCGGCTCTGGTAGCCGGCCGGCGGCAGCGTCACGTCGCCGACGACGATCTGGCGATCGGTTTCGAACGTGGTGCGCTCGACGCGCCGCTCGATCGCATCGTCGCCCTCCTCTCTCATCCCAGGCACAAATCAAATTATTGCCCTGCACAGGGACGGATAAACGAACGTTCGGGTTCGTGGAACCTTCGCCGCGCCCTGCGCGGCCCACGGCGGGGCGGTCTTCGCCCCGCCGCCGAAGCCAGCGACTCCCTCTCTAGGGGTTGGACGCCCGGACCGTCTGGGTCGCCGGAGCAACCGTCTGGCGGACGAACACGTCCTTGCCGACCATCATCGACTCCCATTCCTCCGCGGGGCCGGCGCTCTCCGCCAGCAGCCAGAACATGGCCAGGCTCTCTTCCGCGCCTTCGTCGCCTGGCCGATAGTGGCCGGCCCAGCTGGTGGTCGACTCGCAGTCCGCCTTGGCGTTCTTCCAGTTGACGACGAAGCCGAGCGTTTCGCCGTCGGTTCGACCGGCGACCTCGTACTGACCCTCGGCGCATCCCTTGGCACTGACGCCGGTTTCGTAGGAGCCGGTCAGTTGCCCGTCGTCGTCCACCTCGAGGTCCAGCTTCGACCCGAGCTCGTTGTACCACGTACCCGCAAGACTCATCTACGCCTCCCGATCACTGAACCTATGCTGTTCAATCGAGGACTCTAGTAGTTCCCAAAGGGCACTGGCAAGCGATCGGGCCGCGAGGCGCTTGCTTAGTCGGGGCGCCCGGATTCGAACCGGGGACCTCCGCCACCCAAAGGCGGCGCGCTACCAGGCTGCGCCACGCCCCGACTCGGGCAAGTGTAGGTTCTGCCCTCGATGGCGGACGTGCGCCCGATCAACGCCCTGCACTACGACCTGGACAAGGTCGGCTCGCTCGACGCGGTGGCGGCGCCCCCCTATGACGTGATCGACGCGGCGGGGCGCGCGGCGCTCCTCGCCCGCTCGCCCTACAACGCGGTGGCGATCGACCTGCCGAAGCCGTTCGACCCCGCCGACCCCGACTACGACGCGCCCGGCGATCCCTACGCGCGAGCCCGGGAGACGATGGACCGCTGGCGCGCCGAAGGCGCGCTCCTCGCCGACGCCGAGCCCGCCTACTGGGCGATGACCCAGGACTACAGGGCCCCCGACGGCAACCAGTACAGCCGCCACGGGATCCTCTGCCGGGTGCGGGTCGAGGACTACGAGACCGGCACCGTGCGCCCGCACGAGCGCACCCATCCCGGCCCGCTGGAGGACCGGCTGAAGCTGACGCGGGCGACGCTGCACAACCTCTCGCCGATCTTCTCGCTCTCGACCGAGGACGCCTGGCCGCTGGTCGAGCCGGCCGTGCAGGGCGAGCCCTGGGGCGAGGCGACCGACGCCGACGGCACCGTCAACCGGGTCTGGCGGGTCGCCGACCCGGCGATCGTCGCCGCCGTGACCGAGCGCCTGGCCGGCGCACAGCTGCTGATCGCCGACGGCCACCACCGCTACGAGACCGCCCGCGCCTACCGCGACGAGGTCGGCGGCGAGGGGCCCTGGAACTACACGCTGATGTCGCTGACCGGGCTCGACGACCCGGGCCTGCTCGTCTTCCCCACCCACCGCCTGCTCGCGCTCGGCGGCGACTCCGAGCGACTGGGGAAGATCGGCGCCGGCCTGCGCGACCTGTTCGAGGCCGAAGAGGTCGCGCGCGAGGAGATCGACCCCGCCGGCGAGCAGGGGGTCGGCGTCTTCGGCCTCTACGACAGCTTCCACAAGCAGGCCTACCGGCTGCGGCTGAAGGACGTCGAGGCGCTCGACCGCCGCCTCGCCGGCAAGCCGGAGGCCTACCGGCGCCTGGACTCGGCGATCCTCGAGACGCTGGTCCTGAAGGGGCTGGCGGGGATGAGCGACCACGACATCGACGCCCGCAACGGGCTCGAGTACGCGAAGAGCGTCGACGAGGCGCTGGGCCGGGTCGACTCCGGCGACTTCGACCTCGCCCTGATCCAGCGCCCGGTCCCGGTCGAGCAGGTCAAGGCGGTCGCCGAAACCGAGGAGAACATGCCGCCGAAGTCGACCTACTTCTTCCCCAAGGTGATGACCGGCCTGGTCTTCAACCCGGTCGGCTGAGGCCGCCCCGCTGGCGCCCGGCGTAGGATCGTCGGGGTGAAGATCTACACGAAGAAGGGCGACGACGGGACCACTTCGCTCTGGTACGGGGGCCGCGTGCCCAAGCACCACGCCCGCACCGAGGCGTACGGCTCGCTCGACGAGGCCTGCTCCCAGCTCGGCGTCGCCCGCGCCCACTGCGCCGCCGGCGACGAGCCGGAGCTCGCCGCCGACATCCTCCGCCTGCAGGACTACCTCTTCATCGCCGGCTCGGAGCTGGCGACGGCGCCGGAGGCCGCCGAGCGCCTCGAGGGCGGCGTCAGCCGCACGACCGAGTCGATGGTGGCCGAGCTGGAGGAGGCGATCGACCGCTACATGGCGCGGGTCGAGCTGCCGCCGAAGTTCGTCATCCCCGGCGGCAACCTGCTCTCCGCCCATCTCGACGTCGCCCGCACCGCGATCCGCCGCGCCGAGCGCCGCATCGCCGTCCTCGCCGAAGCCGGCGAGCTCGCCGACGAGACCGTGATCCACTTCGTCAACCGCGCCTCCGACCTCGCCTTCGCGATGGCGCGCTACGCCGACGTCGACGACCCGGTCCTGTTCGAGGGCCGCGGCCGTGGGAGCACCGAGTGAAGGTCACTGCCCGCCGCCGGGGCGAGGACGGGTTCACCCACGACGTCGAGATCGAGGACGGCCACTCGCTCGTCCTCGACGAGCCGGCCGCGGTCGGCGGTGCCGACCTCGGCACGAAACCGACGCTGCTGCTCGCCTCCAGCCTCGCCGGCTGCACGGCGATCACGATGGAGCTCTACGCCGCCCGCAAAGGCTGGGACCTCGGTGACGTCGAAGTGGACGTCGACGTCGACTACGACAAGGCATTGCCGACCTCGTTCGCCGTCTCGATCCGGCTCTCCGGCGAGCTCGACGAGGAGCAGCTCGCCCGGGTGCTGACGATCGCCGGCAAGTGCCCGGTCCACAAGGTGATCGCCGGCGAGGTCGAGGTGACGATGCCGGAACGGATCGAGCGCCCCTGATGGAGCTGGGCCTGGCGGGCCGCTCCTGCGCGGTCACCGGCGCCAGCCGGGGGATCGGGCGCGAGACCGCGATCGGGCTCTGCGCCGAGGGCGCCAACGTGCTGCTCGTCGCCCGCGACGAGGCGCGGCTGCGCGAGGTCCAGGAAGAGGCCGACGGCGCCGGCGCGCGGGCCGGCGGCCGCGCCGCGGTGCTGGCCCTCGACGTCACCCGCGAGGAGGCCGGCGAGGCGATCCTCGCCGCCGCGACGGAGAGCTTCGGCGGCCTCGATGTCCTCGTCAACAACGCCGGCTTCGCCGGCTGGCGCGACCTCGACGAGGTCCGCGACGAGGACTTCCGCGCCCAGTTCGAGATCAACGTGATGGCGCCGCTGCGGACGATGCGAGCGGCGATCCCGCCGATGGTCGAGCGCGGCTGGGGCCGCGTCGTCAACGTCTGCTCGACCTCGGGCAAGCGCCCCTCGGCGGCGATGGCCGAGTACTCGGTCTCGAAGGCGGCCGAGCTCTCGCTCTCGCGCCTGTTCGCCGACCGCTACGCGAAAAAGGGCGTCCTCGTCAACGCGATCTGCCCCGGCCCGACCGAATCGGACATGTGGATGGCGCCCGGCGGCATCGCCGACCAGGCGGTCGAGCTGGAAGGCGCCGCCAACCGCGCCGAGGCGCTGGCGACGGCCGGCGGCAAACGCCCGATCGGCCGCCTCGCCGACCCCGCCGAGATCGCCGCCGCAATCGTCTTCCTCTGCTCCGAGCGCGCCTCCTACGTCTCCGGCGCCGCCTGGTCCGTAGACGGCGGCACCGTCCAAGTAATCATCTGATGGCCGACGGGCCGAAAAGTCCACTATGAGTGGACAAATCGGCCCATCGGCCCTTTCGGACGTGCTGCTGGGGCTGGAGGAGGCGTTCGCCGCGGGCGGGGCCGGGGGGACGGAGGCGGCGGTGCTGCTGGCGCTGTACGGGTGGCCGGAGGAGCCGGGGCTGATCTTCACCGAGCGCCGGGCCGACCTGCGCCGCCACGCCGGCGAGATCTCCTTCCCGGGCGGCCGCCGCGACGCCGGCGACGCCGACCTGGCGGCGACGGCGCTGCGCGAGGCCCACGAGGAGATCGGCCTCGACCCGGCCCTGGTCGAGGTCAGCGGCGCCCTGCGGCCGGTCTCGACCTTCGTCACCGACTACCTCGTCCACCCCGTCGTCGGCCTCGTCCCCGACCCGATCGAGCTCGACCTGCAGCCGAACCCGGGCGAGGTCGAGACCGTCCTCACCTTCTCGCTGGAGCTACTGCGCAGCGGCTACGAGATGCGCCGCCTGATGCGCGGCGGCGTCGCCGTCCACACCCCCACCTACGAGGTCGAGGGCCAGCTGATCTGGGGCGCGACGGCACGCATCCTCGGCGACCTGCTGTCGAGGGTCTGAGCGCGCGGCGGGGGGGGGGGGGGGGGACGCCCCCGTGGGGGGGGGGGGGGGAGGGA